>OZ245780.1:5700000-6179885 GCA_965227905.1 Methyloligellaceae bacterium
GTGAAAACCCCAAAACAACCAGGAGGTTGGCTTAGAAGCAGCCATCCTTTAAAGAAAGCGTAACAGCTCACTGGTCTAAATAAGGGTTTCTGCGCCGAAAATGTAACGGGGCTAAAGCCATACACCGAAACTGCGAGCGTGACTTGTCACGCGGTAGCGGAGCGTTCCGTAAGTCTGCGAAGGGTCACCGCGAGGTGGCTTGGAGACATCGGAAGTGAGAATGCTGACATGAGTAACGATAAAGAGTGTGAGAGACACTCTCGCCGAAAATCCAAGGGTTCCTGCGTAAAGCTAATCTGCGCAGGGTTAGCCGGCCCCTAAGGCGAGGCCGAAAGGCGTAGTCGATGGGAACTGGGTTAATATTCCCAGGCCAGTGAGTGGTGACGAATGCTGTAAGTTGTCTTTCCTAATCGGATTGGAAAGGCCGCGAAGGTGTTCCAGGAAATAGCCCTCACATTAGACCGTACCCGAAACCGACACAGGTGGATTGGTAGAGTATACCAAGGCGCTTGAGAGAACCGCATTGAAGGAACTCGGCAAAATACCCCCGTAACTTCGGGAGAAGGGGGCCCGGCCTTTGGGCAACCATTGGTCGGGGGCACAGACCAGGGGGTGGCGACTGTTTAGTAAAAACATAGGGCTCTGCGAAGTCGCAAGACGACGTATAGGGTCTGACGCCTGCCCGGTGCCGGAAGGTTAAAGAGAGGGGTGAGAGCTCCGAACTGAAGCCCCGGTAAACGGCGGCCGTAACTATAACGGTCCTAAGGTAGCGAAATTCCTTGTCGGGTAAGTTCCGACCTGCACGAATGGCGTAACGACTTCCCCGCTGTCTCCAATGCGGACTCAGTGAAATTGAATTGCCCGTGAAGATGCGGGCTACCTGCGGTCAGACGGAAAGACCCCGTGCACCTTTACTACAGCTTCACACTGGCATTCGTAACTGCATGTGTAGGATAGGTGGGAGACTTTGAACCGGCGGCGCCAGCTGTCGGGGAGTCACCCTTGAAATACCACCCTTGTAATTATGGATGTCTAACCGCGACCCGTGAACCCGGGTCCGGGACCGTGTGTGGCGGGTAGTTTGACTGGGGCGGTCGCCTCCCAAAGAGTAACGGAGGCGCGCGATGGTAGGCTCAAGCTGGTCGGAAATCAGCTGTCGAGTGCAATGGCATAAGCCTGCCTGACTGCGAGATCGACAGATCGAGCAGAGACGAAAGTCGGTCATAGTGATCCGGTGGTCCCGTGTGGAAGGGCCATCGCTCAACGGATAAAAGGTACGCCGGGGATAACAGGCTGATGACGCCCAAGAGTCCATATCGACGGCGTTGTTTGGCACCTCGATGTCGGCTCATCGCATCCTGGGGCTGGAGCAGGTCCCAAGGGTTTGGCTGTTCGCCAATTAAAGCGGTACGTGAGCTGGGTTTAGAACGTCGTGAGACAGTTCGGTCCCTATCTGCCGTGGGTGTAGGAGAATTGAGAGGAGCTGTCCTTAGTACGAGAGGACCGGGATGGACGTACCTCTGGTGGACCTGTTGTCGTGCCAACGGCACAGCAGGGTAGCTATGTACGGAAGGGATAACCGCTGAAAGCATCTAAGCGGGAAGCCCCCCTCAAGACTAGTTCTCCCTTGAGAGCCGTGGAAGACCACCACGTTGATAGGCTGGGTGTGGAAGTGCAGCAATGCATGGAGCTAACCAGTACTAATCGCTCGATAGGCTTGATCGCCCTCATTACCAGTGCTCAGACAATTGCCTGAGATTGATTTGACCAGATATATCGCCAACGAGTTTTGGCGGGTGTGCATATGAGAAGCCGCAAGGCGTTAGTGAGCACCCAAACGCACTCAAGTAGGCCGAAGGCCGGTAGTGCAAGCTAAAGACTCTTCTCCAAGCAATCTTCGTTTGCCTGGTGGTTTTGGCGGAGTGGCTGCACCCGATCCCATCCCGAACTCGGCCGTGAAACGCTCCAGCGCCGATGGTACTGCATGGAAAGCATGTGGGAGAGTAGGTCGTCGCCAGGCATACCAAGATTGTTGCGATATGTTCGAGATCCCTCCCCTCTTTTCAAATGCAAACCTCCCATTTCCAATTCCGGCTCTTGTGGTAGCTTTTGTGTGCTCGCACGTAGGCTACTGAATTTCTGCGCGCCAGCCACATTGCCCTTCTGCGGCAGGTCACGCCATTGGAAATATCCCAAATGCAAAGAAAAGCAGACATCATCATTATCGGTGGCGGCATCATTGGATGCGCGGCAGCTTATTATCTCAGCCGAGAGGGTCGCGGCGGCAACATCGTCGTTCTGGAAGCCGATACCAGCTACGAACGTGCAACAACGCCGCAAGCAGCCGGCGGCGTTCGACGCCTTTTCAGCCGGCCGGAGAATATCCGAATGTCTTGTGACAGTCTGGCGTTCTACGCCGACTGTGCCGAGCATCTCTCGGTCGATGACGAACCGGTAGATATTCAGTTTCGCCGGCAAGGCTATCTCTTCACAGTCACAAGCGACGGCGCAGAAACGCTCTCGGAGAATGCCAAGCTTCAGGAAGATGAGGGCGTCCCCGTGGACGTCATGGACGCCGCTGAACTTAGGTCACGATTTCCATCGATCGGTTGCGACGATGTCGCCCTCGCCTGCCACTCACCCGAAGATGGCTGGATCGATCCCTACGCCGCCTTGCGCGCCTTTCGCCGCAAAGCACAGAGCCAAGGGGTTCAGTTCACGGAAGGGCGCGTTGTCGCGCTGACGGGTGACAGCCGGGCACTAAATTTAGCGAAACTGGAGAGTGGTGAGGAAATACTTGGTGATTATTTCATCAATACCGCTGGACCGTGGGCCAACGAAATTGCCGGTCTGATTGGCGCCGATCTCCCGATCGTTCCGATGTGTCGCGTCCAACACTTTTGGCTTTGCGATCAACCGATCGAGCCGCTCCCGCTGGTAAAGGACGAGACGGGCATGTTCTTTCGTCCGGAAGGCAGCGGCTTTGCCGGCGGGTGCCCCAGCACGGACGTCGAACCCGGATGGATATGGGATGTCGACCGAGGCTTCTTCGCAGATTATTTCGAAGAGTCCGTCTGGCCTCTGATCGCGACAAGACTTCCGAAATTCGAGCGCATCAAGCTTCAATCCACCTGGGGCGGCCACTACGCGCAGAACGTACTCGATGGCAACATGATCATCGGACCGTTCTCACCCGACTATGAGAACATCGTCACCGCCAGCGGGTTTTCCGGCCATGGTGTCATGCACGCCCCAGCCGTCGGCCGCGCCCTCTCTGAGCTGATCCTCGACGGGGGGTATCAGACTATCGATCTGAGCCGCCTCGGCTACGAACGCGTTCGCGAGAACAAGCCCTACCCCGAGATCGGAATCACTTGACGCCCACGGTCACTGCTTCACTTGCCATTTCCAGAATATCCAAAACCATGGCGTCGATCAGCTTCGCACCTTTCACTGGCGTGGCTAGCGTAGGATCCCCAAAACTACCGCTCTCGCTGTAGTTGGGCGACGAAGGGTCGTCCGGCGTCAAAGGACCGAGATTGGCATCGAAAGCGTCTTCGCTTGGCGATGCGGCAGCTCGCGTCATATCGACACGATCCGGCGCAATCGCCAACATGCGCGACGTCTCGAGTTCGTCGGCGTGTGAGCCGTGAGACTGTTCACGCAAGCTATCGGCGGCCTCTCGATAATGCGGTCCATCATGAATGCGCAGATGATGAACCCGGGGATCTGATAGATCGGCGATCGCCTCTGCGACGGGCTTGAGTGTGCTGATTCCGGTGTCCAGAACCAGTACCGCGCGGGGCTCGAAACCCATGATCCCCTGGATAATCTCCGTCACGACAGCTTTGAATGTTGCCGCCTGCAAACTGCAACTACCGGCATAGCGCACGAAAACCGGATAGTGGCCGTAAGTCAGTGTGGGCCAAACCAGAACATCCAGTTCAGCCGCGATCCGCCGCGCAAGCCATTCAGCCTGAATTTGGTCTGTATTCATGGGCAAATGAAAGCCATGGGTTTTTGCGCCGGCTCCTATTGGCAGCAGCGCCGCAGCCCCAGCGTCGAGCCGGGCTGCCACATTGTCCCAGGCAAGACTGCCCACATCGAAGATGGATTCGTTTTTCATCCGACCAGGATAGCGGGTTTGACAGCCCAAATCCCCTGGGGAAAAATGTGCATCAACCATGTTAAAACGATTGTTTCACAAAGAAAGTTCGCGATTTTTCGTCAAATAGTCACCACGAATCTGTGACTTGCTCATTGAACGGAGATGGCGCATCCCAGTAAGGCGCGGCGTAGGTCTTGCGCTCTTAGTCAGCCTTAGGCAATCTCGGCTGGTATGACTCGCTAACAGGTCAAAGATTGACCGACAACGTCATGGAATCACATAGGCAATCGAGAACGGCATGAAACAACTCTTTTCCGGCAGAGTTCGTGTTCGACGCGATAATTGGCGCCTTTTTATGCTTGGAGCAGGTCTCGTCACCGGCTTCACGATGGCGACACCCATTCCGACCCATGCGGATGACGCGTGGAGCAGTCTCCCTGGCTTCGACTCCCATACCCGACAACCGCTATCAACAAATGAGCGACGCGCTCGGGCACGTAAGAAGCGCGATGCCCTGGCTGCCAGCATGGATAACGAATTCCAGCCGCTGCCGCCTCTTGTCAGCCAACAATCAATCAACGGGCTCTCACGAGCGGTGCAACGCTACCAGTCCATTGTCGATCAGGGTGGTTGGCAGAAAGTCCCAGAACGCACCCTGCGCCCCGGTGATGGCGGTGACGCCGTTCGCAAGCTTCGGCGCCGACTCTGGCTCACCGGCGATCTACAGAAGCGCACCCGTTCAGACTGGGAATATGATCGTCATCTCGAACGTGCCGTAGCCCGTTTCCAGAGACGACATGGAATGCGATTGACCGGATTCGTCGATCGGCGCACACGCAGGGCACTGAATGTTCCCGCCGCCGCCCGGTTGCATCAACTCAGAATCAACCTTCAGCGCTTGCACGACCTTGCAAAGATCAATGAGGCCGAGCGATATGTCCTCGTGAATGTTCCATCGTTCAAACTGTATGCGATGGAGGAGAACGGCCAACGCATCGGTTTGGAAAGCGGCGTAATCGCCGGCAAGCCAAGCCGTGCGACGCCTGTTATCTCTGCAAAGATCAAAGAGCTGAATTTCTACCCCTACTGGCGCGTGCCGGACTCGATCGCCCATAAAGACTTGATCCCGACAATTCGGAAAAATCCGGCCTATTTCCGCGAGCAACATTTCTCGTTGCTAAAGACTTGGGGCGCCGAGCCGATGGATCCGGAGACAATCGACTGGCACTCCCCGGACGTCTACAAATACAAGTTCCGGCAGGATCCGGGACCCTGGAATGCGCTCGGTCTCGTTCGGATCAACATGCCGAACAAGGAAATCGTCTATCTTCATGACACGCCACTGAAAGACCTCTTCCAGCAAAGCTCGCGGGCCTTCAGTTCCGGTTGCGTCCGGGTTGAAAAGGTCATGGATCTTGCCAACTGGCTCTTGCAGCGCCATGACGAATGGACGCCGACATTGGTCGATGCATCCGTCCAGGATGGCGTTCAGCGGAGCTATAAGCTGAAGAAGGCCGTACCGGTTCACTTCGTCTATGTCACATCGTGGGCATCCGAGAATGGGACCCCCTACTTCCGTCATGATCTCTACGGCCAGGACGGCGGCTCCTTCATGGTCGCAGACAACAATCGTGAGATCGAGCTCGACTCAGACGAGCCGCAGAAAGAAACGATGCGCAAGGTCTTCGCAATTTCACCCTGACGCGACAGCGTTCGTTTGGACGCCTGCCCTGTCGGTCGATCGAACGACCATACGAACCCAAAAGCCTCGCATTTTCTGCGAGGCTTTTTTGTGTCGAGTCCGAATGGCAAAACGCGCGCAACTGTCCAGAGCGCCTGATGACACCGGCAGGAGTCAAATCGAACGGATAAGAGCTCTAACCACCAGCCAAGTTCAAGATCGCGCCTAGAGCGAGGACCTGTGGCACCGTCACCAGCGGCAGGAACAAAGCGATCTTCCAGCTCTTGGTGTACTCCTTGATCCCCATGATCTCGGTGTAGTCGGTGGCGACGCCCGCCATCAGGAATGTGAATGCGTTGCCGGGAGCGGATGCGCGCGTCAACAGGTCGGCGGCGATCGGGCTGGACCCTTCGGAGCAGACCTCAATGATCGTCGTGGCAATAAGTGTCATGCCCAAGCCGAGAAGCGTAGGCCCGAAATAGGCAGAGAAGACCTCCGGCGGAAGGAGCGCACGGATGGCTGCGGCAAGGACAACGCCGAACAAGATCCACCGCATGATCATGCGCGAACCTTTCACACCGTCGACTAAGACGTCACGGGCCAGCGAGGGCGACCATTCTATCTGCGACCAGCGTCGCCTGGCTTCCGGCCAAAACGCCACCTCCGGTCCTGCTTCAAGCCTGTGTGGATTGTCGGGAAGCGTGCCGCGAGCCACCAGTCGCTCGAAAATCATTCCCGAGACAACGGCGATCACTGCCGACAGGACGATGAACGCCAAGGTCCACTTGAAGCCAACCAACGCGATCAGGATGACGGTCAAAGAAATCGAATTCCATGGGCTTGCGATCAAGAAAGCCATAGTCTGGCCGAGGCTTGCGCCGCGCTCATAGAGCTTCAGCCCGACGAGTAGAATTCCGTGACTGCAAAGATCGAACAGAAGTCCCGCACCCGTCGCTCTCAGAACTCCGTTAATCCCGTTGCCATGGCCGAATGCACTCATCACGAGTTCACGCGGTACCCGATCCAGAATGCCGACAAAGACGATGCCGAGTATCAGACCCCACCACATGACATTCATGAATTCGAACGCACCATGGGTAAAATGATGCGCACTTTCCGGCAGCATCATTCCCAATCCAGTGAGATGCATGAAATAGGCGACAGCTACGACTGTGCCGGACCCCCATAGCAACCAATCACGCTTGCGCGCGGATTCGGTCGGACAGCATGCCGATGCCGCTGGCTTCGTGTCATCGCGGTCGCGCACCTGACTTTCATCACAGCACGAGCCCCCGACCGCGATCGAGTCTAGTGCCAGCGAAGCCAGCGCATCCTGTTTCGAACCTGTATTGTCCATTGGTAAGGACCTATCAGCACACCGGGTCAATGCCGACCCTTAGTCTATCAGACGAATGCTCTGCTGTTCCAATCGGTTCCCGCAAACACGCCAAAGTCCGCAGTATTGGGCGATCTTGCGACACCATGGCGCACGAATCTTCCCTGCAGCAACCGCATTTCACCTCTTATATATGGTGATCACACTCTTCGAGTACGAGGCGTCAAAGGTGCGACCGGTTCGATCATTCGAAATTGCTGCTGCGGTCATCCTGACGGCGGGCGGGCTCTATGCTTTTGCCGGCCAGGATGAAAGCACGAATGGTATGATCTCCGTCAAAGAGGCCTGGGCACGCCCAACGCTTGGCAAGAGCGCCAACAGTGATGCCTATTTGACGATCACGAATGCTGGATCACGGGCGGACAAGCTTCTCTCTGTTGGCGGTGGCGCTGCCGAGAGAATAGAACTCCACGAACATGTTCGCGACGGCAACACCATGCGGATGCGGAGAGTCAGCGGCGGTTTGGAGATCGCTGCTGGGGCGACCAAGGCGCTTGAGCCTGGCGGTCAACACATCACGCTGATTGGCGTTGCCGCCCCTCTCAATGAAGGTGGCAAGATCGCGCTAAAGCTCGAGTTTGAGCATGCTGGCGAGATCTCCGTCAGTGTACCGGTCAGACGGCGCTCGCACTGAAAGACGTGAGTAGAGCAGAGTCGACCAACCGTTAGATTGATCGACTCCAGTATTGCTTTGCCTAGGCGGCACTGCCACTTGCTTCGAGCACGTCTTCAAAGGTTCGAAGATCTGTGCGCGGCGCCGAGACGAGCACGGCCATGTTCCCGGGACGATGCTCGTTCTTCCACATGGACGTATGTGCCTTGGGAATCTGGTTCCAGGGAAACACCTCGGACATGCACGGATCGACGCGTCGCTCGATCACCAGCTTGTTGGCCTCGCTGGCCTGCTTCAGATGGGCGAAATGCGAGCCCTGAACACGCTTTTGATGCATCCAGACATACCGAGCATCCATGGTGAGATTATAGCCTGAGGTTCCCGCACAGAACACAACCATACCGCCGCGTTTCACGACAAAGGTCGAGACCGGGAACGTTGCTTCTCCGGGATGCTCAAACACGCAATCGACATTCACGCCCTTGCCGGTGATATCCCAGATGGCCTTGCCGAATTTGCGAACCTGACCAAACCAGTTCTTGTAGGCATCCGAATTCACTTCCGGCAACGCGCCCCAACAATCGAAATCGCGCCGATTGATTACCCCTTTAGCACCAAGGGACATGACGAAGTCGCGCTTGTCCTCATCCGAGATGACGCCGATGGCGTTGGCGCCGGCCGTCGCGCAGATCTGGATTGCCATTGAGCCGAGCCCCCCGCTGGCGCCCCAGACCAGGACATTGTGCCCGGGTCGCAGAACATGGGGCTCATGGCCGAAAAGCATGCGATAGGCCGTTGCGTGCGTCAGCGTGTAACACGCAGACTCTTCCCAGGTGAGGTGTTTGGGACGCTGCATGAGCTGTTGTGCCTGAACGCGCGTAAACTGAGCGAATGAGCCATCCGGCGTCTCATATCCCCAAATACGCTGCGTCGAAGACAGCATTGGATCGCCGCCATTGCATTCGTCGTCGTCGCCGTCATCCTGGTTGCAGTGAACCACAACCTCGTCGCCGACTTTCCACGTCTTGACCTTCGAGCCCACGGCCCAAACGATCCCCGAGGCGTCGGAACCGGCAATGTGAAATGGGTGTTTGTGGCCGTCGAGGGTCGAAATCGGCTCGCCCAAGGCAGCCCAGATTCCGTTGTAATTGACACCAGCCGCCATCACGAGAACAAGCACATCGTGGCTGTCGAGTTCCCATGTCGGCACGACCTCGATCTGCATGGCCTCTTCGGGAGGGCCATGGCGATCCTTACGAATTGACCAGGCATACATCTCTTTCGGCACATGGCCGAGTGGCGGAATTTCGCCAATTTCGTAAAGATCCTTGTAGTCACCTTCCGGCTTCGGCACTTCTGCCAGGGCTGTCGTGTTCATAGCTTCCTGCTCCCAAAAACAACCCGTCTGCATATCGAGGCCGGGCTACAATCGTCTCCGCTGAGGGGGGATATTCTTCGAAAGTATATGGCGATGCAATAAAACTTTTGCATTGCAGCATCAATTGCGTCAAATGCATGGCTGCTTGCAAATCGCGCAACGCATGCTTGAAACGGCGCCAACGCCTCGCTACCTCCGCAACAGGACACTGGTTTTCGGGTCGATCGATCATCGGCATTTTCATAGTTGTCCACATGCATCAGATCCGGAAAACGCCGTACCGGCGATGCGAAAATTGGCAAGCTTCGGGCGTGGGGAGAATGAAAAATGGGGATTGAAGCCCTTCTGATACTGTTGCTGGTCGGCCTGGTAGCCGGTTGGTTGGCCGGATTGATCATGCGCGGTGGCGGGTTTGGCCTGGTCGGCAACATCATCGTTGGCGTCTTAGGCGCATTCATTGCAGGATTCCTTCTGCCGAAGTTCGGCATCAGCCTTGCTGCAGGACTGGTCGGATCGATCATTCATGCGGTTATCGGGGCCGTAATTCTTCTTTTCGTGATTGGTCTGATCAAGAAATAGGCACGGCTCGAGTGCCAATCGTCCGGCTACATCCTTTCGCATAGGGGCATCGCGCACGGGCCTTTTCTTTCGCAGCGCAGCAAACTAATCTGTGGCGCCTGCGAAGGGATCAGGTTTGATTGAGGAGCGTGCGTGATGTCCGGATCAACGGCTGAAACAAGCAACAAGAGAAGCCGGCCCTGGCTGATCCGAACCTATTCGGGTCATTCGACGGCGAAAGCCTCGAACGCGCTCTATCGATCAAATCTCGAAAAAGGCCAGACCGGACTCTCGGTCGCCTTCGATCTGCCAACCCAGACCGGCTACGATTCCGATCACGACCTGGCGCGCGGCGAGGTCGGCAAGGTCGGCGTTCCGATCAGCCATGTCGGTGACATGCGCGCACTTTTCGAGAACATTCCTCTCGAGAAGATGAACACGTCCATGACGATCAATGCGACGGCCGCGTGGCTGCTGTCGCTCTATGTGGTCGTAGCCGAGGAACAAGGCGCCGACCCGTCCAAACTCATGGGCACAATCCAGAACGATATCGTGAAGGAGTATCTTTCACGTGGAACATACATGTTCCCGCCGGAGCCCTCGCTAAGGCTGATTTCGGACATCATCGTCTATACCTGCGCAGAGATGCCGAAATGGAATCCCACCAATGTCTGCTCCTACCACCTTCAAGAAGCCGGTGCGACACCAGTTCAGGAGCTGAGTTTCGCGTTAGCGACCGCCCAGGCTGTGCTCGATACCGTGCGCGATTCTGGCGCTGTCAGCCCCGAAGATTTTCCGAACGTGGTCGGCCGCATATCGTTCTTCGTCAATGCCGGCCTGCGGTTCGTCACCGAGATCGGCAAGATGCGCGCGTTCACCGAGCTCTGGGATGAAATCTGCGCGACACGATACGGCGTGGAAGATCCGAAACTTCGGCGTTTTCGCTATGGTGTTCAGGTCAACAGTCTCGGCCTTACCGAGCAGCAGCCGGAAAACAATGTCTACCGTATCATGTTGGAAATGCTGGCGGTCGTGCTTTCCAAGAACGCGCGCGCACGGGCCGTACAGTTGCCGGCATGGAACGAGGCGCACGGTCTCCCGCGCCCCTGGGACCAGCAATGGTCGATCCGCATGCAGCAGATCGTCGCTTATGAGACCGACCTTCTGGAGTATGGCGACATCTTTGCCGGATCGGCGGAAATCACCAACAAGGTCGAAGCACTGAAAGACGAGGCCCGCGCGGAACTCGCACGGATCGAAGCGGATGGGGGTGCCCTCGCTGCGATCGACTATATGAAGGACGCCCTGGTCGCATCCAATACAGCCCGCGTCGAAGCCATCGAGTCGGGCGAACAGGTCGTCGTCGGTGTTAATCGATGGACTGAAACCGAAATATCCCCGCTTTCGACCGGCGAGGATGGGATCGTCACAGTTTCCGATGCGGTTGAACTTGAACAGATTGCGCGCCTGCAGGCTTGGCGCGCCGAGCGCGACAATGCAGCGGTCGATACGGCCCTCGCAAATCTAAAAAAGGCGGCGGCAGAAGGGCAGAACATCATGCCCCCTTCGATCGAAGCAGCTCGCGCCGGCGTCACAACGGGAGAGTGGGGCCAGGTTCTTCGCGAAGTGTTTGGAGAATACCGGGCTCCGACCGGGGTTGCCGCGGCGATTGCCAGCGATACAGCGGACTTGGAAGCTCTCCGCAAAGCCGTTGAGGATGCCTCGGAGAAACTCGGCCGTCCCCTGACCTTTCTCGTGGGCAAACCAGGTCTCGACGGTCACTCCAATGGCGCCGAGCAGGTTGCCGTTCGCGCCCGCGAATGCGGCATGGCCGTTGTCTATGAAGGTATTCGGTTTACGCCTAAGGAAATTGTCGACGCAGCGCTTTCCGAAAAGGCGCATGTGGTCGGCCTGTCGATTCTCTCGGGCAGTCATGTCTCACTCGTGCGCGACGTTATGGCGGAAATGCGCCTGCGCGGACTTGAGCATATTCCTGTCGTCGTCGGGGGAATTATTCCTGAGGGCGACATCAATGTGCTGGGACAGCTCGGAGTTTCCAGAATCTATACACCCAAGGATTTCCGCCTCAATGCCATCATGAGCGACGTCGTCGCATTGGTCGGCGGCAGTCAGGATACGGTTGCTGTCGAACTTGAAGACGCATGATGCGCGCAGCCTCCGCCGAGAGGTCGAAACGCAAGAGCGCAGGGCTACCTCGCGTTAATGGTGGGGGACAACCTTCACGTGACAGACGAACGACCACGTGTTTCTTTGCGAGGTCTCCAATTCAGATCTAGGTAACGCTCGAGTATCAGCTATGACTCAAGACCGCTCGCCTGGCAGCATCGTGCTCGACTTCTCGAGTGAAGCCGCTCCCACCCTTCCGAATGATCTTTCGGCAGTCGCCCGCATTGGCAAGACGCTGTGGCTGGCCAGCGACGAAGGCGCGCATCTCGACCGGCTGGTCGAGACGACCCCGGGCCAGTATGGCCAACGTAAGCAGTTGCCGCTGGAACAGATCTTCGCGATCGATAGCGAAGGTTCTGAGAAAGACGGGAACAGTCTGAAGCCGGGCTCCGAGATGGACATTGAAGGTCTGGCGATAGACGGACAGGAAGGCGGTCCCTGGTCGCTCTGGATCGTGGGATCGCACGCAACGACACGTAAGGCGCCCATGCCGGAGACCATGAGTCGGAAGAAAGCTCTGAAACGGCTGACCAAGACCGAACGACCGAGCAATCGGTTTTTCCTGGGCCGCGTGCCTCTTGCGCTGCTGCCAGACCAGACTTTCGATATACCATCGCGTTCGGATATAGCCGATGGGCACGGACCGGAAACTTTTTCATTCGATCGCAAGAAGAGTGCGCTTGTCGATCTTCTGGAGGACGATCCGCACCTCAAGCGCTTCCTGAAACTGCCATCGAAAGAAAATGGATTGGATGTCGAAGGCCTGGCCGTTCGTGGCGAACGCGTCTTTCTCGGGTGCCGCGGCCCTGTGCTGAGAGGATATGCCGTTATCATCGAGCTGGCTCTGAAGAGCGAGAGCGGACAGCTCGCGGCGCAACGGCTCGAAGGGAAACAACGCTACAGGAAGTACTTTCTGCCTCTCGGTGGTCTTGGCACACGGTCGATACTTCTCGATGGCGAAGACATGATCATTCTGGCCGGACCGACGATGCCCGTCGGTGTGCCATCGCAGGTTTATCGTTGGCAGGGCGCTATGCGCCATGAAGAAAGCGCCGTCATCGGCGACTCCGAACTCGAACTTCTCGGAGACCTTCACGCCAATATCGATGACGACCGACCGGAAGCGATCGAGCACTGGTCGAGAGAGGAAGGCGCGCGTTCATTGATGGTTGTGCACGACACGCCGGCGCCAGGTCGGGTCGACAAGGTCAGAAAGACGATTCTTGCCGATATTATCGAGCTTGATCAGACACCCGAAACAAACGTCATGCAGACGATCACACCAGGTCAAACAAGCGATAGCCAATCACACGAAGATCAGGATCAATCCTTCACGGTGATGGAGGGTGTCAAAGTGAAATACCATCCTCCCGGAACGAAACTCCCTGATCCGCAATAAGGGGCACCTCGATGAGATATCTTCCGGTTCTGTGTTTGGCTCTTTCGGCCCTGTTCGCTGAGGGAGCGGCCGCGGATGACAAGAAACCGGCTAACAAAGATTGCCCGCCAGCGGTCGCCACGGGAAGCTCCGATGTCACGATCGACGGCAAGATGGCAGCAAGAGCCGGGGATCTCACGGGATGCGGTGATGCCGTCGTAGAAGGTTCGCCCAACGTCTTTATCAATGGCCGTCCGGCAGCCGTTGTCGGCGACAAGACAGGTTGTGGCGGCGCCATCGTGACGGGCTCGACGGGCGTTTTCATTAATGGAAAGCCCGTTGCCGCAGCGGGAAGCACGACCAGCGACTGCCCACCAAAGTAAGCCACTTCTTCTTCGGGACCGGTTGACGCCAGGGCCCGCGATGCGTCGAATGCCAAGTCATGCAAAATGTTATCGCCACGGTAGCGCCGGTCTTTGGCCTGATTGCGCTGGGATTCTTTCTGGCCCGTTTCGCCATTCTCAGTGAGAACGCAGGCAAAGGGTTGGCCGACTTTGTCTTCACCGTCGCCGTGCCCGCGCTCCTGTTTCGCATGATGTCGACAACAGATGCAGGCGCGGCAACACCGTTTGCTTTGTGGGGTGCTTACTACGGGGCCAGTGCAGCAACATGGCTCCTCGCATCGCTTGGAACCTGGATACTCCTCAAGAGATCGCCTCTCGATCGAGCCGCAATCTCAATGGGGGCGAGCTTTGGCAATATTGTCATGCTTGGCATCCCACTGGCCCTCGACCGGTTCGGTGCTGAGGCGGCGATACCGATGACCCTGATCCTTTCGATCAGCTCCCCCATCCTATGGTTCGCGGCAACGCTGCAAGCTGAGATTGCAAGCAAGCGTGGAGAGCTGGCACTTGGCAGTTTGCTGCGCGATCTGTTTGTCAGCCTGGCCCGCAATCCGATTATTCTCGCATTGTTTGCCGGACTTGCCTGGGGTCAGACGGGCCTCGGCCTTCACCCGATCCCTGACAAAATGATCAGCCTCCTGGGGCAGGCTGCCGTTCCGGGAGCGCTGGTTGCCCTGGGCCTCAGCCTCAACGGGTTCGAGATCAAGGGACAATTACCGACCGTGGCACTGATCTGCATTCTGTCACTGGTCGTGTTCCCATCGATTGCTTGGGTTCTGGCGTTTCATGTCTTTCATCTGCCGCCGCTTTGGGCCGGGGTCGTCGTTCTCTTTGCCGCCTGCCCGCCGGGCGCCAACGCATTTCTGTTTGCGACCCGCTACCAGGCTGCGGTCGGCTCGGTGTCTGCTGCCGTGGCCCTGGGAACCACACTCTCGATATTGTCGGTCTCTCTCATCTTGTGGTTGCTGGAGCACAGCTGATAGACCCTCACATATGACGATCTTCTTCACATCCGACACCCATTTCGGTCATAAGGCGATCCTCGATCTCTGCGAACGGCCCTTTGACACCGTTGACGATATGGATGCCAGTCTGATCGAAACATGGAACGCCACGGTATCTCGCGGCGACACGATCTATCATCTCGGCGACTTTTGTTTTCGGTCCGGTAAAGGACCCGACCAATATATCCACCGACTGAACGGTGAGATCCATCTGCTTGTCGGCAATCATGAGCAAGAAACTGTGCCCGCACACGCAGATCTTTTCGCTTCTGTTTCCGATATCAAAGAGATCCGTGTCGAGAGGCAAAAGATCGTCCTCTGCCACTATCCAATGCGTGAGTGGCCCGGCGCATTCAATGGTGCCTGGCACCTGTTCGGTCATGTCCACGGCGGCTACGTAGATGCACCCTGGGGCCATAGCATGGATGTCGGTGTCGATGCCGTGGGCTATCGACCGATAGCCTTTCAAGAAATCAAAGAAGTCATGGCGGGTCGGACCAATCCCTTTGTCGGCTCGCGGCGCGAAGTGCGCCCGAAATTATGGGAAAAAATGGGACCCGGAAGCGATGTATGATGTTGTGATAGTCGGAGGCGGCATTCTCGGCCTGGCCTCGGCCAATCAGGTTCTGGACGATCGTCCCGGCGCGAAGGTTCTGGTTCTTGAGAAAGAAACCGACGTCGCACAGCATCAATCAGGGCATAATTCCGGTGTTATTCATGCTGGCGTCTACTATGCACCAGGCAGTCTGAAGGCACAGCTCTGCAAGGCCGGTGTGGAGGCAACACTGGCGTTCGCCAAAGAGCATGACGTTCCGTTCGAACAGTGCGGCAAGCTGATTGTTGCCACGGATGCGGTCGAGGTCGAGAGACTGGCCGGTCTGGAAGAACGCGTGAAAGCGAATGGCCTGACCTACCGGATGGTCGGAGCAGACGAGCTGAAAGAGATCGAACCCAACATCACAGGGGATGCCGCTCTTTTGGTCCCGACGACGGGAATCGTCGACTATGCGTTGATCTGCCGGAAGCTCGTCACGCGCATCGAGGCGGCGGGCGGCGAAGTCAGAACCGGAACGCGGGTTCTGAGTCTTGATGAGCGCGATTCAGAGATCATTGTGGAAACCGATAGCGGCGTGATCGAGACACATCTCGTGGTCGCCTGTGCCGGCCTGCAGTCGGACCGGGTTGCACGCATGGCCGGACTGAAGAACGACTTCAGGATCGTTCCGTTCCGTGGCGAGTATTACAAGGTTGCAGCCCATCGCGGCCAGTTGGTCGACCATCTCATCTATCCTGTCCCAGACCCCAAGCTCCCCTTCCTTGGCGTTCACCTTACACGCATGATCGGCGGCTATCTGACGGTCGGGCCGAACGCCGTTCTTTCCCTTGCGCGTGAGCGTTACGGGACCAACTGGCCGGAAGCAAAAGATCTGTGGGACATGGCGCGCTTCCCGGGGTTATGGAAGCTCCTCGCCAGTCAGGCGGGTGCCGGATTCTACGAACTCAAGGGCTCGCTTTCGAAACGCATTTATCTCGAGCGCTGCCGAAAATACTGTCCCTCGCTAGAGCTGGAAGATCTGGAGCCCTATCGGCCAGGCGTACGTGCTCAAAACGTCACGAACGACGGCAAGCTCGTCGACGACTTCCGATTTGAGGAAAGCCGCCGCACGCTCCATGTCTGCAACGCGCCTTCTCCGGCTGCGACATCCGCCTTCCCGATTGCCCGAGAGATCGTGACGCGAGCTCTCAGAAAACTGAACTAATCAGAGATTCGGTCCAAGGCGCGCGTTGTGAGAACGCGCTTGGCGAAAGCCATGACATGCGTTGGCGCCGTCACATGATACCGGGCTTTCGGTTTCGGTGCTTCCAAAGCGTGGATCAGTTTCTTCAAAACGGCTTTCGGCTTGAGCTTGAACCGCTGCTTCCCACCGGCCTCCATGGCAGCAATCCGGTTCTTGTAGACATCGGCATGCGGCGAATTTTGCAAATCGATATTCGCTCTGAGATTGATCAGTGCCGTCTCAACGAACCGTGTGAGGATCGGACCCGGTTCGATGATGGAGACATGGATACCGGTCCCGATGAGTTCGCGCCGCAATGCATCGGTCAACCCTTCGAGGGCAAACTTGCTAGCGTTGTAAGCTCCGCGATAACTGAGAGAAACGAACCCAAGCACCGATGAGTTCTGCACGATCCGCCCGCCACCATTCGCCCGCATCGCCGGAATGATGCGGCAGGTAAGATCGTGCCAACCGAAAAAATTGACATCGAACTGATCGCGCAATGCTGCCGTCGGCAGATCCTCGACCGCACCATGCTGCCCATATCCGCCATTGTTGAAGAGTGCGCCAAGCTGGCCGTTCGTGCGCTGCAGAACCTCTCTTGCACACGTCTCGATGGAGGTCGCATCGCGATAGTCGAGAACGAGCGCCTCAAAGCCTTCCGCTTCCAACATGGCGATATCGTCTGGTTTGCGAGCGGTTGCGAACACGCGCCATCCGCGATCGCGCATGCCGGTCGCGCAGCGCAGTCCGATACCTGAGGAACAGCCTGTTATCAGTAACGATCGCTGGGTCATGGACAGGATGTACCGTTTCGGTACCGCAAAGTGAAGCGACGAACGACGGCGCTCAAAACCTGGTCGGCGCGACAATGTCGCTGTCTGAAAGACCTATTCGTGCACAGCGCTTTTGAAAGCAACGGAAAGCGCGGTAAGCGCATCACGCGGCCGACTGCTATTGACTCGGGAGTGAAGCAAGACCGGCAATCGTGGCAACTCGGGAAGTCCCAGCTTCGGACCGACGCTGACCGCTCCAAGGGGCAGCATGCGGCGTGCAAGCGCGGCGACACCGAGACCGGCCATGACGGCCGCGGCGACCGCCGCAACGCCGCCGCCGACGAACACTTCCGTCCAGGAGACATCGGCCTCATCGAGAATCTGCCCGGCCAACGCCCGCACCCCACAGGGTTCTGGCATGGTAGCAACCGGCAGTGGCTCGCCAGCCCGGTGTTGCCAGCCAGGTGCAGCGAACCAACAGATTTTTTCCTCAGCAAGAACCTCTCCGTCGCTTCGACCAACGTCGAGACGGGCGATCACCGCATCGAGTTCCCGGCGATCGAAGCTCTGAAGCAGGTCGCCAGAAGACCCGATACGAATTTCGATCAACAACTGCGGATCCTGCGCGTTCATGCGAGCAATCAACGCCGGAAGTTCCGGTCCCGCCACATGGTCGCTAATGCCGATAGTAAGACGCTCCCTGGCGCCGGCAAAAACGGTAAACGCGCGATCATGCACTTCCAGAAGTTCACGCGCATGTTCCAGGAACGCCGCTCCCCGTGCCGAAAGCTCTACATACCTTGAGGTTCTCTCGATCAGCCGGCAGCCCAGCCTTTCTTCCAGCCGCTTCAGCTTCAGACTGACTGCGGACTGTGTCGTGTGTGTAACTTCAGCCGCCCGGGTGAAACTTCCAAGCTCAGCAATACGCACGAACGACCGGACAGCGTCGACATCGAGATCACGTCTAATCATTTCATTTTCCAATTACAACGATCAATATCAATTGCATATCAAAATGATTGAGGAGCGTCTATGTGTAGGAACGCAACAATCTGAAAGGGATCAATGATGCCACTCCTTCATATTTCGCTTCGTGCCGGGAAGCCGGAATCTTATCGGCAGGCGATTTTCGACAGCCTCTACCAAGCCATGCGCGACACTTTCGATGTGCCCGAAGACGATCAATTCATGACCATCACGGAACATGAACCTGCAAATTTCCGCTATGGCGCATCTTATCTTGATGTCCCCCGCAGCGATGACCTTGTGTACATCCAGATCAGCGCAAGGAACACGCGCACGGCCGAGCAAAAGAAAGCGCTGTATCGGCGGATTGCCGAGTTGCTGGCCGAGAATCCTGGCATTCGGCCGGAGGATGTGTTTGTAAACCTTCTCGAAGGCGAGAAAGAGAGCTGGTCTCTCGGTTTGGGTCTCGCCCAGTATGCGTAGCGTGATCCGAAGGTATCGCGCTGCAACTAGAGCAGAGGATGAGTTCGGCAACGCCGTAACTGACTATTCCGAAGAGTGCTCCCGAGTGGCGGACCAGGCCGCGAGACAGAATGCAACAAGCGCCAGTCCCCATGCCGCCAATAACCATGATTGCCAGAGCCCCCAGGAGAAGGCCGAAAGCGTCGCGAACATCGCAAAGGCTGCATTGGCGTAGGGCTGCGCCTTTGCAGCCAAATGTGCGCTCTTGAGGAACACAAAGAGGACGGAGGCCATCAGCAGCAATACACCAACTGCGCCGAGTTCAAACCACGCCTGCAGGTAGATGTTGTGGGCGTGGCGACCGGTCCGCTTTCCGTAGACTTGCCCTGCGGGGAGTTCCGCATTCCTTACAGGCATGTCCAGATGACGGGTCGAGCGAATACCGACACCCAGCAATGGCCGCGTTTCAATTCGGGTGGCTGTTTCACCCCAAATAATCACGCGTGCACGTGCGCTACGCGGCAGCCATTCGGCATTGTGAAGCTCAAAAGTCCGATAGGACAGGTTGGCGGCCGGAACGACCGCCAAGAATGAGAGACACCAAAGACATGCAAGACCGATCCGCACAATACGCGCCGAGATTGAGCTCAATGCGAAGACGATCGCACTTGCGGCAAGCGCGATCTGGCTGGCCTGATGGTAGGAGACGCCGATAACGATAGCCGCGATGACAAGGAAACCAGCAGCCAGCCATGCACCCCGCCTGGACCCGAAGGCCCGCGCCGTGACCAGCATTGCGGCCCAGACGAACAGTGCGAGCATTCCAATGTGACGATTGAGTTCCCACTTCCCCGCGGTCAAGACGGTTCCGTCTTCTTCGACAATCAACCACTTTCTGTTATCGGGCTGAAGATCCGGGAAGAGTGTATAGAGCAACTTGGCACCGGCTCGGTCCGACACCCATCCGATCGCGACAACGGCAAGGCCGCCGGCGAGACCGATCGCCAATGCGATCTGTGCATACTTCAGTGCCTGTCTGTCCAGCGAATGAAGTGCCGTCATTACTGCAACTGTACTGACAGCTATAATCAGAACCGTGCCCACCTTGGAGTAGGCTTCTGCCGGATCGACCGCCCAGCCCGCGTTTGCAAGCAGATAACCGAATAGCGCGAGGGACAGTGCCGTTGCAGCATCACGTCGCCGCAGGAGTGCAAAGAGCTGCTTTCGCGTATCGCCTATGAAGAGTGCTGCAAGACTCGCAACGATAAGCACAGCAACGCTGAGCCTCGGGACCAGACAGCAGAGCATGGCCCCAAAAGCCAACAACTCGGCAAATCGGCGCGATCGCCACAACGGATCAGCCAGCGATTGCCGGATCGCAGAGTCCAAACCCACTTCCCCTCACAAAATCACTCAGTATGAGGGCGTTCGTCTAGCACATTTGATCGAATATGACGTGCAACAAATGGAGCCGAGCGGAACGTCAGTCCGGCGAGTCTCAACCGATGCTACGAGCCAACTGATTGTCGTCAGCGGCCGGAAGCTGCTCTGCCAGTACTTTGAACAACGCCCCTGCGTCCATTGGCTTTGACACATAGCCATCCATACCGGCGGCAAGATACGATTCCCGATCACCCCTCATGGCATTTGCAGTCAAAGCAATGATCGGAACGAGCGAATGGGGTTCATCGAGCGCTCGTATACTGTTGGTAGCCTCGATTCCATCCATTTCCGGCATCATGACATCCATGAGAACGACGTCGAATGGGCGTTCCTTGACCGCTTCGACGGCCTGACGTCCATTGGCAGCCATCTCATAGGTCACGCCGAAGCGATCGAGATAGGCCGCAATCAAGGTCTGATTGACGCTGTTGTCCTCCACAATGAGGGCATGCCCGGACAACGGACCGCTTACGGCAGCTTTGCGTTTTCTGCTCGCAGGCTTCGCCTTTTCGCCCACCGGTTGTCCGACCCGGGCCGTGAACCAGAACGTACTTCCCTCGCCGAGAACGCTCTCCACGCCAAGTTCGCCGCCCATTAGCATGGCAAGTTTGCGTGAGATCGATAATCCGAGTCCGGTACCGCCATACTTCGCAGCGATAGATCCATCTGGCTGGCCATAGGGTTGGAACAATCCCTCCTGCTGGTCTTTCGAAAGGCCGATCCCCGTATCGACAACCTCGCACCGCAGAAGGCGATCAGGGCCGTCTTCCTCGAATCCAATGGTGACCTGGACTGAGCCGTTCGGTGTGAACTTGACTGCATTCGAAATCAGATTGTTCATCACCTGGCGCAGACGTGCCGGATCGCCAACCAAGTGCCTCGGGCAATCCTTCGACACGATCAGCTTGCTCACGAGGCCCTTTTCGGAAGCCTGCGCCGTAAGCGCTGTTCGAACGGACTTCGCAAACTTTGCGGTGTCGAAAGCAATCGTTTCGACTTTGAAGCGCCCCGCCTCCAACTTTGAGAAATCCAGAATATCGTTCAAAACCGTCAACAGAGACTGGGACGATTGAAGGAGTGTGTCTGCGTAACGCTTCTGCACGCTGTCGAGTTCGCTCGCGAGCAGGAGGTCGGCCATCGCAGTGATCGCACCGACCGCCGTACGGATTTCGTGACTAACCGTCGCCATCCTTGCCGTAGCGGCACGACTGATCTCCTCGGCCGTTTTTCGCGCCTGGCGCTCGTCTGCAAGCTCGGCTTCGAGCTCGGCAATCCGAGCCGAAAGGTCCTGCGATTTGGCAGCCGATGGCGTCATCAGTGGCGAACTCTTACTTCTTCCCAGTCGCCGATAGTGCAGCAGCAGCCTTAAAGTTCGCCTAAAGTGGAGAAAATTATCGTCGCCCCAATCCAACACGATGCCGAATTTCGTCAGGGCTCAGTCCCGAATCGCGCAAATTGCGCAGGCTGGTGTCCCTATCGCGCTTGGAGAGCTTTCGCCCGGCCTCGTCCAGAATCAGGTCATGGTGATGATAGAGCGGTTCCGGCAGCTCAAGCAGCACCTGTAGAAGCCGGTGCACATCGGTTGCCGCCAGCAAATCCTGTCCGCGGGTGACATGGGTCACGCCCTGCAGAGCGTCGTCGGCAACGACCGACAGGTGGTAGCTGGTCGGCACATCCTTGCGCGCAATCACGACATCGCCCCATCGGAGGGGGTCGGTCTGGCGAATCTGCTCGCTGCCATCGCGAGAGAATGAGCGAAATGTCAGATCGCCCCCGATGCGGCTTTTGGCGACGGCCAGCGCCTCATTCATCTTCAAACGCAGCGCAAATGGCTCACCTTTCGCCTTGCGTCGGGTGGCTTCCTCCTCACCGATGCCCCGATAGAGGCCCGGATAGAGAATCCCTCCATCGGGGTCCCGGGCGCCATTGGATCCGGTTGCCTTTGCGATCTCGCTACGCGTCGCAAAGCACGGATAGAGAAGATCGAGGGCTTCAAGACGCGCCAGCAATGCGCCATAGCTGTCCAGATGTTCCGATTGACGCCTTATAGGTGTCTCCCAGCGGAGCCCAAGCCAATTCAAATCGTCCAGTATCGAGGCCTCATATTCCGGCCGGCATCGTCCAATATCGATGTCTTCGATCCGCAACAGAAGACGACCGCCGAAAGCCGCGGCCAGATCTGCAGTAACGATAGCCGAATAAGCGTGGCCCAGATGAAGATCGCCATTCGGACTTGGTGCAAATCGGAAGACAGGTGGATCGCTCATCGCGCTATAGTGACGCCCAGCCGGGAACGAGCCAAGACATGTCCAAACGCATCATCAGAACCAATGCCGATATCCGTGAGGCCACGACCGTGCTGACGGCAGCCTGTCCGGCTATGGCGATGATCCACAAGGCCACCGGCGCACCACCCCTTCGGCGACGCGCCAATGGTTTTCCAGGTCTCGGGCGCATCATTGTCGGCCAGCAGGTATCTGTCGCAAGTGCGAACGCGATTTGGGGCCGTGTAGAGGCAGCGGTCGTACCGTTCGAATCCGGCATTCTGCTTCAGACCGAAGATGAAGTGCTCAAGGCTTGCGGTTTGTCGGCAGCCAAGATCAAGACGCTTCGCGGCATTGCCACTTCGATCGAGACAGGCGAGATCAATCTAAGACGTCTGTCACGCATGCAGGAAGATGCGTTGCGAGAACGCCTATTGGCACTAAAGGGCATTGGCCCCTGGACGGCCGATATCTACATTATGTTTTGTCTCGGACGAGCCGATGGATGGGCGCCGGGAGACTTGGCCCTCCAGCATGCCGTCCGTGACATTCTGAGCCTGCAGGATCGTCCCGATCAGAAGGAGATGGTCACGATCGCAGAGCGCTGGCGCCCCTGGCGCAGCGTCGCGGCCCGCCTGCTCTGGGCCTATTACGCGCATCGGAAAACGCTTGCCAGCGCCACACCGCTCTGACTCGATAGTCCTGAAGCCAACCCCGTTCCATACTATCGGTAGAGATGGGACCGTATGTCGCCACCGCATGTCGTATGCTTCACAGATGTGACACACAGCGATAGTATGACGCCGCTATCGAGTATGTGTGCAAGAAACGAGGAAAGCCGGCATCAAATGTCAGGACAAAAATCGTGACGGCAGCTGACGCATCTCCCGAAGCCTTTCCGGCTCTGGTTCTCAACGCCGACTATCGGCCGCTGAGCTACTATCCGTTGTCCCTATGGAATTGGCAGGATGCCGTAAAGGCGGTCTTCCTGGACCGGGTCAACATCGTTTCCGAATATGATCGCTTTGTGCGCAGCCCGTCTTTCGAGCTGCGATTGCCGAGCGTCGTGTCGCTGAAATGCTACGTAAAACCGGCACTCTACCCTGCGTTCACGCGCTTTAATGTCTTTCTACGCGACCGGTTCGCCTGCCAGTATTGCGGCGTTCACGATGATCTAACTTTCGATCATCTCATTCCGCGCTCGCGTGGCGGACTGACCCGCTGGGACAATGTGGTGACCGCATGTGCGCCGTGCAATCTGAGGAAAGGCGGCAAGATGCCGGCCGATGCCAAAATGTGGCCGGCCCAGACACCTTATCGTCCGACCGTCTACGAGCTGCATCGCAACGGCCGTCGATTTCCGCCGAACTTTCTGCACGAGAGCTGGCTGGATTATCTCTATTGGGATACTGAACTCGAACCCTAAACCCGGCAATTGGCGAATACTGCTCGTCGCGTTAAGCTCTGCTGATGCGTGCCTCGATACTTGCCGTCATTCTGCTACTTGCCGGGTCGGTGCCTATTGGCGCAAGCAAGGAAGGCGTTCGCATTCGCGCCGTCATCTCAGCACAGATCGAAGCCTTCAGAAGAGACGATGGCGCCGCAGCGTTTGCGATTGCATCACCCGACATTCAGGCGAAGTTCGGCACTCCGGCTGCGTTCCTGAATGTTGTCGCGTCAGCTTATCCACAGGTATATCGACCGACAAATGTGGTGTTCCTCGAACTGTCGGAGGCAACAGGCAAGCTCCTGCAACATGTTCTGATTACGGGGCCAAAGGGACGCATCGTTCTGGCGCTATACGAGATGCAGAATATCGACGGCACATGGCGCATCAATGGATGCCGGTTGACAGACCCACCCGGAAAAGAAATTTAACGACCGCGGTGCGTGACTATGCCCTGGCGCGCATGACGCCCCAGGCGGCAACAAAAGCCAGCCCAGCAGAGATCAGTGCGCTGTAACCGGCGAAGGACAGACCGAAAAGGCGCCAAGGCGCTTCGTCGCAACGCACGACGCGTTCATTCTTTACGGCCTCCAGAAGGCGGCTGGCATCCAAAGTAATGCTTCCGCCAGAACAGCTGGCCGGCCCGGGCCACCAGTGCCATTCGACGCCGGAGTGGAATACGCCAAGTCCTGCATTAGCCAAAAATGCCAGACCGCATACGACCAGCAAAAGCTGGGCAATGCCCGATTGGCCCTGCCGGAAAAAGAGCAGCGCCAGGAATGCGAGGGGAATCGCGGCGTAATAGGCCCAGCGTTCCTGCAGACAGAGAGGACAGGGCTCATAGCCTCCAAGATGCTCGAATGCCAGCGCGCTCGAAATTGCTGCGAGTGCCGCCAACCCGACGACACCAGCCGCCACGGACGGCGAAAACGCGTCCTTCCAGGCAAAGCTCTCAGTCATTTCTGTCACAGCCCGTATTTGATCACGGCGAAACCACCAACGAGTAATATCAAAAATACGGTTGTGACCAGACCAAGACGCTTTTCGACAAAGGCGCGGATCGGTGGTCCGAACCAATAAATCAGTGCGCAGACAAGAAAAAAGCGTGCGCCACGGGACAAAAGACTGGCGATAACAAAAATGGGGAAATTCAGGGCTGCGACACCGCTTGCAATCGTGAAAACCTTATAGGGCAGAGGCGAAAACCCAGCCGCGAATACGATCCAGAATCCCCACTCCTCATAAAGCTGCGTGAATTTGTCCCAGGCGATGCGTTCCGGGTCGTAAAGGCCAAGAATCGGCTCGCCGATCGTCTCGAACAGACCATAGCCGATGAGGTAGCCGGCCATTCCGCCAAGCACCGACGCAATGGTGCAAACGGCTGCATAAAGCCACGCCTTCCGGCGTTCAGCGACCGCCATCGGCATCAGCATGACGTCGGGCGGAATCGGAAAGAAGGAACTCTCGGCGAACGAAACGCCAGCCAGGGCCCAAACGGCGTGTCGGTGGGCGGCAAGCTCCAGAGTCTTGTCATAAAGGCGGCGTAACATGCCGCCTCATAGCCGAGACTGGCGCATCCTGTCCACGCGCCGCTCACCGGGAGCTTAATTCGCACACTAGGCGTGGCGCGTCTGCAACGCTTTGCTTTTCCGAGAAGAATAGCAGGTTTGGTGTGTTGACCGGGCGGGGTGCATCGTTATCATCCCGGTCAATTGCCCCAGTGGCGGAATTGGTAGACGCGACAGACTCAAAATCTGTTGTCCGCGAGGGCGTGCTGGTTCGAGTCCGGCCTGGGGCACCATTGCATGCGCGGAACGCACCGCATGCAGTTGGAAAAAGAGGGGCACTGCGAGCATCATGATTGCGCGGATTGTTCTTTTGATCGCACTGGCATTGCCGTCTGCGGCTCTGGCCCGGCCTGCCTTGGTCTTCGATGTTGCCACAGATAAAGTTCTGTATTCGGAAGACGCGGATCAGCTCTGGCATCCGGCGTCCGTCACCAAATTGCTGACCGCCTACCTCACTTTCGAGGCGCTCAAGGCCGGCAAACTCACGCTTGAAGACAAAGTCACGGCGACGAAGAACTCGCAGGCCGAGCCTCCGAGCAAGATCGGGCTTCCCGTCGGAGCGCAGATGAGCCTGAATCTGGCCCTGAGGGCCTTGATCATCAAGTCGGCCAACGATGTCTCAGTGATGATCGCGGAACGCATCTCAGGCAGTGAACAGGCCTTCGTCGATGCTATGAATGCCAAGGCCCGCCAGCTCGGCATGAGCCGCTCCTTCTTCGTCAATCCGAACGGCCTTCCCGATGCGCGTCAGGTGACGACCGCACGGGATATGGCGCGCCTGACCCGTGCACTCATTCGCGACTTTCCCGAATATGACTATCTGTTCTCGCTGACATCGTTGAAAATCGGCAAGCGCTACATGCGCTCGCATAACTCGCTGCTGCGGACATTCGAGGGTGCCGACGGCATGAAAACCGGTTTCATCTGTGCGTCCGGCTACAATGTTGTC
Organism: Methyloligellaceae bacterium; assembly: GCA_965227905.1. Lineage (GTDB taxonomy): Bacteria > Pseudomonadota > Alphaproteobacteria > Rhizobiales > Methyloligellaceae > CBDDHT01. Next base: position 5,726,361 of record OZ245780.1, read on the forward strand.
GCCAGCGCCACGCGTGACGGTGTACGTCTCGTTGCCGTCGTCATGGGGAGCCGATCGGGGGCTGCGCGCCGCGTTCGCGCCGCCGAACTTCTGGAGCATGGCTTTCGCCGCTACGGCTGGAAGGCCATGTTTGCCCCGAATCTCGATGCCTTGGTGATGAATGCCTCCCTGACCGAGGGTCCACCAAATCTGCGGCCCCATGTCTGCCGTGTGCGCAAATATCGTCGAAAGAAGCGCCGGTCGAGAAGACGTCGCTAAGAGTAGATTAACCATCATTGCCGTGGAAATGGCCCGGATTTTGCTCGGTTCGTGATCGACGGGAGCAACCTCGTGGGAGCGTTTCAACGATGGACATCACGGCAACCGACGACGAAGTCACCCTTATGGCAGCGGTTCTGCGCCGACGCTTTGCTGATACGGCCGATAAGGTTGCCAGCAGATTTGCATCTGAACACCGATTGATCGGGGACGCAGAGCGGGCTGACCAATGGGACCGCGTCAGCGCAGAAATCCGCCAAAAACGAACGCTTTCTTAAGAGCCCCTGCCTTATTCTCGCAGGTCTATTCCGGCGGGTTCAGGTCGAGTCCATGACAATACAAGAGCTCGCAGGCGGTGAGAGAGACACCGGCCTGCTGTCAGGTTTGCGCAAGAGGCTCTTGGATCTTGTCAAAGGCCTCGGCGACAGGGACGGCGATGCGAAGGTCCGCAATGCCGCGTTGATGGCATTCGCCATTCGCGTGGCAAGCGCCGGAATCGCCTATTTTTCACAGGTTCTGCTGGCCCGCTGGATGGGGAGCTTCGAGTACGGCATTTTCGTCTTTGTCTGGGTCTGGATTCTGGTTCTTGGAAGTCTCTCGCCACTCGGCCTCTCCACAGCCGTCATCCGTCTCATTCCGGAATACACGGCCCAGAACAAGACGGGTCTGCTTCGCGGGCTTCTGCTTGGGAGCCGTCTTGTGACCCTGGCCGTCTCAACGAGTCTGTCGGTCATCGGTCTTGCGGTCTTGGCTCTTTATGGAGACAGGATCGAAAACTACTATCTGATCCCAGGCACGTTGATCCTGTTCTGCCTGCCGCTCTACAGTCTGGTCGATATCCAGGACGGGATTAGCCGGGCATATTCCTGGACAGCGATCGCTCTTCTTCCCCCCTACATTCTTCGCCCGCTTCTGCTTCTTGGCGTCATGCTCGCCGCCGGAACTGTTGGCCTTGAAATGACCGCGGTAACGGCAGCCGGTGCCGCAATCGTCGCAGCGTGGATTTCCGGCCTCTGGCAACTCATCGCTTTGCAACGCCGGCTCCGCAAAACGGTCGAACAGGCTCCAAGAGAAACCGCCTATGGCCCTTGGCTGACACTATCTCTCCCCATTCTTCTCGTCAGCGGCTTCACACTGATTTTGCAGAACACCGACATTCTGATCCTCTCCCGATATATGTCGCCAAGCGATGTCGCGATCTACTTCGCAGCGCTCAAGACGATGGGCTTGATCAGTTTCGTGCACTTCGCGATCGGAATGGCCGCCGCCCATCGATTTTCAGCTTTAAATTCTGAAGGCGACATCGATGCCTTGCGCGAATTCATCCGGCGCGCCGTTGCCTGGACCTTCTGGCCATCCCTGGCGGCGACCGTTGGCCTCCTGTGCCTGGGCTGGCCCCTGCTGCGCCTTTTCGGTGCTGAGTTCACGGCCGGATATCCAATCATGTTCATCCTGGCGGCAGGCTTTATGGTCCGTGCGGCCATCGGTCCGGCGGAATACGTCCTCAACATGCTCGGCGAGCAGAACCGATGTGCGGCAGCGCTCTTCTTTGCGGCTCTGCTCAACATCGTATTGAATTTTCTATTGATCCCTCAATGGGGCCTGGAAGGCGCAGCGACAGCAACCGCTGTCTCGATTTCGGCCGCCTATCTCTCATTCCTGTATATCGCCCGCAGGCGCCTCGGCTTCACTCTGCTGGCCGGGCGAAAGAGGGCATAATCCGGATAGTGCAACTCTCGAGTCAGCCTGATATGACTCGCGCATCTGTAGCTGCTACGCCATCTGGGATCTTCACGTGATAGGCAAGCTTCTTCGGTTCCTGAGATGCCGTGACTTTTCTTTTCCGCATCGATACCGAGCCTGTTGAAATTCATCTAAAACAGAAGTCATGACGCAGCCTCAAAAGAACCGCTTCGAGAAGCATGCTCGACTGACCATGGCGATTATCTGGATCGTCGTTATCGTCGCCGGTGTCGCAGCGCTCGAATGGATGCTGACACCCGAAAACGGGCGCTATGCCGGAACGGCGACCGATGCGAGCCCGGCTCCACGTCGGTATCTGGTGATGCGCGAGTGGGAGCGGAATACGGACAATCTCATGGGCGCGCCGGCATGGCGGCGCAGCGACGCGGAAGATGGCGGCCGGGAAACCTACACACTGTCGACCGACGAAAACGGCTTCGTGGAGCCGGCTATCCGGCACAAGGATGCCGATCTGAACATCGTCTTTCTTGGAGGCTCCACGACAGAATGCCTCTATGTCGAACCGCAGAACCGTTTTCCCTATCTCACGGCCAAGACGCTCGAGACAGACCTCGGGCTCAAGATCAACGGCATCAATGCCGCTCGCTCCGGAAACTCGACAATGCATTCGTTGCTGTTGTTTCTCGGCAAGGTCGCGCCGCTCAAACCGGACTTTGCCGTCCTCATGCACGCCACCAACGATATCGGTGTCTTGACGAGCCATGGGGGCTATTGGACGGACAATGCGGACCACCGGCTGCTCGTCGAAAAAGACGCGACTATCGGCGAAGGCATCCGCACCATCGCCAATCGGCTTGTTCCCTACAGCAGCCGTTTGTTCCGGCGCGCGATAAGTGCAGCCACGAAATTAGTGTCCGGAGCCAGCGCCAAAGGCAACATTTCTGGCACGGATGACGACAAGGCCATTTGGAAACGCCACGGGGAGACATTCGAAAGCGCGCTCCGAAGCTTCGTGTCGTCGGCGCGAAGCTGGAAGGTGAAACCCGTCTTGATGACTCAGATTCGGGTCGAAAAAGCGGCCGACAAAAAAGCAGATCAGAATTTCATTGCTCCGGATGATCTCGCGCGCGCCGGTCTGGATGTGGAGCGTTTCGGCCATATCCATGATTACTTCAATGCGATTATCCGCCGTGTTGCAGCATCGGAAAACGCGATCCTCATCGACCTTGCAACAGCTCGCGAATGGACCTTCGGCCGCGACGTCTATGATCCGATCCACTTCACCGACGAAGGCTCCAAGGCCGTCGCATCGATTGTTGCCAAAGCTTTGAAAGAGCATGTCGCGACGGGCCAATAGCGCACCTCGCGTTGCGTCGCATTCGGCTCTCGAAACACCTCTCGGACAAACACGACTATTCGTGCATTCGACCCGATCTGACGAATAGAGTAACAACCCTACCAAGCTCAGAATCGTGAGAAGGCGTCGATGCGCAAGAAACAGGTGGGATCACACGAGTTTCAGGATCGGGAAACGGTTATCAAGTCGTCGTCCGATCGTAGTTTCGGCTTTGTGTTTGCGGCGTTTTTCGCCATTGTCGCCGGTGCAAGCGTTTATTTCGACGGGGACCGATGGCCGGTCTGGATCGGTCTGTCGCTAGCATTTGGCGGCACTGCACTCGTTGCACCCACCGTTCTCGCGCCGCTGAACCGGCTTTGGACCAAACTCGGCCTGCTGCTCTCTACCGTCATCAGCCCGATTGTTCTCGGGTTGATCTTCTATGTTTGCATCACGCCTATCGGATTGCTTCTGCGCTTGACGGGGAAAGACCTGTTGCGGCTTCGCCTAGAGCCAGATACCAAGAGCTATTGGATCGTCCGTGACCCGCCCGGCCCGCCAGGCGACAGCTTGGACAAGCAGTTCTGAAGGTGTTTTGAATGGGTGCCTTTTTGCGAGAGTTCTGGCTGTTCTTGCGCGTTCGCAAGAAGTACTGGCTGATGCCGATTTTCATCGTTCTGGCCATCTTCGGCGGCGCCATCGTGCTGACCCAGGGCTCGGCGGTAGCACCGTTCATCTACACGATCTTTTAAGACCGGCTGATCCAGCCCCATGCGCGTCCTCGGCATCTCGGCCTTTTATCACGATAGCGCTGCGGCTCTTGTCGCCGACGGTCACATCGTCGCCGCCGCCCAGGAAGAGCGTTTTACGCGCAAGAAGTTCGATGCCGACTATCCCCGCCAGGCCATCGATTACTGCCTTGAGGAAGCTGGCATTTCGCTCGATCAGGTCGACAAGGTTGCGTTCTACGACAAACCGTTTCTGAAGTTCGAGCGGCTGCTGGAGACCTATCTTGCCTACAGCCCGCGCGGCTTCACCTCGTTTCGCATGGCGCTGCCGCTATGGTTGCGGGAAAAGCTGTTCCTGAAATCTCTGCTTGTCGATCAGCTCAGAGAATCGGCACCGGACGTCGATTGGAACGAGCGACTGACATTCTCGGAACATCATCTGTCCCATGCCGCGTCGGCATTCTATCCCTCGCCGTTCGAACGCGCGCTCGTGCTGACCATGGACGGGGTCGGCGAATGGGCGACAACGTCCGCTGCGATCGGTCAGGGCACGGATCTGGCGATCCACAAGGAAATCCATTTTCCGCACAGCCTCGGCCTGCTCTATTCGGCCTTCACCTATTACACCGGCTTCCGCGTCAATTCGGGAGAATACAAGCTGATGGGCCTCGCGCCCTATGGAACACCCCGCTACGCAGACCTCATCCGTGATAATCTGATCGACATCAAACCGGACGGCTCGTTTCGCCTGAATTTGGACTACTTCAATTACTGCACCGGTCTGACCATGACCAATGCGCGTATGGATGAGCTGTTCGAAGGTCCGGTGCGCAAGGCCGATGAACCGATCGAACAAAAACACATGGACATCGCAGCCTCCGTGCAGGCGGTGGTTGAAGATGCTGTGATAGCGCTTGCGCGCGGGCTTGCAGAAGAAACTGGCGAGCCGAATCTTTGCCTGGCGGGCGGTGTCGCGCTGAACTGTGTCGCCAATGGCAAGCTCCTCCGCGAGGGCCTCTTCGAGAATATCTGGATTCAGCCTGCAGCCGGCGACGCGGGCGGATCGCTCGGTGCAGCCCTGATCACCGCCCATCTGCATTCGAATGAACCGCGTGCGGTCTCCCCCGGCATCGATGCCATGTATGGCTCATATCTCGGACCGTCTTTTGACGACACGGCTGTTTCGAAACGGCTGACTGATGCCGGCGCTCGCTTCGACATGCTCGAACATGACGTCATGCTGGATTGCGTTGCCGAAGCACTGGCCGATGGCAAGGCCGTTGGCTGGTTTCAGGGGCGGATGGAGTTCGGGCCCCGCGCGCTCGGCAATCGCTCGATCCTGGGCGATCCGCGCAGTCCGACAATGCAGAAGGTTCTCAATCTCAAGGTCAAGTATCGCGAGAGTTTCCGCCCGTTCGCTCCTTCGGTGCTGCGCGAACATGTCTCGAAATGGTTCGAACTCGATCAGGACAGCCCCTACATGCTTCTGGTTGCACCGGTCGCAAACGAACATCTGCGCACGATGTCGGCCGAAGAAGAAGCGTTGTTCGGTATCGACAAGCTCAATGTTGCCCGCTCGTCAGTGCCCGCCGTCACGCATGTCGACTATTCGGCCCGCATTCAGACTGTGCACAAAGAGACCAATCCGCACTACCACACCCTGATTTCACGGTTCGAGGCGATCACCGGATGCCCCATCCTCGTGAACACGAGCTTCAATATTCGCAGCGAGCCAATTGTCTGTACGCCGGAAGACGCCTTCCATTGCTTCATGGGTTGTGAACTCGACATGCTGGTCGTCGGCAATGCGGTGCTGCGCAAGGACGACCAAGACCCGGCGCTCAAAGTCGACTACAGAGACAGCATGGAATTGGATTAGTCGGCTTTTCTCAGAACCATTGCGAACGACCCGCCGCCGATGGCAAGTAGCTCTGACAGCCGCCACTTGTCCCAATTGTCGAGTTCCGAATAGCGGGCGCGCCACGCCGCCGGGATCAGCTGTTTGTGTTCGCGGCCCTGTTTGAGCATATGCACAACCTCAAGCCCTGCCTCGTCGAGCATTGCCTTTACGCCCGGCACCTCATAGGCCCGCTCGCAGGGATGGCAGAAATGGTCGATCCAGGGAGCATCGGGCCGCTCGAAGGTTTCCCGAAATGACGGTGACCAGGAGATTTTCTGACGGCGGCGGCCGAAGTTGCGCCACGCCGCGCGGAGCGTTCCGACTACATCTGCAGGTGTGGTCAGCGCCAGGCGCTTCAGCCAGTTCTTTTGCTTGTGATCCATCAGCGATTTGTAGAAATCGAACCGATTGTCATAGGCATCGAGTTGTGGCTCCAGAATCGAAAGCGCTTCCTTGATATCAAATTTTTCCTGATCGCTGCGCAAGCCATAGAGATGCAGCAGGAGATAGCCGTCGTCCCGGTGTGAGGCTTTTAGATTGTGCAAGGCGGCCACGGGCTCCGCACAATGATGAATCGTACCGATGGCACTGATCACGTCGAATGAAAAGTCATAGGGTAGCGGATCGAGATAGGAGCCGCGCGTGATAGCAACAGGTGCATCATGTTTGGTTGCGAGTTCACGCGCGACCGACAATGAACCGTTGGACAAGTCGATGCCATAACAACTCCAGTTAGGGCGGGACTTGGCAACGCCCACGAGAATGTGCCCCGTTCCGCACCCTACATCCAGGAATCGGACATCCTCCCGCTTTGCCAAATCCGGCATGATCGGATCCAGATAAAGATCAAGATTCTTCAGATCGGCACCAAGGTCCGGATAGGGCGCGTGTTCGTACATGGCGCGAACAGCCGTCTCGTCCGTCTGCCGCGCCGATTGCGACTGTTCCACGTCTGTCCTTGAATTCGAGTAGACTGCCACTGCAATGTCCTTGTGTCGTGGTGCTGAACGCAGGCGAGAATGATCTGAGGGAAGATAGGCGAAGTGATCGGGTAGGTGAATAGTCGGGGGCGTCCTATCCGGCGCTATTGCCGCTCACGCAATAAGCGGCGGATGATCTTGCCGGTTGTCGTCAGCGGCATTTCGTCGACGAAGGCAAACTCACGCGGATATTCGTGCGCTGATAACCGATCACGAACATGAGCGCGAAGCTCGTCTTCAAGCTGCGATGTCGGCTCGACATTGTTTTTGAGAACAATGAATGCCTTGACGATTTCCGTCCGTATTGGATCGGGCTTGCCGACTGCGGCCGCGAGCTGAACGGCTGGATGCGCAAGCAGGCAGTCCTCGATTTCGCCGGGACCGATACGATAGCCGGCACTGGTAATCACATCGTCGTCGCGGCCGACAAAACTGAAGTAACCGTCATTGTCCATCACGCCCTGATCACCGGTTAGTAGCCAGTCGCCTATAAATTTTCCTTGGGTCGCTTCAGGATTTTCCCAATATTCAAGGAACATGACCGGGTCGGGCCGCTTTACGGCAATCTGGCCGACAGAACCCGGTGCGAGCACCTCACCTTCAGCGTCGACGACTGCCACCTGATGCCCGGGAATCGGACGCCCGATCGCTCCCGGACGGCCGGCACCGATCGCATGACAGGACGAAAGCACCAGATTGCATTCCGTCTGGCCATAGAACTCGTTGATGGTCAGGCCCAGAGCCTCCTGCCCCCACTCGAGCGTTTCCCTTCCAAGGGTCTCCCCTCCGCTGCCAATCGTGCGCAGATTCAAACCGAAACGTTCGACCGGATTGGGGACGGCCCGCAACATCTTCAAAGCCGTTGGCGGAATAAAACTGTTGCGAACGCCGAATTCGCCCATCAGGGCAAAGGCTTCTTCCGGGTCGAATTTGCGGAAATCAAAGGCGACCACCGGCACGCCGGCACGCAAACCCGGCAGCAGGATGTTGATCAACCCACCAATCCAGGCCCAGTCGGCCGGCGTCCATAGAACATCACCGTCCTGGGGCAAGAATTCGTGGGTGAACTCGACACCGGGCATATGGCCGAGGAGTACGCGATGGGCATGTAGAGCCCCCTTCGGCGGACCTGTCGTGCCGGATGTGAAGATGATGATTGCCGGATCGTCGGCAAGAGTGCGACGAGGCGCGAAATCCTCCCTTTGATCGGCACATAGCTGCGCAAATCCAAGCGCGTCGCCGTCGGCACCATCGATGCAGATTACATGTTCCAGATCGGGAAGCTGATCGCGGATTTGCCTTACCTTTGATAGACCCGCTTCATTGGTCACCACCGCTTTGGCCCCGCTGCTTGCCAAGCGATACCGAAGGGCATCCGGGCCGAACAGCGACGCAAGCGGAATGGAAATCGCCCCCAGCTTGAAAGCTGCGATATGGGAAAGGGCAGTTTCAGGAGCCTGAGGAAGCAGCAACCCAATCCGGTCACGCGCTTCGAGCCCCAATGCCTTGAGCCCATTCGCGAGAGCATTGGACCGCGCCCTCAGGGCACCATAGGTCAGTCGGTCTACGGCACCATCGTTTCTCTTATGAATGATCGCGACCCGGTCCGGTTCGACCTCGGCCCATCGATCGCAGACATCGACGGCAATGTTGTAGAATTCCGGTACAGGCCAGCGAAACCGGGCGCAAAGCGCTTCGTAGTCCGTGTCGTCCGGTAGCACGCGTCTCTCAACCGCCATCCCTTGCCTCGCTGCAGATCACCTGCTTTGAGGCATAGCACAACAGCGCGGTCGGTCTCAGCCGGTTCCAGCGATTAGAGGAGCGGAAAAGTCAGATCGGCGAACCCAGCACGAGGGTCCAGAATGTCTTGTATTCTGTCTGGGGATCCTGAATGAGCGCGATGCCCATATGCGTGGCGTCATTGAGAAGCAGATTCTCGTTGTGGCCGGGGCTGTCCTGCCAACCCTTGAAGACTTCGGCAAGCGACACCTGCCCGACACCGACATTTTCTGCAGCGAGACGCGCCTTATAGCCTGTACCTTTCACGCGTTCCCATGGGTCCGAGCCATCGGAGCCACGGTGCGAAATCGTATCGTGACGGGAAAGATCCTTTGAATGACGCCGCGCCGCTTCGGCAAGCTTCGGATGCAATATCAAAGGCTTGAGACCTTTCCGCTTCCGATACTTGTTAATCATGTCGCGCGCCTGTTCGGCGTTCAGCGTTACATTGAGAGCAGCAATGCGTGTCGGCGCAGCAGATTGCTGCAGCCCTACATCAGCACACGCCGACAGCAAGAACACTGTCAATGCGGGTACACAGATGCCTCGCATAGCTCCCCTCCCGTTCACGCTCCAGATCATAAGAAACTCCCCGCCATACTAATATCAAGTTAAGGTACAATCTTGGCGATGGTGAGCGGGTCCGCTAGGCTCGCCGAAATTTTTTTCCGCGCCCACTGTTTATGACCGTTGGACAATGAAACGCAACACACTCTTTCTTCTCGCAGCGCTTCTCGGCTTTGCAAGCGCCGCAAATGCCCAAAGTTCACTCCTGGGACAGGAAAAGCGCATCCTCAACATGACCCGATCAGGTTGGGCGCATTTTCGTGAATTCAACGGCCGTCAGTTGATCTATTTCACGCACCTTGAATCCTATCGCTGCGGAATCAAGGCTGTGCATTACAGCCTGGATGGCGATGCACTCGACAAGGAATGGAAGCTCCAGCCCTGCGATCCGCGGAACCCTCATTCCATTACGACCAACAAGCCTTACATCTCGCTTCCCTCGGGCCGTGCCAAGAGCATCTCGGTTCAGGTGACGTTTTCCGACGGCAGTAAAAGCGATATCCTGCGCAAGGCATCGGACAATCAGGTCATGGACAAGACGCCAAGCGCGATCGAATCGCAGGAACAGCGGCCACGGCCAACGCAATAACCGCCCTCATAGCCATCTGACAACGGGTCGGACCCCACAGCCGTCAGCCCTGTGCGTCCTCCAAAATCATATCGCTGGCTTTTTCGGCGATCATGATCGTCGGCGCATTTGTATTGCCTGACACAATCACCGGCATGATGGAGGCGTCGACCACACGCAATCCTTGGACACCGCGAACCCTGAGGCGATCGTCGACCACCGCCATTTCATCCTGCCCCATCTTACAGGTGCCAACCGGATGGTAGATTGTCTGCGACAGGTTCCTTGCGGCCTCCAGCAGGCCCTCGTCGCCGTCGACTTCGGGCCCGGGCGCGCGTTCTGCCACAATATAGCGTGCAAGAGGGTGTGCTGCCGCGATAGCCCGTGAAACCCTGATACTCGCGACGGCCGTATCCTGATCGAGTGTCGTGGAGAGATAATTCGGGTGGATCTCCGGATAATCGTGCGGATCGGGAGACTTGATCGCGATATGCCCGCGGCTTTCTGGTCGCAATTGGCAGACCGATGACGTGATGCCGGAAAAGGGGTGCATCTCGACGCCAGGCTTGTCGGCACTGAGAGGTTGCATGTGAAACTGAATGTCGGGCGTTTCCAGTTCAGGGCGCGTCTTGCAGAAGACGCAAACCTGACTCGCTCCCATCGCCATGGGACCTGTCCGCGTTGCGATATACCGAAGGCCGATCATCGAGCGGCGAATGATATTGTTGATCTCATCGTTCAATGTCGGAACATTGACCTCATAGATCATGCGAATCTGCAGATGGTCTTGCAGATTCCCTCCGACGCCCTGGAGGTCTTTGCGGACGGGAATCCCATTCGCACGCAAGACGTCTCCGGGCCCAATTCCAGACAATTGTAGAATCTGCGGGGAGCCGATAGCACCGGCAGCCAGTACGACGCTGCCTCCAGGCAATAGCATGACCTGGCGCTTCTGTCCCTTTACCGAAATCTCCAAACCCGAAGCCCGGTTGGCTGCATCGTCGGCAAAGAGCAGGCGCTCGACATGGGCATGCGTAATGACATCGAGATTGCTGCGCTTTTCTGCGGGCCGCAGATAGCCGACCGCGGTTGAACAGCGAAACCCCTTACGCGCCGTCAGTTGGAAATAACCGGCCCCTTCCTGGCTCGCCCCATTGAAATCATCATTTTTCGGGATGCCCAGGGTTTCGGCGGCAGCAATGAAGGCATCGCAGACATCTCTTTTGACGCGGATATTGGACACGGAAAGCGGTCCGCCTACGCCGTGAAAATCGTCCTCGCCGCGGGCCTGGTCCTCGGCGCGTTTGAAATATGGCAGAACATCGTCGGACGACCAACCGACATTGCCAAGCTGACGCCAGTGGTCATAGTCCTGTGCCTGGCCGCGAATATAGAGCAGGCCGTTGATTGAGCTCGAACCACCAAGGGTCTTGCCGCGGGGCCAATCCAGCGAGCGGCCATTCAAACCTGGGTCGGATTCGGTCTTGTAGCACCAGTCTGTGGAAGGATTGTGCAGCGTCTTGAAATAGCCGACGGGAACATGAATCCACGGATTTCGGTCTCGCCCGCCCGCTTCAAGTAGCAGCACCCGGTAGCGTCCATCCGCACTCAGACGGTTGGCCAGAACGCAACCCGCCGAGCCTGCTCCCGCCACAATAAAATCAAAGGAATCGCCCACTCCGAAATTCTCCCCCAGATTTAGTCCGCATACAGAGGGTCGCGTGTACGCCAACCATGCCCCCGATTGCAAATCACTGCCGAATACGCAGAAATATGCTTTTGCCTCTTGCCGCAGAGCGTCAAGTCCCGCAATACTGGAACGGCCTGTTCCATTTTTGAAGCTGAAAGTGGTAGGAGCGGCAGAGCCGTGTCGACCAAATTGCAACAGTCGCATGTCAGCCGTCTAACGAACATGCAAAGGCACAGGTACGATGTGATGGTGCGACATCACGCCCCATTGTGGGGTGACGCGCGTCGATCGGTATCGTAGAACACGAGAAGACTGGCAACCTGGGGGGGTGCGGAGTGGACTTTCGCCTAGATGATTTAATTGATCTCGAAGATATCCCTAAGTGGTTCGGCGAGAACCCGGCAATCACATATTCCTTGTTGGGATTTCTGGCCGTCATGGTCGCAGCAACGGTTTTTTCCGGCGGCTTCCGAAACGGTCTTACGGCTTTCATGGGTTCCGTCGACCGGAACCTGGAAAAAGTCATAATGCTCTTCAACTACATTTTGATGACGATCATCATCTTCGTCGAGGTGATCAGGCGCTTCATATTCGCAGAACAGGCGGCCTGGAGCACGACGATCCCGATTTACCTGTTCTTGTGGGTCGTCTGGATCGGTTGTGCCTACAATGTGCGCATCCGCACGCATCTGCGCTTCGATGAAATCCGGTCCCGAATGCCCTATCCGGCGCAGTTCGCATGCCTGATACTCGACTCGCTTCTGTGGCTCGGTTTTGCGTGCATCGTTCTTTACTACACGACCGATCAGGTGGTCATGCTGCGCGACAATTTTGCCATCGTCCAAGGAACCGACGAAGTGTTGCTCTGGTGGTTCTATACCGCGACACCCATCGCCTTTGTCCTGCTGATCTTCAGAGTTCTGCAAAATGTCTACGAGGATGTGACGAAGTTCTCGAGAGGCGAACCACTGCAGATTCAAACCAGCGTGCTAGGCGAATAGGAGGGACTGATGGATCAAGGAACACTCGTTACCCTAATCACACTTGCCGTCACCGTCATGTTCGTGATCGGCGTGCCCATCATCCTGATTATCGGATATTGGGTGATCGGCATTAGCCTGGTGATTGACTTCACCCTCGCCAATATCGGCGTGACGCTCTACGAAGGGCTGAACTTCTTTGGCTTGTTGGCGATGCCGCTCTTCATTCTGACCGGAGACCTGATCAACGGTTCCGGTATTGCGAAGCGCTTGTCAGACTTTGCCTATGCATGTCTCGGCTGGCTACGTGGCGGCCTTGCGATGGCTGCTCTCGGTGCTTGCGGCCTGTTCGCAGCCATATCGGGGTCAAACTCTGCAACGACAGCCGCCATCGGTGGCATTATGCATCCGGAAATGGTGAAAGGCGGCTACGACCCGAACTTCTCTGCGGCAACAGCGGCTTCAGGCGGAACAGTCGGAATTATCATTCCACCAAGCATCATCTTCATCGTCTATGGCTTCCTGCTGAACCTGTCGATTTCGGATCTGTTTATCGGTGGATTGCTTCCCGGACTTCTGATGGTCGTCTCCATGCAATTGGCCTGCTGGATCGTCTGCCAGATCAATGGCTGGGGACACCTCATCCGATTGAGTGCAACCCGGGTTCTGAGGACGGCCGTCGCCGCCTGGATTGGTTTTGCCGCTATCGCACTCGTGATCTGGGGCATCTATGCGGGGATCTTCTCCCCGACCGAAGCTGCCGGTATTACAGCCGGTTTCTGCATGATCTTCGGTCTTATCTCCTACCCGATCTACCGGATGATTTATGCCGACGAGAACGGCGTTGTCGACGTGGCCAAAATCGAAGACAACCAGGAAGATCAGAGCCTGCTCAGCCGCATCGCCATCCCGGGTTTCTCATTGCCTGAACTGCCGAGCTTGATCATTCGGTCGGGCCAGATTACTGGCCTCTTGGCCCCTTTGATCGCAGTCTCGATCGTGATGCAGCAGATTATGATCCTCTTGGGTGCCAAACAGTTTGTCGAACAAATGATCGGCGGACTTGGTGGCTATTACCCTGTTCTCTTCGCTTGCATGGGGCTTGTGCTGGCCGCAGGGACATTCCTGGAAAGCCTGCCTAACACGATCATCCTGGCACCGATCCTGGCACCGATCGCCTACTCAATCGGCGTCGACCCCATCCATTTCGCTGTGATCTTCCTCGTTGGTGATGCCATCGGCTTTATCACACCGCCTTACGGTCTCAACCTCTATGTAGCCAGCGGAATCACGGGCATCCCGTACTTCAGATTATTGAAATACGTCATGCCCTATTTCATAGCGCTACTACTCTGTTGGGTAGTCATTGCGTTCGTGCCCGAGCTCTCGACGATCTTGCTGGTGCACGAAGGTGCTGGAACGTTCCAGCAATAGCGAGTGCTACGTGAACCTCTAATTCGAGCCCCATACGCTGAACGCATCGTATGGGGCTCGAAGTTGGACATCTGACCAACCGGGTTGCGATCCCAAACGGTTGGATACTTGTTGATCGGTTTGGTTTGGCAGGAGCGACTGGTCGGCATCCAATTCGATGCCCGTCACGCTCTATAGGCGTTGGAGGGTCGTGCGTGTCAGAGTCGCCACGTTTCTCGCGCGTCCTGCAAGTGCTCGAATCTGTTGCCTTGGCAGAGCAACCTCCTCGCATTGCCCATCTTGTTGATAGCTGTGGTCTGCCGAAGGCTACAGTTCACCGAATCTGCCGGCTGCTGCGTGAACAGGACTATCTTGCAGAAGCCATTGGCGGAAAAGGGCTTGTCCCGGGTCCCAAACTCGTCGGACTAGCGGAATCGGTCTTCGCAAACCGGGCCTACAAGGTTGGCCGTCATAGCATCCTGCAATCCCTTGCAAAACAAATCGGCGAAACCTGCAACATTGCCGTACCAAACGGTACGCATATGCGATACGAGGATCGTGTCGAGACGGAGTGGCCTCTGAAAGTGCAATTGCCGGTCGGAACGAAAGTTCCTCTCTATTGCACGGCGTCTGGAAAGCTCTATCTCTCGACACTCCCAGCTGCGCGGCGTCGCCGGGTTCTGGAACGGATCGAACGCACGCGTCGCACGCCCATGACAATCACCGAATTGGACGCGCTGGAGGAGGAGTTCGCCCAGATCTCCCGAGCCGGCGTCGGCACCGACAATGAGGAATTCATCGAGGGCATGATCGCGATCTCTGTCCCTTTGACCGATCAGACAGGCCGGCTGTTCGCGACACTCTCATTCCACGCACCCGTTATTCGCATGTCGCTCGAAACAGCCAGACAGCATACGGACAAGTTGCTTTCGGCGGCCCGAGACCTCTCACTCGATATCACCATCGAGGATGCCACTACCGGCGAGTAGAACTCCGACGGACTACGGTCGCGAGATTTTGAGTGCCTTGCGCAAGTGAGGCCTTGCCAAGACGCACACCTAAAGTTACTATAAATAGAACTTTAGAAAGTTAGTGCTTTTCACATATGTCCGTGACCTCTCCTTCAACCGATCCATCGCGTCCGCGTCGACCGTTCTCCGAAAAACGCGGAACGCTCTACGTGCAGGTCGCCGATATCATACGTCATCGGATCCGCTCCGGCGCCTGGGGACCGGGTCATCAGATCCCGCCTCTCGGAGATCTCGAGGAAGAGTTCGGCGTCGCACGCGTGACCTTGCGCCAGGCGCTGACAGTATTGGAATCGGAAGAGCTCATCTGGCGCCAACGCGGCAAGGGAACTTTTGTCACAGACAAAGGCGGTCCCGAATGGTGCAAACTGGAGACGAGCTGGGATGATCTCATCCGCAGTCTCGAAGGCAACTGGTCCCGGATCATCGCTGTCGACGAAAATGCCGAAGGCGAATTGCTCGACGACGGCGACGGCGAGCCTGCCGCGGCCTATCGCCATATGCGCCGTGTCCATGGATCGGGTTCGACAGCCTACGCGGTCGTGGACATGCATCTGGATGACAAGATTTATGCGCGGGCACCGAAGCGCTTTGAGAAAGAAATGATCATTCCCGTTCTGGAGACCCTTCCGGGAATTCAGGTGGGCGACCTCCGACAAACACTGACAATCGGC
This sequence comes from Methyloligellaceae bacterium, assembly GCA_965227905.1. Lineage (GTDB taxonomy): Bacteria > Pseudomonadota > Alphaproteobacteria > Rhizobiales > Methyloligellaceae > CBDDHT01. Next base: position 5,741,966 of record OZ245780.1, read on the forward strand.
ACGGCGGAAAGCGAAGTTGCCGAACATCTCGATGTACCGATCGGATCGCCAATCGGCATTATGCGGCGCGTCCTGCGCGATGCGACCGGGCGCGTCATCTATGTCGGCGTAGTCAATTATCGCGGCGATCTCGTCAAACTGGAAATCAGCCTGAGCAACGGCAAGAGTAAGGGACAGGCCCCGAAACGGGCCAAGAAACCATGAGCACGGATGCTGCCGAAACAAAGAACCAGGAGCAGACGCTCGAGGTGCAGGTCTGGCGCGGCGACGCGGAAGGCACGTTCGAAACCTACGACGTGCCAGCTCGCGAAAACCAGACGGTTCTCGACGTCGTAACCCATATCCAGCGCGAACAGGACCCAACCCTCGCCTACCGGTTCGCCTGCCGTGTCGGCGTCTGCGGCTCCTGCGCGATGACCGTCAATGGGCGACCTCGGTGGACATGTCGAACGCACGTCTCGCGGGTTGCGAAAAAACGCAAACTGAAGATTGCCCCGCTTAGAAACCTTCCCGTCATTCGCGACCTCGTTACCGATATGACGCCCTTCTTCGAGAAGTGGCAGAAAGCACAGGGACGCTTCACTCCCGGTTCCGGTCCAGCCGATCGCATGGCGGATATCAGCCCGGAGGAAAAGGAACGCGCAGAGGCCAACGCGGCCATCGAATGCATTAACTGTGGTGTCTGCTATAGCGCCTGCGACCTGGTTACCTGGCGCCCGGATTATCTTGGCCCGGCCGCCCTCAATCGTGCCTGGGCCGCCTACAACGATCTGCGTGATGGCGATCGAAGCGGAATCCTGAACGCCGTCACCGGCGATGCCGGCTGCCATAGCTGTCACAGCCATCAGTCCTGTGCCGAGCACTGTCCCGTTGCACTCAACCCCACCCATTCGATCGCCGGACTGAAACGCGCCAGTATCAAGGCTTACATCAAGGGAGACCTTGGATCATGACACCGCTCAGCTATCTCCTTCAGCGCGGGACGGCAATGATCCTCGTCCCGCTGGTCGTCACGCATCTGGTCCTCATCATCGTTTCGGCGCAGGGCGGTATTACCGGCGAGGAGATCCTCGCGCGAACGCGCGGCAATTTCGCATGGGCCGCCTTCTACGGTTTGTTCGTTATCGCCGCGGCCATCCATGCCGGCATCGGCCTCCAGGCAATTCTACGCGAATGGAGCAAGCTGTCGCCGCGCCTCGTTGCGATCGCCAGCCACGGATTCATGGCCCTTCTCATTGTTCTGGGTCTGCGTGCCGTTTATGCGGTGATCGCATGAGCAGCATCGACACCAATCCCGCAAGCCGGGCCCATCCCGGTTTTATCGCGGCGCTCATTCACCGCATTTCGGGACTTTCGTTGGCCATATTCCTGCCGCTGCATTTCCTCGCACTCGGACTGGCCTTGGAGGCCGAGGCCTTTGGATCGTTCATCGCGTGGACGCAGCAGGGCTGGGTCAAGGTCAGCGAAGTGCTCCTTGTGACGGCCCTTGCCGTACACGCTGCCGGCGGACTGAGACTCCTCGCCGTCGAATTCATGGGGCTGACGCGCTCACAGGCCGGCTGGATCGCTGCCGCCTTCGCGCTTGGCCTGGGCACAGGCCTCCTCTTTCTTATGAGACTCTTCGGGTAGACCCATGGACACTCTGAGAACAGACATACTGATTATCGGTTCGGGCGGCGCAGGCCTCCTTGCCGCTATTCACGCCTTGAAGGAAAACCCCGACGCAGACATCACGATTGCGGTCAAAGGGCTGGTCGGCAAATCCGGCTGCACGCGCATGGTGCAGGGCGGTTACAACGTCGCGCTGGCCGAAGGCGACTCTGTAGAGCGCCATTTCATGGACACGATCGTTGGCGGCAAATGGCTTCCAAATCAGGACCTCGCCTGGGTACTGGTGAATGGCGCCGTCAAGCGTATCCACGAACTCGAGAACGAGCATGGCTGCTTCTTCGATCGGAACGCCGACGGGACGATGCATCAGAAGGCATTCGCCGGTCAGAGTTTCGACCGGACCGTGCACAAGGGCGATTTGACAGGCATCGAAATCATCAATCGCCTTGCCGAACAGGTCTGGGCCCGCGATGTGCGCCGCCTCGAAGAGCACCGCGCGGTCGCTTTGATCCCGACGAAAGACGGCGCCAGCATTGCCGGCGTTCTGTTCGTTGATATTCGCACCGGCGAATTCCGTTTCGTTCAGGCCAAAAGGGTGCTGCTCGGCGCCGGTGGCGGGACCACCATGTATCGCTATCACACACCCTCCGGCGACAAGGCCTGCGATGGCATGGCCATGGCGCTTGGAGTCGGTCTGACGCTCCGCGACATGGAGATGGTGCAGTTTCATCCCACCGGTATTCTTGCCGGCGACGATACGCGTATGACCGGCACAATCCTGGAAGAAGGTCTTCGCGGCGCCGGTGGCTACCTGCTGAACGGGGCCGGCGAGCGTTTCATGTTCAATTATCACGAGCATGGCGAACGGGCGACGCGCGACATTGTCTCCCGGGGAATGTACGAGGAAGTGCGCGCCGGGCGCGGTACGCCCAATGGCGGCCTCTATATCCGCATGGCTCATCTTGGTCCTGAGAAAGTCGCCAAGCAGTTCAAGGGAATGGTCAAGCGTTGCGCCGACTGCGGTTTCGATCTTGCCGGTGGCGACGTCGAGGTCCTGCCGACAGCGCACTATATGATGGGCGGCGTTGCCTTCCAGCCGGATTGCAGCACGGGCATCGAAGGGCTGTATGTGGCCGGGGAAGATGCCGGCGGCGTGCACGGAGCGAACCGCCTGGGCGGTAACGGCGTTGCGAACTCCACCGTTTTCGGCGGCATTGCCGGCGGCGTCATGGCCAAGGCCGTCACCTCGGACACGGAATGGCGCGATCCCGACCCGGGTACGATCGAGCATCATGTGGGCCGCTGCCTGAGGCCCTTCGCACAAGAATCCGGCGATCTCTATGTTCTGCGCGAACGCCTTCTCTATCTCATGTGGGACGATGTCGGGATCTCTCGCGAAGCCGAAGGTCTGGAACGGGCCATCGCGGAACTGGATACGCTGGGCGACCAGCTCCAGAGCACCGGGCTAGCCGACTCCGCAAGAGCCTTCAATCTGACCTGGCACGACTGGCTCAATCTGGAGAGCCAGATCTTGATTTCCAAGACAATCGCCCGCGCCGCGCTGACCCGCGAAAACTCACGGGGCGCGCACTACCGATCCGACTTCCCCGATGCAGGCGAACTCGAAACATCCGCATTCACGACCGTCCGCCTCGATGAGAATGGCGCGCTGGAAACAGGCACGGAGCCTGTCCAGTTCACCATCGTGAGCCCGGGCGAATCCCTTATCGAAGGCGAGGCCGGAGCACCGCCGGAAGTCGCCCCGCCGACCCAGGCGGCCGAATAAGGCCAAGGAGTATCTGAGATGATTTCCCCCGATACCATTGAAGAAGCGGCCTACGAAGTCATGTGCCGTGCGGCCATCGATATCCCGGAGGATTACGAGGCCGGCATCCGCTCGATGATCGATATCGAAAGTGGTGACCTGTCCGCATTCGTTCTTGAGGCCATGCTGGAGAACTATCAGGCTGCCCGCGAAGACAGGCGCCCCATGTGCGCCGATACGGGCGTACCGCGTTTCTACATCAAAGCCGGCAACGAGGCATCCATAGAAGGCGGCTTCGTTGGTCTTGAGCATCGCGTCCGCCGGGCCACCGCTCGCGCCACCCACGACGTGCCTTTGCGTCCGAACCGGGTGCATCCGCTCTCGCGTCAGGACAACAACAACAATGTCGGCATGAACGCGCCGGAAGTCGAATACAGCTTCGAGCCAGGCAAAGACTGGCTTGAACTCACAACCGTTCATAAAGGCGGTCTGTTCGGCACGGACTATCGCATGCTGTTCCCGGGCGACGGGCGTGACGGCATCAAGCGCTTCTTCCTGGATGTTATGCTAGCTTTCGGCAAGCGCGGCCTTGCCTGCCAGCCGGCCATCGTCGGGATCGGGCTTGGCGGGTCGAAAGACACGACCATGATGCTCGGCAAGCAGGCAGCCTGTCTGCGGACGGTTGGATCCCGGCATCCCGACCCCGAGATCGCTGCGCTTGAAGACGAGCTGAAAGAGCTTGGAAACAAGACGGGTCTCGGTGCCATGGGCTTCAACGGCAATTCGACGGTCGTCGATTGCAACATTGAGGTCGGCTACACGCATACCGGCGGCATGCCGATGTCCGTGCATTGCTTCTGTCTGTCATCGCGCCGCGCGACAGCACGAATCCATGCCGATGGCAGCATCGAATATCGCACCGATCCGCAGTGGTTCACGCCCTACATGCGACGTAACTCGGTCGATTGGGAAGCGCCCGATAGCGCGGTTCATGCGGCGGAATAGCCGGGACCAACTGACAAGGCGAGCAATACCGGCTCGCAAAGAAACACTCTTGAATTGAGGATGGACGGATGGGCGAACGCGCCAACAAGCTGAAACAGGTCCGCCTGCAGACACCGATATCCGATGAGGATATCCAAAAACTCGAAATCGGCACAGTCGTGTTTCTCGATGGGCTGATCTACACCGCTCGAGAAGGCATCTACGAACGCGTTCTCGAGAAAGGCGAAAATCCGCCGGTCGATTTCACCAAGCTGACCAATGTGAACTTTCATTGCTCGCCCGCAGCGGCGACGGACGAGGATGGAACGCACAATATCGGCGCCGTGACAGCGACAGCCAGTTTCCGCTTTGCAAAATACCTGACGCGCTGGTTCGAGAAGACCGGCACCCGGGTCGTCATCGGCAAGGGCGGCATGAACGCCGATCACTACCGTGACATTTTCGTCCCCGCCGGAGCCGTCTATCTGACGACGGTCGGATATGGAACGGGAGCGCTTCTCGGCCGGGGCATCAAAGACGTCGAAGCCGTCAACTGGCTCGACGAACTCGGCATCGCCCAGGCCATGTGGATTTTGAAAGTAGAGAATTTCGGGCCGTTGCTGGTCGAAAGCGACCTTGCCGGCAACAGCCTGTTCGAACGCAACAATGCGGAAGTCAACGCCCGCGTGGACGGCCTCTATGAAGGCCTCAAACCACCCGCGTTGAGCCGGTATGGAGAAACGCGCAACAAGACAGACGAACTCATCTAACGACACCTCATCTCATCGAACTCAAGACACACTAGGGAGACAATAGATATGTCCGAACCTCATTTTCTCGTCCACAGCCCCAAAGACAATGTGGGTGTTGTCGTGGTCGAAGACCTGGCGGCAGGCACCGAAATGCTCGGTGTCGTCACCGAGACCGACACCACCCTCAACCTCAAGGCCGTGGCGGATATTCCGATCGGCCACAAGGTCGCGCTTTCCGACCTCAGCGCTGGCGAGACGATCGTCAAATATGGCGAAGACATCGGCAAGATGGTGGGCGATGCACCTGTCGGCGGCCATGTGCATACGCACAATCTCAAGACGAAGCGTTGGTAGCAGCGACGACCGGAACCCCGGTCTCATAGCCAACCAACACACACCGGCGACCGAACACGGCCGCGACGGTTTACCGAATTCAAGAGGAAGCATATGTCAGACAATCAGAAATTCATGGGCTATCGACGCGAAAATGGCCGCGTCGGCGTCCGCAACCATGTCGTCATCCTGCCCGTCGACGACATCTCGAACGCGGCATGCGAGGCGGTCGCCTCACATATTCAGGGCACCAAGGCCCTGCCCCACTCCTATGGCCGGCTCCAGTTCGGCGAAGATCTGGAGTTGCATTTCCGCACCCTGATCGGCACGGGTTCGAACCCGAACGTTGCGGCCGTTGTCGTGATCGGCATCGAGCCCGAGTGGACGGCGCATATCGTCGAAGGCATCGCCAAAACGGGCAAGCCGGTGACAGGATTCTCCATTGAACAGAATGGCGACATCAACACGACGGCAATGGCCTCGCGCAAAGCAAAGGAATATGTCCATTGGGCAACCGAGCTGCAGCGTGAGGAATGCGATATCTCCGAACTTTGGGTCTCCACCAAGTGCGGCGAGTCCGACACGACGACGGGTCTGGGTTCCTGCCCCACCGTCGGCAACATGTATGACAAGCTCATTCCGAAAGGCATCCATGGTGTCTTTGGCGAGACTTCGGAAATCACAGGTGCCGAGCATATTTGTAAGGACCGTGCTGCAAACCCGGAAGCCGCCGAGAAGTTCATGAAGATCTTCCAGGCCTATCAGGACGAAGTCATCGAACCCCACAAGACATCGGATCTTTCCGACTCGCAGCCGACCAAAGGCAACATTCTCGGTGGCCTGACAACGATTGAAGAGAAAGCCCTCGGCAATCTCGAGAAGATCGGCCGCGAGTGCAAATATATCGATGCGCTTGGACCGGCAGAGGCGCCGGAAAAGGGTGCGGGCCTCTACTATATGGATACGTCGTCCGCCGCCGCCGAATGCGTCACCCTGATGGCCGCCGCCGGATACGTCGTCCACACATTCCCGACAGGTCAGGGCAATGTGGTCGGAAATCCGATCGTTCCGGTTATCAAGATCACGGCAAACCCCCGCACCGTCCGCACCATGGACGAGCATGTGGATGTCGACGTCACCGGCATTCTCAAACGCACCATGACAATCGACAATGCCGGCGATGCGCTGATCGATATGATCGTTCGCACGGCCAATGGCCGCAATACGGCGGCTGAAGCGCTGGGTCATAAGGAATTTGTCATGACCAAGCTCTATCGCAGCGCATAGGCCGACACGATTTCTTAAAGACGTTGGCTAGAAGGCCATCAAGCCGCTAACGACGTCCCGCACTTGATGCGGGACCCAGGGCCAAAAAATGAAAATCTCGTTCGCAGCCCTGGGCCCCGCATCAAGTGCGGGGCGTCCCTTCTCGATAGCGTGAATGAGAATGCATCGACGTCGATTGGTATTTCGTGTCACAAACGGGCGACGCCGGTAAAGTCTCGGCGTCGCCCTTCTCTTGTCTTAGCAACGATGTGAAACTCCAGTGAAAATCACCAAAATCAGGGATGCCGCAGCGCCAATCGCGTCGGAGATCCGCAACGCCTATATCGACTTCTCTTCGATGACCGTATCGCTTGTCGCGATCGAGACCGATGTCACACGCGACGGCAAACCCGTTATCGGTTATGGCTTTTCGTCCAACGGCCGCTACGCACAGTCAGGCATCCTTCGTGACCGGTTCATCCCGCGTATCATGAGCGCCGACCCGGACAGCCTCATCGACGAAGACCAGAACAATCTTGATCCCTTCGCCATCTGGCAAACCTTCATGGCAGGCGAGAAGCCCGGCGGCCATGGCGACCGTGCGGTCGCAGCCGCGGCTCTCGACATGGCCGTATGGGACGCGGTCGCAAAGATTGCCGACGAACCTCTTTGGCGCCTGCTGTCGCGGCGCTTCAATAAGGGACGCGCCGACAAGCGGATCCTCGTCTATCCCGGCGGCGGTTACTATTATCCCGGCAAGGGGATCGAAAAACTTCGAGACGAGATGCGCGCCTATCTCGACCAGGGATATCGCGTCGTCAAAATGAAAATCGGTGGCGCCGATCTGGATGAAGATCTGGAGCGCATCGAAGCCGTCCTCGATGTCGTCGGCAGCGGTGCGAATCTCGCCGTCGACGCCAATGGCCGCTTTAATCTTGAAACCGCCCTTACTTATGCCATGGCGATCGCACCCTACGATCTGTTTTGGTACGAGGAGCCGGGAGACCCGCTCGACTATCGGCTGAATGCCATGGTCGCCGATCACTATGCCGGCTCGATCGCGACCGGTGAGAACCTCTTTTCCCATCAGGACGCCCGCAATCTCGTCCGCTATGCTGGCATGCGTCCGGACCGCGACTGGATTCAGGTCGACCCGGCGCTTGCCTACGGCCTAACCGAGTATCTGAACGTTATCCGCGTCGTTGAGGAGGCAGGATGGTCAAGACGGCGCCTGATTCCCCATGGCGGGCACCAGCTCGCGCTCAACATGGCGGTTGGTCTGACGCTGGGAGGATCGGAATCCTATCCGGGCGTCTTTCAGCCCTATGGCGGTTTCGCCGACGACATTCCGGTCATCGACGGCTATGTGACCCCCGCAGGTGTGCCGGGGATCGGTATGGAACTGAAACGCGAGATGTTTGCCGAGATGCGGCGGCAACTGGAGTTGGATGAAGGCTGATGAGTGAAATCGTAATCACAGAGTTTCTCGACCCCGATGCCGTTGAACAATTGAAGGCGGATTTTGACGTTCATTGGGACCAGGATCTGTGGGAGAAACCGGACGAGCTGGCCGGTCTCGTGCCGCCGACCAAGGCCCTCATCGTTCGCAATCGCACGAAGGTGACGGCCGAACTCCTGGACGCTGCCCCGGACGTCAAGGTGATCGGGCGGCTGGGTGTCGGCCTCGATAATATCGATCTCGGCGCTTGTGCTGCGCGAGGGATCACCGTCTGTCCGGCGCTGGGAACCAATCACGTCTCGGTCGCCGAATATGTCATCGCGACAATGCTCATGCTCCGGCGCGGCTCTTATCAGTCGAACGATCGGATCCTTTCAGGCGAGTGGCCCCGCCAGGACATGATCGGGATGGAAGTCGCCGGACGAACCATCGGTCTCATCGGTTTCGGTGCTATCGGTCAGGCCGTCGCGGAACGCGCCCGGGCACTGGATATGGAAGTCCTCGCCCATGATCCCTTCCTTCTCGCCGACGACGAGGCATGGTCGCTTGCGACCTCCGTCGAGATCGACGAACTCATCCGGCGCAGCGAAGTCGTCTCCATTCATGTCCCGCTCACACCGGAAACCAAGAACCTGATCGACGCTAAGGCCATCGGCACCATGAAGTCCGATGCGATTGTCATCAACACCGCACGCGGCGGCATCGTGGACGAGGCCGCCGTCGCCGAAGCATTGCGTGACAGCCGTCTCGGCGGCGCAGCGCTCGACGTCTACGAGACCGAACCTGTGACGGCGGAGTGGGCCAAGCGTTTCGCCGACACACCCAATCTCGTCCTGACGCCCCACATCGCCGGCGTGACGGTGGAGTCGAGCCGCAGGATCAGCTTCGCAACGATCGAAAACGTCAAACGCGTATTGGAAGGCAACTCATGAGCGACACGGTTTCCATCACCTGCGATGACCTTGAAGCATTGATGCGCGATGCGATGGTCGCGTCGAACATCGCCGAACCTGCTGCAAGCGCCGTCGCCAATGCCCTTTTGATGGCGGAGATAGACGGGCGCAAGGGCCACGGTCTCTCGCGCGTCCCTTCCTATTCGGCCCAGGCCCTGAGCGGCAAGGTCGACGGCAAGGCGGTCCCCCAGGTCGAGCAGTCCGGCTCGGCGGCGCTCCGCATCGACGTCGCCCACGGATTCTTCTATCCGGCCATGGACCTTGCCGCTACCAAGCTGCCCGAGCTCGCCAAGGGCGCAGGGATCGCCGCCGCCGCTTTTCATCGTTCCCATCATTGCGGCGTCGTCGGCCATCAGGTCGAACGCCTCGCCGATGCCGGATTGCTCGCCATTCTCGTCGCCAATACGCCCGAAGCCATGGCACCGACCGGCGGCAAGCGCCCCGTGTTCGGCACTAATCCCATTGCCTTTGCCGCACCGCGCAGGGGCGGCCCATCCGTGGTCGTCGACATGGCGTTGAGCCAGGTTGCTCGCGGCAACATCCTCACCGCTTCGCAAGCCGGCAAACCCATCCCCGAAGGCTGGGCCTATGACCGCGATGGCAACCCCACAACCGATCCAGACGCGGCCTTGCAGGGCGGCACGCTCCTACCGGTCGGCGGCGCGAAAGGCGCAGCCCTGGCATTGATGGTGGAACTGCTTGCCGGCGCATTGACAGGATCCAATCTCAGCACCGAGGCCACATCCTTCTTCACCGGTGACGGCCCACCACCATCGGTCGGCCAATTCCTGATTGTCATCGACCCGGGATCATTCGCAGGCAACGACCGCTATCTCGACCGGGCGGCCGATATCTTTGAGAGCATTGAATCTCAAGACGGTGCAAGGCTTCCAGGCGAGAGACGAATAGCACTTCGTGCAGCGGCCAAAGAGAACGGCCTAACGGTTCCATCGGCGCTCCTGAACGACGTGAAAGAGATTGCAGCCTGTTAGGCCCGCAAGTCTAAGCTTGTACGATCGCAAATGTGAGCTCATTCAACCGGGCTTGCTGACATCCGGTTTTATTTATAATCGAGACTTTCTTGATCTGCCCGCAGCTTGAAAAGTATTCACTAAGAGCAGTCATATCCGGATGTTATTTTCAGAGAAATAGTCCGAGGCAGAGGCACGACCTAAAAGGCCCAGATTATTTCCTTTAATGAGAAAAACTTTGGCCCACCCCTTATTTTAAGCACACTGCTTACTTGACATGCAGATGGATCATCCGTCCTTCTTTAGACACCGTAGTGTTTTTGCAAGAGTGGGGAATTATGGGTGATTTCATTCGTCTTTACGAAGCGGTGATCAGTAATGACATCGCGCATGGCTTCTCACTGGCTATCGTCGGCCTTTTTTTGTTTGGTGTGCTCGCCCTCATTTACCAGTCAATTTCCGGTTCTGACAAGCTAACGGGCTATACACGAACAGCATCTACTTTATTCACGACAATTGGTGTTCTCGGAACATTTTTTGGCATTTTTATTGGGTTGCTTGAATTCGACGTCGCCAATATTGATGCGAGTATCCAGCAACTGTTAACGGGACTCAAAATTGCCTTTTCGACGAGCATTGTCGGTATGGGGGCAGCAACTGCATTCACGGTGTTGAGAACCTTCACTCCCAAAACTTTAGAAAAAGCTGAGGTCACACCTGAGAGGATCCACAGTGCGCTTTCTGAGATCCGAGATGACGCTAGAGTAAACTCGAAGAACCAAGCAGAAGCACTCGAGCAGGTTCGAAAAGCTATATCATCCGAAGGCGATACGAGCCTACTGACTCAAGTTCAAAAGCTAAGAACAAGCGTGCAAGACAGCCATGCTGAGATGGTTAAGGAATTTCGATCATTCGCGGAACAAATGGCGGAAAATAATTCGAAGGCAATAATTGAAGCGCTCGAAAACGTGATTAGAGACTTTAACAAGCAGTTGACAGAGCAATTCGGCGAAAATTTCAAACAGCTCAATGTTGCAGTCGGAGCACTCCTTACTTGGCAAGAGAATTATCGCAATCATGTAGAGCAGCTTGAAAAAGCGTTCTCCACTGCTGTTGAGGGAATCCAAGTCGCTGAATCGTCTCTCTCGAAGATATCGGAGCACACCAACGCGATTCCCAGCGCCATGGATAAGGTGGAGCCACTTCTTACGGCAATGCAACAGCAGGTAACGAGTCTTTCGTCTCATTTAGAGGCGCTGGCTGCATTACGCGCTCATGCACTCGAAGCATTCCCCGTCATTGAAGCCAATCTTGAGAAGGTGACTGACCAGCTAGCTGCTTCAGTAACATCATCCATCGAGCGAGCGAGCACAGGCTTGGAAGAACAGATGTTGAGCTTTGACACATTGAGTAAAGGCTACAACGACCTCCGGACTCAGGCTTCTGACGCGCAAGAGATGTTTCACTCAAATCTTGAAAAGACCCTAGAAGAAATTGAAAGCAAGCTTGCCAGCACACTGCAAAGCCATTCCGCCATAATTGAGACAACAGCGAGCGAAATGACGCGTCAAATTGGTGAAGCCTGGACGAAGACCGAAGAGGCGATAAACAAGCAAATGGGAGCGCTGGATGAGCAACTTCAGAACGAGTTGGGTCGCGCGCTCGAAATAATGGGGCGCAACCTAGCGTCAATTTCTGAAAAGTTCGTGGCAGATTATGACCCGCTTGCGGAGAAACTGGCCGCTCTGGTCCATTCAACTAATATGAGTAAGCCGTCGTGAATAAGTTGTTCGGAGATAGCCCGGGCGGCACGGATCAGCACTGGATATCAGTTTCTGATCTGATGGCTGGCCTAATGGTGATTTTTTTATTTATCGCAATCACTTACATTCGCCCAATAGTAGAGAAACAGGATGTAATCCGGGATATCGTCACGGCGTGGGAAACATCAGAGAGGGACATTTATGAAGCTTTGGAACGAGAATTTCGTGACGATCTACCGCGGTGGAACGCGAAACTAGACCGGAAATCTCTGACAATAATCTTCAAAGCACCAGATGTGTTGTTCGAAGAGGGATCGTCCGTCCTGAAGCCAAGGTTTGAGCGGATTATCAGCGATTTCTTTCCTCGCTACATCAATGTGCTTTTCCGTTTTAAGAACAACATTGAAGAAGTTCGGATCGAAGGTCATACATCCTCGGGATGGTACGAAATTGCGACCACCGATGAAGCATACATCCACAATATGAGACTTTCCCAGGAACGCACACGTGCTGTTCTGAAGTTTGCTCTTAAGCTACCGAAAGTCGAACCAAATGCTGACTGGGTAAGGGAGCATCTTACCGCAAACGGGCTTTCATCCAGCCAAATTATCCAGCGGCAAGATGGTAGCGAAGACCCAGAGCAATCTCGTCGGGTGGAGTTTCGAGTGCGAACCAATGCGAAAGACAAAATTGTGCAAGTGATCGAAACAATCAGATGAAACTTGAGAACGAGTTTCCAGAGCTCGAAGTACTCTTAAAACGAATGAAGGCCAAGCGCTCTGAATGGCGGCCGGGCGTTTCGACCCTGTCTCCGCTAGAGGAACTTCGGCTTGAACTTGAGGATGGCAAAGAAATTCCGCTCTCCAAGGTGGAGACGTCACACGGAAGGATACTTGCTTACCAAGGCGAACAAGTAGTGCTCTACATTAGGGATACCCGCTTAAGTCGACATATACTCGAAAACGAGCCAGAAAATTCGCGGCGCTTCCATGTAGCCGACTGTCGAGTGCTTGAGAATATGCGGCACCAAGGTCGCTTCGAACGCTATGTGGTCACGAACAGAAAGACGGGCGTGTTCTCAGTTATATCCACGGACCCCGATACAAAGGCGGTAGACGAACTAGAAGCGCCTCTGATGGCATGTAAGACCTGTCTCAAGACAATAAACTGGAAAGGCTACGAGCAGGCGCATCGAGCGCAGAAAGACGAAATCTGGAGAAACTTTGATATGGAGGATTTCTTCGCCGAGTACGCAACTTTTTTTCGTCAGAAACCCAAGCATTCCGACAAAACTGCACCGAAGGGTGGCTACGCGAAGAATTGGTCACAACGCTCGACGCAATTCAGGGAGCAGAGAAACTGGACGTGTGAGAAGTGCCGTGTCGAGCTGTCAGATCACAAGCGTCTCCTCCATTGCCATCACAAGAATGGAGACATTACCAATAACTCAGACTCTAACATAGAAGTGCTTTGTGTTCTCTGCCACGCGGAACAACCGCTGCACGGACACATGAAAGTGAAGCCGAAAGATCGACTCACAATTGAGAGAAAGCGAAGAGAATAGACTCGCTAAAGCCATTGTGGCTGTTTGATTGCGGACGGACTGCCCATGTCCACTCCAGGTCAAATTAACCTAGCAGGCGCTTGCTTGCGAACGTCCACTTTACTTATGATACCGGATATTTATCTGCGGTGACCGATGGCAGTGTCCAGAAGCACGACCTTGGCAAACAATTCACCTAAGCAAGATCGCAGAATTCCGAACGGCTTCGCTGCGCGCTTAACCCGGGATCGCAATCAGGTTGGGCGCTCGAGAGTTCTCGCCTTAGCGCGTTGCAACTGCTTTTGCGATTGGGATCGTGGGATCAGCCAGTGCCGAGCGGTCGACCACATGATCGGTCGGCGCAATCCGACGCGCCATCATATAGTCCTTCGGAACGTTGACCGCATCGATGGCAATCAGCCGGTCCTGCTTCACATAGGCGACGGAGAACGCACCGGCCTCAACGTCGCCGCGCAGGATCTGCTCGTCGGCATCCTGACTGAGGCCGGCGATCTGCAGCTTTGCGTCATACTGGTCGGACCAGAACCAGGGAACCGGATCATAGGTCTCGCCCTTCCCCAACATGGACGAGGCTGCCGCCTTGGCTTGATCGATCGCGTTCTGAACGGACTCCAGTCGAATGCTTCGCCCATAACGCGAGCTCGGAAATGAACAGCAGTCGCCGGCAGCGAAGATGTTTGGCGTCTCCGTCCGGCACATGGCGTCGACAACGATACCGTTATCGACCGCAAGACCTGCCGCCTCCGCCAGTTGCTGATTTGGCTGGGCGCCGATACCGACCAATACGAGATCTGCGCCGTGGGTCTCGAGGTTCGTATGAACCCTTAAACCCTCCGACGCTTTTTCGATCCGCTGGACTTGCGCGCCAAGGGCCAATTCCACACCATGCTTACGATGCATCGCTTGATAATGGTGGGAAACGACTTCGCTCGTTGCCCGAGCCATGACCCGGTCGAAGGCTTCCAGAACGGTCACTTCAAGTCCGAGTTTGCGCAAAGAGGCCGCCACTTCGAGACCGATGTAACCAGCGCCGATAATGACTGCGCGTCGGTCGCCTTGAATGAAGGGGCGCATGGCATCGACGTCGGCGACCGTGCGGAGGGTTAAAACGCCATCCAGATCGCTCCCCTCGACAGGCAATGCGCGGGGCCGGCTGCCTGTTGCCAACAAAACCATATCGTATTTAAGCGTTGAGCCGTCGGTTAGGGACAATCGGTTGTCCCTTGCCTCGAGTGCCTGCACGCCAATTCCGAACAGGCACGTAACATCGTTCTCCGCGAAGAAAGCCTCGGGCTTGAGCTCAAGCCGGTCTGCGCCGATTTCGTTGGAAAGGTAGGCTTTGGACAATGGTGGTCGCTGATACGGCGCACGCAGTTCGTCGCCGATTAACGTCAGGCGCCCATCAAAGCCAGCCTGGCGCAGAGACTGCACGGCTTGCAGCCCAGCCTGCCCGGCCCCGACGATTGCTATCGATTTGTGTGCTGTCATTCGTCGGCAGACTCCGTCACGCCACCTCCCGAGTCGGAAAGCATAGTTTTTCAACGGCAAGATCGAGCCGATCCTGCCCGTGTATGACCTCGGCGCTCAAGATGTTCGGGCAACTTAGGTCACGTTCTCGATCCTGTACAAGGAACACAAATGTCGGAGTCGATCTAGTTTCTTACCTGCTCCGGCACCTTCTTCAATTCAGCGCGCAATTCGTCAAGTTCTGGACAGCCATGCGGACAGATGCGTGTCAATGCGATTTCGAGAGTGACGGCTTGGTTCCGTCGCCCCGTCTGCGTGTATAGAACGCCAAGATAAGCATGCGCCCCGCGGTGCTTCGGGTCGAGACGCAAAGCGGTGAGATAGGCATCTTCCGATTTATCCGGGACGCCCGACTTTCTGAGACTGAAGCCGAGATAATTCCATGCATCGGCGAAACGCGGCCGGTCGGCAACGATAGCGCTGAGGAGCTCAACAGCTTCCGCGAAGTCTTTTCGATGCAACGCAGCGAGCGCCGGCAGAAGACGGTCGTCCACCATCCAGGACGACGATGTCGTGCCGTCGCCTGTCCCTGCAGCAGAGTGGGCCGGCACAAGGTCGGCCAAAAGGACAGTGGAAAGCAGCACGCCTTGGACCACCAACATGCGAATCGTGCGTATCGGGAACCACCAACGCACGGCACACATCCCCAGGCTAATGAGCCATTTCCGCCAGCATCTTGCGTAGCTGTTTCGTCGCCGGCGTTACGATGGCGACGAAGTATGCCTCGCGAAGACGGCGCTGCGCTTCGGCATTCTCCAGATATCCACGAGCCCCGCAGTGGAGCATGGCCGCATGCGCGGCTTTGACGGTCGCCTCGCCTGCAGCCAGCCGTGCCTGGATGACCTGGCGCCAATAACCAAGATCTGTCTCATGAGGCGTTTCGCAAAGCGTCCACACCTGATCCCGCATTGCCGCGAGTTCCTCTTCGAACGCCTCCGGTTGCTCATCCAGATATTTGTTCACGTGACCGAGCGGACCCGCCATTTGTTTCATCAGCGCGATTGAGGACTCGATGATGCCAAATGCCATGCCGGACTGCAGCAGCACGAAGCCTGCGCGAATCCTGGGCAGATATTCATCAATCGGATCGGCGAGGATCATCTCGTCGGGGATAAACAGATCGCGGATCTGAACGGCAAACGTTCGCGTACCATCGAGAGCCGTAAAGGCATTATCCATCGACAGTTTGACCGCATCGTCGGAGCAGTCGATGACCGCCATCACATAGTGTCCCGTTGCATCCCTGTCTTCGAAGATTGCTCCGAAAAAGTGGCCATCACCGAGATTCGACACCCAGGGGAGCAGACCGCGCACTCTATAACCGCCGGGCACCTTCGTACCGTGCAGTCGCAATCGTTCGATGGCATAGAATGTCTTCATGGGATTGGAGAGACCGGTTCCGCCGAGGACAATGCCGGACGCCACGGATCCGCCAAGGCGCGTCTTGAGGTCCTCGTTCTGCGAATTGTAGATGTACCAGGCCAGCGCGTCCTGGCACCACATACAGAACGATGTCGAAAGACAGTGTTCGCCGATACTCTGCATGGCCTCGACCGCGTTCCTCAGACTTGGGACGCCAGAACCGTAGCCGGGCAGATGCATTGCGAAGGCACCCGCCTTGCCGAGATCGCGCAGGACCTGCTCGGGATAAACAGCCTTACGGTCGATATCGGCAACCATTCCCGACAGTGTTTCGCGCGCGATCGTTTCAACCCGGTCCTGAACATCTTGAGGATAGGGCTCTGATGAGGCTATCGCGGATGGGACAACATCAAGCACAGCGTTGCTCACTTCATCTCTCCTTTCATGCATTGTCCGGCGCGGCTTTGGACATGCCGCGCCGGAGTTCATGCAAGAGGTGTTCAGATAAGGCCCAGCTCAAGATTGACCGGGCGCGTATAGGTATTGGCGACCGGCGACCAGTCTTTCACATGGTTCAGCAGGGCCGCGACGTCTTCGTCCGGCGCGTCGCATTCCATATCGAGCTTGACCCGCACGTCGGTGAAGCCGACCGGTTTCTCCGAGGTATCACCTGTTCCCCAGACGGCTGTGATATTCAGATCCCCTTCGAGCTCCAACTCCAGCTTGGAGACCTTGATGCCGCGCGCGACCGCGTTTGCGTGTATGCCGACGGCAAGGCAGGAGCCGAGCGCAGCGAGAGATGCCTCTGAAGGGTTGGGCGCCGTGTCGTCACCCAGAAGTGCGGGCGGCTCGTCGACGATATAGGCCGGCAGATCCCTTATATAATTGAGATGCCGAAAGCGGCCCTCGGCAACAGTCTTGCATTTCAGCGTTTTGATGGCCTGCGGGTTCTCCTTGCCTTTTGCGATCAACGCTTCCAGGCCGTCTTTGTCGATGGGGGTCAAGCCCTCGTCATCGAGTGTCAGACATGGTGTCATCGCAGTGACAGGTGATGTTGTGCTCATAGAATCTCCTCCTTGTCGGGATTTGCACAGATTTTCTGATGATGGTTGGGGCGCATTAGCGACTAGTCCTCTCGCACCCAGCTCATTCGCCCGATTAGCCGCTGGCAGAGGAAGTCGAGGGCGAATCCGATAAAACCGATAATGACGACTGTCGCTGCGAGGCGGTCATATTCGAGCGTATCGCGCGCGTCGTTGATGGCGTAGCCGAGCCCGGAGGTGACACCGAGATACTCGGCTGGAACGAGAATGATCCATGCAACACCCAGCGCCAGACGAATACCCGTCAACACGTCTTGAGCGATTGCTGGCAGCACAATCACGAACAACATATGCCAGGCACGGGCACCGAGATTGCGCGCAACACGGAACCAAGCGGGATCGACCTTGCGCAATCCATTCGCCGTGGCGAAGGTCACCGGCCAGACGGCTGCGACCGCAATCAGGAAGATGATGGCGTTGTCCCAACTTGAGAATGCCAAGACCGCAATCGGCATCCAGGCCAGCGGCGAGATCATGCGCAGAAACTGAAAGGGAATGTTGGTGGTGGCACGAACCAGGGTGCTACGACCGATAAGAATGCCCATGGGCACGCCGAGCAGACAGGCCCATAACAACCCTGCGCCGACCCGGTACAAGCTCGGAATCGCCGCGTCGACAGCCTCGCCGCTCGCAACCATATCGATGAGCCGTGAGAAGGTCGGCGCCGGTGCGAAATCTGCAAAGGCTGCAGTGTCCGGATTGGATGCCACCACCCATCCGCCAAGCCACCACAGCATGAGAAGGCCTGAAACACCGACGACAGACGGCGCCGCAGCACGGATCACCGTGGAGAACATCTTCACGGCGATACCGCTATTGCTGCTTGGCGGGCCAACCGCCTCCACTGCGGGTTGAATGCTCACAGTGCAACGATCTCTTCACGGTTGAAGGGATCGTCAGGATTGACGCTCGGATCTTTGGTCCATTCTGGATATTTGGCCAATGCATTCTTGACGAATTCGTAGTCGACCAGATCTTTGGCGACGAACTCCGGGTCGAGCTTCTTCAGGAAGGTCTTGTCGCCACCAACGACCGTGTCGTTCATGGCTTTGACGATCAGCTTGGTTGCTGAAGGGTAGGGCCAGGGCTGAAAGTCAACACGCCCGTTTCCCCATTCGGCATGCTTGATCGCCTCCGGGCTCTTATAAGTCTCGGTGTCGTAGAGCGTCATCGCCCGCTCGACCACTTTGGCAGGCATCGGCAGATACTTCTCGCCATCACGCGAGAGCATGTGGGCGACGTCCTTCTTGTTCTGCGATGCGTAGACCTGGGCCCGAACCACCGCGTTGATGACCTTCTGCGTCCATTCCTGTTTCTTGGTGGTGACGTCCTCATGCATGCAGACGACGCAACAGGGATGGTTTTTCCAGATATCGCCGGTAAAACGCAGCATCTTGGCGCCGGCCTTAAGCTCGCCCATCGCGTTGAAGGGCTCGGCGACGATGAAGGCGTCGATTTTCTTGGCAGCAAGGGCGGGCGGCATATCGGGCGGCGGCATCACCTGCAGATTGACCTCGTCCGCGGCAAGCTTGTCGCCCTGGGCCTTGATAACAGGCTTGAGACCGGAGCCGCGCAGGGCGATCTGCAGCACGATGTTGTGCATCGAATACCAATAGGGTACGGCAACCTGCTTGCCGCCCAGCTCGGAGAACGACGTCACGCCGGTATGCTTGCCAACGACGAGCCCGGAGCCATTGGTGTGCGCCCAGCACATGATCTTGATGGGGAAGTTGTTGTTGTAGCGCATCCAGACAGGGATGGGCTTGAGGAAGTGGACCAGATTGAATTTTCCTGCAGCGAAACCTTCGACGAGCGGCGACCAACCGCGAATGAGGGTCGGTCTCACCGTCTTCAACCCCTCGTCTTCGAAATAACCCATGCCATGCGCGACAAGGAGCGCGGTCGCATCGGTGATCGGCAGATAGCCAATGCGAACGACATCGTCGGTTGCTGCCTGCGCCAAACCACCGAGGCCCGGAATGAGCGACGGCATCCCCGCCATGAGAGCGCCGGCAGCAAGCAGATCAAGAGTTTGACGGCGACTGAAATCCGTGGAGAAATATTCTTCATCCGGGTCAATGCTGTCCGGAGCCTCGACTTGTGTCATGTCTGTCTTGTCGGTCACGTGGACTCTCCTCTACTTGTCGGCGTTCAGACGGCCAGAGCCGTGTCGGGTTGATGTGCAGAACGGACATCATGCAGGTCGGGACATGCCGATGCCGGCTCACCGGTGCCCGCGATGATCTCGAATTCTCTTTGAAGCTTGGCGCGGGCCTGCTGAAACGGCGAACCGGATTGCATCCTGTCTTCGTCGCTCAGCGTGATTGGAACGTCGGCACGCACGCGCCCTGGATTTGCCGCCATAACGATGGCCCGATCAGCCATCGCCACGGCTTCGGTGATGTCATGGCTGACGAGGACCAGCGTAATCCCGATGTCTTTGGCAATTCGGCGCACGTCGCGCTGCAGCGCTGAGCGGGTAAACGTATCGAGAGAAGAAAAAGGCTCGTCGAGAAAGAGGACCTCCGGATGCACGGCGAGCGAACGTGCTAATGCCACACGCTGCTGCTGTCCGCCGGAAAGATCCTGCACGTTGCGGTCGGCAAGTGCGCCAAGCTCTACAAGATCCAGGAGTTCCGGCACCCGCGACCGGGCTTCCTTTTTTCGTCCGGTGAAGCGCAAGCCAAGGGCCACGTTCTGACGGACCGTCATCCAGGGATAAAGAGATGCCTGCTGAAACATCACGATCCAGCGTGACGACGGTCCCTCGACCCTCTTGCCATCCACATAGATCTGGCCTTCGTTCGGAAGCATAAGGCCCGACATGATATGGAGCAGTGTCGACTTTCCGCATCCCGAACGCCCAATCAGGGCGGTCGCTTCGCCGGGCTGAAGCTCAAGATTGACCCCTTCGACCGCATTGGCCTGCCCGCGCCGATATCGATGCGTGACGTCAACAAGGCTGATATGCGCGCCGGGGCTGTTGCTCATAGCCGCTGTCCTGATCCTTCTCGTTTCCAAATGTCGTTCGGCAAATCAAAAATAAAACCGACCGGTCTGTTTAATTATTGCAAAGTTAATGCCAACCAGGAGAAAACGAATAAATCCTTGTAATTCAGATTCTTAGATGGGATCGCTCCGTGCTGCAAAATGATGCAGCGCACAAAAAACAGGTTTTTTGAAAGGCAGTCTGCGTGCCTTTTAAGCAGCAATGAACAGGTTGCCCTGTGTTAAACGACGGACGAGCATGCGCTTATGCGGAGGAGCGTGTAGGTTTGTTGCAAGAATCGAAACGTTGAAATAAAGCGCGAACGGATTAGACGGTCTGATGGAACAAACAGACAAGAATAGAGCCCTCTCCGAGGCCGGAGCCAATGGCCAGAGTCGCAGGCCGGGCCGGCCACGCGCCAACGACTCGGGTCCGACGGCTCGCGAACGGATCCTGGCATCCGCCTCCGAACTCTTCTGTCGCTTCGGCATCAATGCCATCGGTGTCGATGCGATTGTCGACGATGCCGGCACGGCCAAAGCCACGCTCTACAATATCTTTGGCTCGAAGGAAGCGTTGGTCCGAGAAGTGCTCGCGCGCGAGGGAGAAGAATGGCGCCGCCAGCTCTTCACCGCCCTCGATAGCCGCGACGGATCGCCTGGCGACAAACTGCTGACGATTTTCGATGTCTTGGAGGCTTGGTTCTCCAATCCCAAATATTACGGATGCCCTTTCATCAATGCCGTGGGCGAGCACGACAAACTCGATGACTCGATCAGAGACATCACTCTGATGCACAAAAAGAGTGTGCTTGCTCGAATCGTGGCGCTTGCCGGCGATTGCGGCATAGCCGATCCCGAGGCGTTGGCACACGAATTTGCCGTCATTATCGATGGTGCAATCGTGGCCGCCCTGATTACCCGCGATCCCAACATCGCAAGTGTGGCCCGGCGCTCCGCTGCGGCGGTCCTCGCCCGGGATATGGCTTAAAACTGCGCGGACTCCGTCTTCGGACACCAATCGCTTCGATAAATGGGTCACCATGTCCCAAAAAACGTTGAGCTATCCCATGATCTCTCTATAATCCTGACGTGGATACAGAAGTGGAGACGACATGGCGCTGAAAGCAGCACCGGAAGCTGCCGGCAAGACATTGATTACAGGCGTCATCGGCGCAGATACGCACATTGTCGGCAATCGCATTCTGACATTGGCACTGGAAGAAGCCGGCTTTAATGCCGTCGCGCTCGGTGCCATCACGCCGGCCGAGGATTTTGTCAAAGCCGCGATTGAGACTGACGCGGATGCGATCCTCATCTCATCCCTATACGGTCAGGGCGAACTGGACTGCCGGGGCTTTCGAGACCTGTGTATCGAAGCAGGCCTCGACGACATTCTTCTTTATGTCGGCGGCAATCTCATTGTCGGCAAGCATGGCTGGGAGACGGTCGAAAAGATCTTCATCGATATGGGATTCGACCGCGCCTTTCCGCCAGGAACGCGCACCGACGGCGTGATCGAGATATTGAACAAGGACTTCATTGCACGCACTAAAGGCGAGAGGACCGCCAACGCATGAGCGACCGCGCCGCCCTGCTCATCGACTTCGGCAGCACATACACCAAGCTTCGTGCGATTGATCTCGATCGCGCCGAAATTCTCGCCACCGGGCAAGGTCCCTCGACCGTCGATACGGATGTAACGATCGGGCTGGATACGGCGCTCGCCAACCTGGAAGAGACGCTCGATGGTCTTCCTGAATTCGAGCACCGTCTTGCATCGTCAAGTGCCGCCGGCGGTCTTCGTATGGTTACGGTCGGCCTCGTCAAGGAGCTGACGGCCGAAGCCGCGCGGCAAGCGGCCCTCGGCGCCGGCGCAAAACTTGTGGGAACATTCGCCTACCGTCTGACAAGCGGCGATGTCGCCGAGATTTCGAACCTCAAGCCGGACATGATTCTGCTCGCCGGCGGAACCGATGGCGGCAATTCGGATGTTATCCGCCACAATGGCGCGCAACTCGCAGAGGCGAAACTGGATTGCCCTGTCGTTGTTGCCGGCAATCGCGAAACAACCGACGATCTCGCAGCCCTTCTTTCACGAAGCGGAAAAACGGTCTCTACCGCCAGCAATGTCATGCCCGCCCTCGGCGAGTTGGACATCGAGCCGGCCCGCGCCGCCATCCGGCAGATCTTCATCGACCGCATCGTCCATGCCAAGGGGATCGACAAGGCTGCAGATCGTCTCGATGCCGTCCTCATGCCGACGCCTGCTGCTGTCATGGAAGGCGCGAAGCTACTTGCTGAAGGCACGAGCGCAACCCCCGGTCTTGGACCGCTGATGATCGTCGATATCGGGGGCGCGACAACCGATGTGCATTCCGTCGCGAGCGGAGAGCCGACGGAAGGCGGCGTGATCTGCCATGGATTGCCCGAGCCCTATGTGAAGCGCACGGTGGAAGGCGACCTTGGCTTGCGGATCAATGCGCGTTCCATTGTCGAGACCGTTGGGGTCCAGGCAATCACATCACGTTCGGGACTCAACGAAGCCTATGTGGAGGCTCTGCTTGATGCGATCTCCGACAATGTCGAGCGCCTTGCCGAGACGCCGGAGGAAGCGGCCTTCGATGCCGCTCTTGCCTGGGCCGCCGTCCGTGTCGCGGTCGCCCGCCACGCCGGCACCACGAAGGTCGTGCAAACTGTGACTGGGCCGGTAACGGTGCAGGAAGGCAAGGATCTGAGCGACCTTCAAACAGTGATCGGAACCGGCGGCGTTCTGGCTTATGGGCTGACACCCGGCAGCATTCTGACGGCAGCGCTTGCGGATCCGCAGACACCCATGTCATTGCGACCGAAAGCACCCGGGCTTCATATCGATGCCGACTACATGCTGTACTCGGCGGGCCTCCTTGCTGACGTTGCCCCGGAGGCCGGATTCGCGTTGGCCCGGAAAAGCCTGAAGAGATTCGAAACAGAGGTGCATCATGAGCAACGCCGTATCGGCTGACGGAGGCCGCTGGCCATTCTCTGCAGAACAGTTTCCGGCCGATGTTTTTGCCGACATGCGCCAGCGCAATCTGTCGCGCTGGCAGACCGGCGCCGAGGTTGACATCGATGAAGCTGTCGCCTTTCACAAGTCCATGCCGCAATCCAAACAGCTTAGCGAGGTCATGCGAAAAGCTGACGCGGAAGGACGTTGCCTGACACAACCGCGTGGCGGCTTCGGCACCCTCGAGATGCAGCTCGACCTGATGCGCAAGCTCGACCGCGACGGGCTCGCCGATATCGTGCCGACGACGACCGACAGCTATACCCGTAACGAGCAGTGGCACAAGGCGGCCACCGGCATCAAGGAATCGGAAAAAGCCGGACGCTCGATGCTCAACGGCTTTCCGATGGTCAATTACGGTCCCAAGGTCGCGCGCCAGCTCATCGAAGCGATCGACAAGCCGACCATCGTTCTCTCCGGAACGGCCATGCCGCGCCTCACTTCAGAGGTCGGGTATGCCGCCGGCTATACGGGATATCTCGGATCGGGCATCGCCTACACGACCTCCTACACCAAAGAGACGACGATCGAAGACGGCATCCGCAACTATCAGTATCTCGATCGTCTCGCCGCGCTCTATGCCGAGAAGGGCGTCACACTTCATCGCCGGCAACCCGGTTTCCTTACCGGAACCAATATCCCGCCATCCATCGCCATCATGACCTGCGTCCTCGATGCTCTGCTTGCCGCCAACCAGGGCGTCAAGGACTACGGGCTCGAACTCGGCCAGACGCTACACCTGATCCAGGACGCTGCCGCCATCCGTGCCTGCCGGGATCTCGTGCAGGAATATCTGCAGAAGGCAGGTTTTGCCGACATCTTCACGCCCGTCACCTCGCTCCATTGGATGGGCGCCTGGCCTTATGACGACGATCAGGCAGCGGCTCTCGTCAGCTATGGCGGAACGCTGGCAGCCGTCGGCGGCGCGGTGAGCGTCACAACCAAGAGCACCCACGAGGCCTTCGGTATCCCGACACCGGAGGCCAATGTCGCCGGGCTCAAGACCACACGCATGGCCATTTACATGGCACGGCAAATTCGTCTCGCGGGCCTGCCGGAATATGAGCTTGAATGCGAGATGATCGGCAGGGAAGTCCGTCCCATCATCGACAAGGTACTTGAGATGGGCGACGGCGATGTCGCGCTTGGCTCGATCCGAGCCTTCGAGGCCGGTGTCATGGACGTCCCATGGTCACCCAACCGTCACACCAAGAGCCGCATCATGCCCGCACGCGATCTCGACGGTTACCTCCGCATCCTGAGCCCGGGCCTCATGCCATTCCCCAAGGATGTGATGGACTATCACGAGGAGAAGCTGCGAAAGCGCGCGGAAGTCGAAGGCGTCGACTATGGCAACGATCTTGCCGTCGAGAGTGTCTACGAAATCTCGGAATCGCTGGAAAAGCTGATCCCGTTTCCGTACGCGGCATAACGCAGACCAAACATATATCGCCAGTGTGCGTCAGAAGTCCGCCTTGTGCACCTAGCTTATCAACGAGCCTCCCGGACCGACAGACATCTCGGTCCGGGTGGCTCGCTGATAGTTCGACAGATTAGCTTAGCTAGCCTTTCGGCTTTGGTCGGCAGGTACCAGGATAAGCAACGTCATATCCCGCAGCCGCAGCCTCACATGAATTGCCGTATGTATTGCCATCGCACCCGCAAACCGGCATGTAAATCTTGATGCATATCTCGGGCCGAGGCCTACATGTTCCGAATTGATCGCCTATTCCGCATGCACTTGCTACTTGAAAATCACACCACTCACTTTTTTTACATTGAATATTTATAAATCCCCCACAAACAGGCACATTTATTATTTTTCCATCTCTTTTCAATTCCAGGGATGAGGCCCCGAAAGTGCCACCAACGAGAAATGCAACCATGATAAAGATATTTTTCATTGATATATCCTCCATTATTTAGTTTTTTGATTATATTTTTTATATTAGAAAATTCAACAATAATTATTATTTTAATATTACATTCTACAAATGTCTCTCGCAATGCAGAAGCTCCACAGAGAAACAAGCTGATCCTCCATATAATCAAGTTGGATAACAGCGCAATTGGGCCCCTCTAAGGGACTCGTATCCCTGTTTCCGGCGTGAGAGCCCGGCGTCCGAGGGCACGGCTGCAACGCAGGCCTTATTACTTCGACTTCGAAGCGATTTCATCCAGACGGTCGAAACGGCAGCCCTTCTCGATCAACCGGCGAAGCTGACCTGTCTCGGTGGACGTGACCGGCAGGATGCCCCATGCCTTTCCGAGTTGTTCCAGTCCGAGCTTGAAGTCTGCGTCCCTGGCCGACGCAATCAGCATAAGTCCCCTTTGATAACTAGAGTAGCCATTGTCTGGAGCGGCACTCTTGTAACCGAACGTATGCAGCTTCGCGCCGATCTTTTCGTCCGTCTTGTTGACGTCGGTCACGCCGAGATAGGTCGCAGGCCAGCGCAGACCTTGATCACGCAGGTTTTCGGCGGCCGAGAGCTTCAACGCCAGCTTGAGCCACGGATGGTCAAAGAAGTTGAGCGGCTGGCTATCGGACCGCCAGTTGTTGCTGGTCAGCTGATCGCCGAAGCGGGTTTGCACCTCGTTGATGGCGGCGTCGAAGACGGGTCTTGCTGCGGCGCTGCAGCCCGAAACCGAAAGCTCGCCGGCCGGCAGCGCGAGGGATTTCGCCGGCCATTGCGAACCGCATCCCGCGCCGATCAACCGGCCGACGATCGCATGTTCCCACGTACCTTTTGCCGCGCCCTTCGCGGCGCGGCGCAGCCAGTCGAGGCCTTCCGGAACACTTTTTTCGATACCGATACCCATGTGAGCCAGAGCCAGACTGGTCTGGACGACGGAAAAGCCGTTGAATCGCTTCTTCAATCTGAAACTAAAAGATTTCTCACCATCGATTCCAGCCATTTTCAGCCGCAGATGCTCGGTAATCAGCAGGACGACTTCGCCGCCGATCTTTGGTTCGCCGCCGGCCGTGAGTGCCTTGCCGCGTTGTTTGGCCGCGGCAAGGAGCTGCTCGATATCGGGACTCGCGGGATTGTCGATCTCGTCAGGCATCTTCGCGATGAGAGACTTCACCTCCTCGGCGTAGATGCTCCTAGCCGCCCTTACACATCCGCGGCGATTGCTCGTGTTCTGCAGCACCAGTTCGTGAAAGCCCTTGGTATTGTTTTCAGCTTTGCCGCT
The DNA here is from genome assembly GCA_965227905.1 of Methyloligellaceae bacterium. GTDB lineage: Bacteria > Pseudomonadota > Alphaproteobacteria > Rhizobiales > Methyloligellaceae > CBDDHT01. The sequence goes on from OZ245780.1 coordinate 5,768,608, forward strand.
CGCGGGCACGAAAAGACATGCCAACACGATGAGCGCGGCATGAGGCGAACTGGATCGCAGACGGAACATGGTTTCTCCAGGAAAAAGGACGGCTGGGTCCGGTTGAGGAATTCGAAGTGTGCAGCATGACCGCAAGAGATGACAACCGGAAAAGGTCCGGTGCTACGCTGTCGCAATGAATGGAGTTTCCTGGGCGTGCGCCGACCCCAGGCTCACCTCAATGATGCAGTTTCCCGATTTCTTGAAGGCCCCCAAGTTCCTGTAGCATCGCACGAAGCTCATCGCGCCCCCGTCCCGGCAGAGGTCGCTGCGGCGGTAGCGGATCGCCGACGTCATATCCCTGTAATTCCAATCCACCTTTTATGCAGGCAGCGAGATTGTATTTGGCGAACGCCTGATTGAGAGCCCAGAGCTTCTTTTGCGCGATCATCGCACCGCTCCAGTCTCCTTGCATGCAGAGACCATAGAGTGCGACGCTCTGCGATGGCACGATACAGGCGGGACCTGCCATCCAACCAACGCCGCCGATCAGCATGACGGCCGCAGGGATATGGGCCGATGCCGAGAAGACCTCCATCCGGTCGCCGACACGATTGATGATCGACAACAACCGTCCCGTGTTGCTGGAAGCATCTTTGATGTAGCCGATGTTCTCGATGTGCGCGAGCCGCTCAATCACCGTGAGAGTGAGGTCGCTGCGCTGGAAATTGGGGTTGGTGTAAAGCACGACTGGTAGAGACGTTGCCTCGGCAATGCTTCTGAAATAGTCGTAGGTTCCTTCATCGCCGACGGGAAAATAGGCTTCCATAATCGCCAGGATTCCATCGCAACCCAAATCGCCAAACGCCCGCGTCTGGCGTTCGGCTTCGCTTATTGTGGTCGCCGCAACACCGGCGACAACAGGCACACGCCCATCCGCTGCTTCGACGACGGTTTCGACAATCGTTCTCTTTTGAGCCCAGGTCAGATAGGCAAACTCTCCCGTGGATCCCAGCGGCGTTAATCCGTGCACGCCAGCGTCGATCAGGTCCTTACAAAGCTGTGTCAGCACATCGCGCATAACCTCGCCAGACGAATGGATCGGCGATACGAGATATGGGAACACGCCATGGAGAGGTTTGTGATTCATGACAATGGTCTCCCGGAACTTCGGCCGTTCGCAGACACAATCTTCACCGACAAGATATTTAGGAACGGGAGAGGTCCCTTCCCGAACGCCTCATGTTACCTAGGTGCCAAAGGAACGAACAATGCGCTCGGTCAGGGCCTTTGACCGCAAGCCGAATTCACTTGAAGAGGAAGAACCGTCTATGAAGTTGACTTTGCATCACCTGAATCTTTGCACAACAAACGTCTCGGCCATGGACGCATTCTACCAGGAGGTGCTCGACATGGCGCCCGATCCATCCATGGGGACGCAGCGTATCAAGAACGACGGCTATGCCGGTGACGTATCGTTCGTGACCGATGGCACGACACAGGTCCATCTGGCAGAGAAAGACCTGAACTGCGGCTTCCATACGAACAACATCGTCAATCCGATGGAAAAGGGACATATTGCCTTCAGAACAGACGACATCGCCGCATTCAAGAAGCGCCTGGAAGAGAAAGATATCCCCTATTCCGATTATGGCGGATGGGCCATGAGCGGCTGGGAACAGATTTTCTTCTACGATCCCGATGGCAATGTCATTGAGGTTCATCAGGCGCCGGACTGACCGGCACACCCCTCTAAGGCCGGTGAAATTTCCCCTTTTTGCCGACAACCAAACACGGGCCCAATTGGACGCCGGTCTGTCGATAGACTATCAGTAGTCTCAGATCGATCTGTGGGGGACGATCCATAGGCGTGTGTGCAAATCCCTCTGGAGCCAGATGAGAGGCGTCAACATCTTTATCGGATTGCGCGCGGAGAGACGGTAACTGTCGTCGATGCAACGAAACGCGCGCGGATACTACGACGCGATCATCCTAGGCGCAGGTGGCGCCGGGATGATGTGTGCCGCAATTGCCGGTCAGCGCGGACGAAAGATTCTGCTGATCGACCATGCGGACCAGCCTGGAAAAAAGATTCTCATCTCGGGCGGCGGGCGCTGCAATTTCACGAACCGCGAGGCGCCACCCGACCGCTACCTCTCGGCAAACCCGCATTTCACCAAGTCGGCTCTGAGCCGCTATACGCCGAATGACTTTATCGCGCTGGTCGACCGATACGCCATCGCCTGGCACGAGAAGACTCTTGGCCAACTGTTCTGCGACGGCTCGGCCAAACAGATCGTCGCCATGCTGCTCGACGAATGTGCGAAGGGACAAGTTGAGTTGAAGCTTGGAGAAGCCATCCGCGATGTCACGCATGGCGATGGCATCTATCGCGTGAAGTTCGGCGATAGCCAGGCGCAGGCGCCCGCCCTCGTGATCGCAACGGGGGGCCCGTCGATCCCCAAAATGGGCGCGACGGACTTTGCCTACGTGCTGGCAAGGCAGTTCGGCCTCAACGTGGTCGAGCCACGCCCGGCGCTGGTACCATTGACGTTGGGCAAGGACGAGGCCCTGTTCACCTCACTCTCCGGCGTGTCGACAGATGTCATCGTCCGCTGCGGCAAGACGGCGTTTCGCGAAGCGGCCTTGTTCACCCACAAGGGTCTCTCGGGCCCTGCAATCCTTCAGATCTCCTCTTACTGGAAACATAGGCAGCCTATCGAAATCGACTTTGCCCCGGCATCGGACCGGGGCTGGTTGATCGAGGCCAAACGCCATCACCCGCGGGCAGCATTGCGCACCGCGCTGGCTGAACCGCTGCCGTCTCGACTGGCAGACGCACTCGGCGCGCGGAGCGGTCTCGGCGGTGAACTCGGCAACATCGCCGACAAAAAGCTCGAGTTACTGGAGAGCAAGCTTTCGGCCTGGCGCTTCAGCCCCAGCGGGACGGAAGGGTTTGCAAAAGCGGAAGTGACGGCCGGCGGCATCGATACAGCAGGCCTCTCGTCGCAAAGCATGGAAGCCCGACATCTGCGCGGCCTCTATGCCATCGGCGAAGGCGTCGATGTCACCGGATGGCTCGGTGGCTACAATTTCCAATGGGCCTGGGCGAGCGGATGGGCCGCAGGACAGGCAATTGGCGCTACGACCACAACATGAAAATCATCCATCTCACCGACCCGCACCTCGTCCCACCAGGCAAGACACTGTGGGGCAAAGAATCCGCCGACCGCCTGGATCGTTGCCTAGACGATATCGCGCAATGGCATGGCGACGCGGCATTCTGCGTGATCTCGGGAGACATCACCAATGCCGGCGACCCGGCTGCCTACAACTGGGTCAGAGAACGGCTTCGATCATTTCCGCTAAAGACGTTTCTGATGATCGGCAACCATGACGACAGAGACAAATTTTGCGCGGCCTTTCCCGAAGTGCCGCAAGACGACAACGGTTTTGTCCAATACACGCATTCGACGGAACAGGGCGTGTTTCTATTTCTGGACACCCATAAGGGTGGCGCTGTTTCGCAAGGTCTCTATTGTGCCGAGCGACGGCGTTGGCTGACTGACCGCTTACGCGAGGCCGGCACGCGGCCGATCTACATATTCATGCACCACCCGCCCTTCGACATCGGCCTTCCCTATGTGGACCGGATCAAGCTGGAAGAACCGGAAGCATTCGCGAACATCATCGCTTCGGCCAAGGCAATCAGGCATCTGTTCTTCGGCCATGTGCACCGAGCCGCCTTCGTCAACTGGCGCGGCATACCGTGCACCGCATTGCCCGGTTCCAACCATCAAGTGCCTCTTTCCGCCGGCAGTGTTTCAACCCGCTACAGCTTCGAGCCGGCGATGTATGCCGTGGCTCTGCTGTCCGACGATCAGGTCACGGTTCATTTCGATGCCTGCCTGGATCGAACAGCGATCGACGATTCTCTCTGACAGCAGCCTCTCGTTGCGCTAGGTCATAAGACGCAACCGTCCTTCTATCCTTTGGCGATCCAACCCGATGAGCATTGTCTTCGAGACGGTCATACCGTTCTTTGCCATCATCTTCTGCGGGATCCTCGCCGGGCGGCGTGGTCTGCTGACAGGCGGTGGCGTGCGAGCGCTCAACGCATTCGTCTTCTACTTTGCCCTTCCGGCCCTGGTCTTCCTTAAGCTGGCCCAGACCCCGCTTGAAGGCCTTCTCCATCCGACCTTCCTGCTGGCTTGGCTCTGCGCTGCGCTTTGGACGTTTTTCGCCTGCGCCGTGCTCGGCCGACTGATGTTCAACACATCGCCCGGCGAGGCCGCCGTCCAGGGCCTCGGATGCTGCTTTTCCAATACCGGTTTTCTTGGCTTTCCGATGCTGGTCGCCCTCTATGGCGACTGGGTGACCGGCCCCTTTGTGATTGCGCTGACCGTCGACATGGTCGTGCTCATACCGCTGGCGACCGTCTGGCTGCAGGCCATGTCCGAGGATCGCAGCGGCTCGATTCCAAGACGTGTGATGCGGGCATGGGGCGACTCGCTCCTGACGCCCCTGGTCGCTGCCATTTTCCTTGGACTTGCCGTGTCGGCGACAGGCATTGGCATCGCCACACCCATCGAAAATTTCCTCAAGGTCATGGGGCAGGCCGCGGCGCCCAGTGCCCTCTTTGCCCTTGGCGTCGCACTCGTCGGCCGGCGTGTGGATGAACGGCGGGGCGAACTGGTGTTTCTCACCATCGGGAAGCTGGCAATCCACCCGGGCAACGTCGCTTTATTCGTAACCCTCTTCAACGTCGAAGACGATTGGGCCAGGGTCGGGATTCTCTTCGCGGCCTTGCCGATCGCCAACACCGTCTTCGTGATGGCCGATCAGTTCAATGTTTATTCCGTGCGCTCTTCCGCTGCCATCCTCGTGACGACGCTGGTGTCGGTCGCAACGCTCTCGGCACTTGTCTACATTCTGCAGTAGTGCGCATCCGGCGTCGCGATAGAGGGCTCCACAACTCGCGCACCAAACGTCGTCATTGCCGGACCTGATCCGGCAATCCATGCAATGTCGGCAATTTAATATTTAGCTGATTTTAAAATCGAGAGTCCGCATGGATACCTGGGTCAAGCTCGGGTATGACGATTTGGGGTCGAGGAAGAATTGAGCGAAAGGTCGCGCTTCAACCCGCTGTCTCCGCGATCATCTCGATTTCGACCTTTGCGTCGAGCGGCAGGCTCGCGACGCCAATCGTTGTTCGTGCCGGGTATGGCTCGCTGAACTGCTCTGCATAGACCGCATTCATCGCCTGGAAATCAGCCATATCGGTCAGGTAGACTTGAACCTTCACGACGTCCGTTTCCTGGAGACCGGCGGCATCGAGAACGGCAAAGAGGTTTGAAAAGCATTGCCGCGTCTGGTCCGCAACCGAGCCTTCGACAAGCTTATTCGTCGCCGCATCGATTGGCGTCTGACCGGACAGGAACATCAGGTTCGAACCCGCGGCTGCATGCGAGTAGGGGCCGATGGCCGCCGCACCTGGCGCGGTGATTGTCGATCGAGGCATTGCGGTCTCCGTCGGTTCTCTAGGTTCCGGCGACCAGCGGCGCCGTCATGCGGTGCAGGGCGGCAATCACGCTTTTTGAGACGATCTTTCCGGTCTTTGGGTTTTCGGGAGACGGGAGATTATTGATTGTCATGGTCGCCTCGCCAGAGTCCGACTCGAGTGTGACCGTCTGCCGGTTGCGCTCGATCTCTGGGTCTGCCCAGACCTCGACGCGAGTCTTCTCCGGACCGACGCCGGCCAATGCGAGAGCCGCCGCAACATTCACATTCGCCGGGAATGCTTCTGCCGCCTCGCCGGCATGGCCTTCGAATACCAGCTTCGCTTCGCTGAGATTGTCGACATCGATCCCGTTCGCGACGAGATAGGGCGCACCGGACAGACCCGTCGGTGGCTTGCGCGTCGTTATCGTGACCTTGTGCAGATCCCCGACCGCCATGGCGCGGACCGTATCGAGACCAATGAGTGCGCCTGTCGGCACGACGATGCGTCCGCCCGTTTTGCGGGCTTCGTCGACCAGATGCAGATGTTTCAACAACGCGCCGACAGACAGCGGCATCAGACAACGCCCCTTGGCGATGGTCGGCTCCGCCACTTCTGCGAAAGCGGCCGACGGTGTGCACTCGACGATGACATCGGCGTGGTCGGCAAGTTCGCCCGATGTCGTCACTGCTGGCGGCGCCGCGAAGTCGGCGACACGTTCCTTCGCACGTTCCAGGTTCGATGCCGCAACGGCTGTCAGCCGGAACCCTTCCAGTTTGCCCTGATCGACATAGCGCGCGACATGCATCCCGATCGCGCCGAGACCCGCAATCCCCAATCTGATTTCACCATTCGCTGTCACAATGAAGATCTCCTCTGCCGGTCTGCTGACGCCAACAGTTGAAGTGACGGTTATCGCGCCCGTTCGTCAAGTGCGGCTGCCGTCTCCTCGCACGTCCGGCTCATAGAATTCGGTATCGAGATCGTCGATTTTCTCGGCCATGTATTTGCGTGCATCGGCGATGGCCTGATTGTATTGCGACGGGCCGATCTGGCGGAGCATGAAATCGACGATGGTCGCCGCACGGAATTCGCTGAGCTCTTCGTCGAATTCGGCGGCGAAGTAATCCATCAGTTCGCGGGTGATCGCAGCCTTGCGTTCATCGCTGAGTCTTATGCGCATTCAACCTGACCTGCATGCATGAGCTAAAGGGTCAAACCGCCGTCGACGACGATTGTCTGGCCCGTGATCATACGCGCGCTGGCGCAAAGAAACAGAACGGCCTCGGCCAGGTCTTCCGGTTCGCACCGCCTCTTGAGGGCAGACCTTTCGATGCTGGCGCGTTTGCGCTCTTCCGGCCAGTCCTTCTGCCAGGGAGAGTTGACGGCGCCGGGCGCAACGGCGTTGACGCGCACCTCCGGTCCGAGACCACGCGCAAGGCTGCGGGTGAGCGACACCAGTCCTGCTTTGCTCGCCGTGTAGGCACTGGACGACCCTTGCCAGCCGAGACCTGCAATCGATGCCATGTTGACGATCGCGCCATTCGCAGCCTTCAGCGCCGGCGCGGCCGCGCGGGTACAACGATAGGGGCCAATGAGATTGGTGCTGAGGATGGTCTGCCAGAAATCCTCGTCGAGCTCGTCGAGATCGCCTGGCGGGATGGGGGCGGGTGTGATCGGCGTTCCGGCATTGTTGATCAGATAGTCGAGACGGCCGCCAAGCGCTTCGATTGCTGCAGTTACCATGGCTTCTGCCTCAGCGGGCACCGCAACATTGCCGGGTGCGGCGATGACATCGAGGCCGGCACCGGTCAGCGCCGCAATCTGCTCTGGGCCTTGCGGATCATCGGGCAAATGGTTGAGCGCAACCCTGGCACCGTTCTCAGCCAGCAGCGTGACGCTGGCGAGGCCAATGCCAGAGGCGCCGCCCGTGACGATCGCCGTTTTGCCATTCAGATCAGCCTGCAGCATTCATAGCTCCTATAGACAACGGCGCCAAAAGATACTGTGCTATCTCACATCGTCATACCCGGGCTTGACCCGGGTATCCAGGCCGCATGGATTGCCGGATCAAGTCCGGCAATGACGAGTGAATTGGAATGGTGCCAAATCTCTGTCCTTTCCCGCACTGACCCCTCCATCCCCTCATCCTAACCTTCTCCCCAGGGAGAAGGGACGAAATCGCATGATGCAGAGACGATCAGCCCTCTCCCTGGGGAGAGGGTTGCGTGAGGGCACAGCTGCAGAAGAATGACCGCGACGTCAAAATCTGACCTTCGCGCCAGCGCGACCGGCAACATAGGACGAGCCATCGTTTTCAAGCCCGCCGTCCGCCCCGGCATAGAACTGCACTCGGTCATTCGGCAGTGTGAAGGAGATGCTGGTGCCGCCGAAGAAACTCACCACCGAGTCTGTTCCTCCTGGAACGAAACTGATCTGCTGACCGAGAAGCACGGCACCGAAGGCATCGTCGCCAACATTCGTCCGCCCCTCGATACCAACCTTCACTTCGCCCCTCAGCACACCGCCGCGCCGGGTCTGGCGAGTCAATGGCAGCGCTACCTGTCCACGCCCCTGGAAGAGATGGATATCGCGGTCGGCAACACTCAAGTTTCCTGCAGCGCCTTGTTCGGTGAAGCCGTCTAGGAAGTGGCCGGCATACCGGACCTGCACGCTCGGCACGACGAAGTGCGCGCCGAGAGGGACCTGCCGCGAAAGACCGAGTTCGGCGGATGTGAACACACCATCGAATTCACTGCTTGCCGTCTGGAGCCCCGTCGCAACAAGGTTGTTGGCGACCTGCCGGTCGCGCTCATGGGCCGAATGGCCGACGGTGAAGGCCATGTCCACAGCGAGCTGGCGCATCGTGTGACGAGCATAAACACCGCCAAAGAATGTCTCGATCTCTTCTTCCTGGGAATTGAAGGCCGTGTCGGCCTCGCCCCAGGAACCGCCCAGGAAGAAGCCGGCGCGAGTGTAGGCAGACACCTGCCCGTCCATGCCGGACATGAGGCCACCGAGCTGATGGTCGGCTTCAACAGTCGGCCGTGCAGCGTCCTGGTTACGGGCGGCGCCAAAGGCATGGGCCCAGGACTGCCGGTCGCCGGATGACGGGATCTGTGTGCCCTTGTAACTCGCCCTGGGGCTAAGCCGCATGGCGCCGTCATAAGTGCCTGGCGGCTGTGTGACGCCGACGACACTGTTTCCCGGAAGCCCATTGAGCCGCGCCGACACGCCGCCGAAAATTCCGTTCGTCAGGTCCGTGAGAATTTCATCCTGAAACGCTTCCAGAGTCGGATCCACCACTGCGACCTGATTGCCGTTCACGGCGAATGGCGCCCCGTTCGTCTCGATGATTTCAGGCGTGCTGTCGAAGGTTTTGGCGATGGAGAGACCGTTGCCGACCTCGAGCTTGTCCGTGCCTGCCCCAAGATTAATGGCGCCGACAATCACCGAGCCGGGGAGCAGGGTGAGTCCGTCATTGCCGAAACCCTGAAAATCGATGGCGATGCCGCCGGGCCCGGCATTGCTGAGGATCGAGCCGGAGTTGATAACGAAGGCGTTGCCTTGCGCGATCCTGTCGACCTCGATCGCCGCATTGCCTTTGATGATGCCGGAGTTGACGACCGTGCCGAAGCCGATATCGACACCCTGACTTCCACCTTGGATCAGCCCGGTATTGATGAGGCTGACGAGTTCCCCATCCACGTCGATGGCATCGCTGAACGGGCTTTCGATCGTGCCGGCATTGAACAGAGTGCCGATAAAGTTGGCTTCGATCCCCTCGTCGGAACCGCCGATCGTGCCGAAATTGGAAAGGTTCAGGATACTGTTCGCGATGATGCCGTTTGCGAACACGGACGCGATCGTGCCGGTATTTGTGAGGCCTTGGATGAGTGCGGCGTTGACGCCATTCCCGAGCGCGATGATGGTGCCGGCGTTATCCATGCTCTGAATCAGGTTGGCCAGCACGCCTGTGTCGAACCCCTGGATCAGGCCGGAGTTCGACAATCTCGTCAGCGTCAGAACATCAATGCCATCGTTGAACACACCGACGATGCTGCCCGCATTGTCGATGGTGATGTTGTCATCCAGTAAAATGCCAACGGCGGGCCCGAGGACCGTGGCGTCCGAAAGCACATTCACCGACACATTGTCGAACAATCCGCCATAGCCGATCGTGCCATTCTGCGTGATGACACCGCCGGAACATGTCGCATCGACATTGTCGGCCGCAACCGGATCGCAGGCCTGTGCATGGGCAGGCCGGATCGGTGTCGTGAAGAAAAATGCCGACGCAAGTATCGCAGCGCCAAGCAGGCAAAGCCCGTTCGTTGCTCGGTGGATCACCGGAGCCCCCTAACTTCACCGGCACCGGCGCTGCGCTGCCGGGCCCGTGATACGCATTACTCAGAGTGGGGTCCTGCCACCCATTCTGGACAAGGTGGTCACACTAACCGAGGGGCTGAGCAAGAGTTTGACGGATTGAGGCAGAAGAGTCGTTTCTTGCCGGCTGTGGCCGATGCGCAACGACACCTCTGCGTCACGCGCATGGACTTCGGCCCGAGGTTGCGGGAGACTCGTGCAGAGTCGGAGGGCGCGTCTGCAGGCGTCATTTCCGGCAAGCAGAGAGGTCCCCTCACCCAACCCTCTCCCCAGGGAGAGGGCTTTAACCCGCGGACCCTGCCACGCCGTCCCTTCTCCTAAGGCGAGGAGGTGAGGATGAGGGGAAACGATGGTCATGTAACCCAATCCCCACCGCACACACTCCGAACGAATCCCCTCTCCCCTGGCGGGAGAGGGTTAGGGTGAGGGGGAGGAGCCATCGGCCAGCACACTGCCCAATCAAATCACACAGGGCGCCGCTCCCCCCCTCACCCAACCCTCTCCCACCAGGGGAGAGGGCTTTTCACCTGGGGGTTCGACGAAAAAACGCAAAACAACCCCATGCAAAGGGAGCAACCCATCGCCGCACTATCTCTTTTTCCGCCCTTTACGATTGTCCTAACACCCACACGAGCGCTAGTTTGCGCCGAAACACAAACCCGCCGGAGCGCACCAAAATCATGGCCCAGACCTTCACCACACGCCCGGAAATCCGCGGCACCTTCGGCGTCATCTCAACCACTCACTGGATCGCCAGCGCCGTTGGCATGGCGGCATTGGAAAAAGGCGGCAACGCCTTCGACGCCGCCGTTGCAGCCGGCTTCACGCTTCAGATCGTCGAGCCCCATCTGGTCGGCCCCGGCGGCGACGTGCCGATCATCCTGCAGGCAGCAGGCGACGACGCCCCCCGCGTGCTCTGCGGCCAGGGCAGCACGCCCGCCGGCGCAACCATCGAGCATTACAAGAACGAAGGCCTGAAACTGATCCCCGGCACCGGCCTACTGGCTTCGGTCGTGCCCGGCTCTTTCGATGCCTGGATGCAGCTCCTCCGCGATTACGGCACCATGACCGTCCGCGAAGTTCTGGAGCCCGCCATCGGCTATGCGGAGAACGGCTATCCGCTCCTCTTTCGCGCCGCGGCCTCCATCCACGTCATGGCCGAGTTCTTCCGCGACGAGTGGCCGACATCGGCCGCCGTGTGGCTGCCCGGCGGCGAAGCACCCAACCCCAATCAGATGATGCGCGTGCCGTCCATCGCCAACGCTTATAAGCGCATCCTGAGCGAAGCCGAGTCCGTCGGCGGCGACCGCGAAGCCCAGATCGAGGCGGCCCGCAAGACCTTCTATGAAGGCTTCGTCGCCGAGGCCATCGATCGGTTCTACGCCAAGACCGAGACCATGGACTCAACCGGCGAGAAACATATGGGCGTCCTCACCGGCGCCGACATGGCCGGATGGCGCGCCTCATATGAAGCGCCGCTCTCCTATGACTATGGTGGCGTCACCGTGCACAAGACGGGTCCCTGGGGTCAGGGGCCCATGTTCCTGCAGGCACTCGCGCTCCTAAAAGACACCGGCCTTGGCGACATGGACCCGGTCGGTGCGGACTTCGTCCACACCACCGTCGAGGCCATCAAACTTGCTGCCGCGGACCGGGACGCCTATTACGCCGATCCCAAATTCGCTGACGTGCCCATGGAGACCCTGCTCTCCGACGATTACAACGTCGCCCGCCGCAAACTCATCGAGGCCACCGCAAACGGAGACCTCCGCCCGGGCGATGCCGCCCCCGATTGGGAGGCCCGCCGCGACACGCTGCTGGCCCTCGAAGGGTGCGAGACCGGCATCGAAGTCGGCGCCGGCGAGCCTACCTTCGCGGACCTCCCCGAGGTCGAAGGCGACACGGTGCATCTGGATGTGGTCGACCGCTGGGGCAACATGATCAGCGCGACGCCGAGCGGCGGCTGGCTGCAATCGGCCCCCGCCATTCCCGAACTCGGATTCAATATGTCGACGCGTCTGCAAATGTCCTGGCTCGACGAACGCCTGCCCGGCAAGCTGACGCCCGGCGCCCGCCCCCGCACGACCCTGACCCCGACCTTCGTCACACGCGACGGGGCGCCGTATCTCGCCCTCGGCACCCCCGGCGGCGACCAGCAGGACCAATGGAGTTTGATCACGTTCCTGCGCATCGTCCACGGCACCCACAATCTACAGGCCGCCATCGACACGCCGCTGTTCAACACCAAGCACATGGTGTCGTCCTTCTATCCGCGCGGTTTCCTGCCACGGAATGTGATGATGGAGGGCCGCTTCGATGCGGCGGTGATCGACGAGATGCGCAGCCGCGGCCATGACATCAGCGTCGAGGAGGATTGGGCACTTGGGCGGATTTGCATGGTGTCGCGGTCGAAGTCTGGTGTACTGCGTGGGGCGGCGACACCGCGGCTAATGCAGGCTTATGCGATTGGGCGATAAAACTCTGCTTTCCGCAAAATTGCCGACATTTCAAGGATAATTGGATCGGCCTGTCGAATGCCCAATTTATCGCTGTTTTACGGGCATTCGTCTTTTCGCGTTTGTCCATGATAGGCGTCAGCGCAAAACCTGATTTTCTTCGCTAGCGTGAGAGCATTCCTGTTTGCAAAACCAGGGCTCTCCCAAAATGTCAAAAAGCCTGCTTTATAAATATTCTCTGCCGCTGGCTGCCGTCACTCTTCTCCTGTCAGTCGCGTCGGCTCTTGCTGGTGAATGCACGAGCAACCAGTTCCAACCGACATTCGTGCGCCACAACAGCATCGCGCCATGGGTCTGGTATGTGGAGCCTGGAGGCCGCTTCACTCTGATGCTGACTCCGGACGAAGCACAAGCCACTTGCCGGCAACGCGGAGTTCGTCAGACGATCGCAAGTCAGAATTGCCTGCAGCGCAACTGGGGCGACTTCGGTTGCGGCTGCAATCTGACGCCATCGCCAAATGCCACATGTGCCCGCTTCCAGGCATTTCTGCCCATGATCAGGGCGGCGGATCAGTATTGCCGCGATCTCTATGCCCAAGGCGACAACCAGAACAGGGCCGGCAACGCGGCCCGATCCGCCCAGAACTTTGCCAGTGCCCGCGGCAACTACACTGCCGCTTTGAACAACTTCACCCAAGGCATGAACGATCGCCGCTGCAAGCGCTATCGCAGTCAGTTCGCCAACGGCGTTCAAATCGTTCAGCGGAACATCCAGCGGGTCACTGGCAATGCGCCTCAGCGTAACCAGTTCTGCGCAAGATATGCCCGTACGGCCGTCACGCAGAACAAACAGAATATTCAGCGCCGCTGCGGCTATACGGGACCCGTCTGGCAGTCGGACTATGGCAACCACTATCGCTGGTGCTTGATGGTCAACGCTGCCACGGCCAAAGCTGGCGAACAGCAGCGTGTCGACGCGCTCAACCGCTGCCGCCGGAAACCTCAGAGCACATTCTGCGCCCACTACGCCCGCACGGCCGTTGCCCAGAACCAGGAAAACATCCGCCTCGGATGCGGCAACACCGGACCGCGCTGGCAGTCCAACTACGACAATCACTATCGCTGGTGCACGACCACGAGCCAAAGCAGCGCAAACTATGAGGAGACCCAACGCAGGCACGCGTTGAACCGGTGTGGGCGATGATAACTGCCAAAAAGCGAGTTGGTAGGTAACAGAGAACTTATTGAGACGGATCGGAGATCGATCCCAATCAACTCTGATCGATCCGATACCCACAGTCCTGCGCCGCGCCCAACAGCCAGTCTAAAAACGACTCTGCGTAGCTATTCGGTACAGCGATATCGAACGTCGGAGCCGTATCGCGCTTCACGATCAACACCGGGATCATCTCGATCACCGTGATGCAACCGCCAGGAACCGGAAACGCACCCGAGTCGAAATCGACAGCACAGCCACTGCTCAACACCGTTTCCGTCGCCGAGCCAGACAGCGTAAGAATGCGCCGGGCATCTGAGTGCTGGAACACGGCACCTGTCTGCCCCGCGGCCTTCGTCACCTGATCGCAGAATTCCTCAGCCTCCTGTCCAGGCGCGATGCACCAGAACTCTTTGGGCCCGACGGCAGCGATCGTCAAATTCTCCGTCACCGTCGCATGCAGCGGTTTGTTCGGCGCGACTTCACCGAGCAGCTTCTTCAGGCCTGCGCGGAGTTGCGTGCGTTTGCCGCCCAGCGCCTTGACTTGAACCAGGGCGCAGGCACGCTCGGAGATGATGACATTATGCTCGGCGCTGCCGGTCTGTTCGGTGTCGATCAGGCGGGAGAGTAGGCTTGGGGCGTCGTCGAAATCAGACATCGGCGCGGGCTCCCCTCGGGTCGAGGAAGATGGGGTCGCGCACGCGAAGCTCGACGACTTCGTTCTTCATGGGAAACACCGCAAAGATCCGGTCGAAGTGGCGGTCTCGGCCGCGCTTCAGCATGCCGAGGGCAATGTCGTTGCCGAGTGTCGGGCTGAAGACGGCCGTGGTGACGTGGCCTTCGGATGTGCCTTGGCCGATCTGGCTGGGGTCGGTTACCAGGTGCGAGCCGGCCCGGATAGGTGTGGCCAACTCACCCTGTGGCACCAGGCCAACGAACTGCAGACGGTCCGGGTCGATCAGGGCGGAACGCTCCGACAAACGGCGGCCGATATAGTCCTTCTTCTTGGAGACGAAGCGCGAGAGGCCGAGGTCTTCGGCGGTCGTGCGCCCGTCGATTTCGGGGCCGGCAATGTGGCCCTTCTCGGTGCGGAGCACGGTCATGGCCTCCGTGCCGTAGGGCATGATGCCGTGATTGACGCCGGCTTCCATGACGGTTTCCCACAGCGCCTCGGCACGGCGGGACGGGACGGCCAGTTCGTAGGCCAACTCGCCCGAGAAGCTCAGCCGGAACACGCGGACCGGCGCGTTGCCGAAGCGGCCCGTGCCGACGGTGAGCGGCGGGAAATCCTCGTGGCTCAGCTCCAGGCCGTCGACAATGGCAGACACCACATGACGTGCCTTGGGGCCGGAGACGGCGATCTGCGCCCATTGCTCGGTGACGTTGGCGAGGGCGACATCGAGATCCGGCCAGGTGACCTGCGCCGCGTGATCGAGATGTTCGGCAACGGCGGCCGTGTGGGCCGTCGAGGTGGTGAGCACATAGTGGTCGTCTGCGAGGCGCGAGACCGTGCCGTCATCGAAAAGGATGCCGTCCTCGCGGAGCATCAGGCCGTAGCGGGCGCGGCCGGGTTTGAGACTTTTGAGCGGGCCGGCATAGACGCGGTCGAGGAAGGTCGCAGCATCGGGGCCGCGCACTTCGAACTTGCCCAACGTCGAGACGTCGACGACACCGACCGTCTCGCGCACGGCTTCGACCTCTTTTGCCACGGCGCTGGCAAAGTCGGGTCCGTGCCGGCTGTACCAGTAGGCGCGCCGCCAAAGACCGGCATCAGTGAAGACGGCGCCGAGGCGCTTGTGCCAACGGTGAAAAGGCGTGATGCGTGTCGGGCGAAAAGCGTCCGCGCCGGTCGAGCCTGCAATCGCGCCAAGGGCCACGGGCGCATAGGGCGGGCGATAGGTCGTCGTGCCGATATCGCCGATGCCACGCTCGCCCATCTCTGCCAGAAGGCCGAGGGCGTTGACGTTCGAGAGCTTGCCCTGATCCGTCGCCATGCCGAGGGTCGTGTAGCGCTTGGCATGATCGGGGCGATGAAAACCTTCCTGGGATGCGAGTTCCAGATCGGCGACGGTCACATCATGTTGCATATCGACAAAGGCGGTGTGTGTGTCGCCGGCCTTGCCTGGATGGCGCCAATAGTGCGCGTAGGCATAAGGCACGGGATCGTCGGTCCAGGGAACGTTGACCTTGTTGCGCTTCTTTCGGCCCGCAGCGTTTGCGGCCTTGCGGCCAGTCTCGACACCTTCCTCGATAAGCTTGTGCAGATCGAAGGTGCCTGCCGCGCCACCGCAGACATGCAGGCCGCCGCCGGGATCGCGGCTGACAGGCGCGCCGATTTCCGGATCGAAAGTAGGCTTTTTGCCGAGATGGGAAAGGAGATGGTTTGTCGGGCTCCAGCCTGCCGAGACGCACACAAGGTCGACACCGATGGTCTCAGCCTTCCAGCTCTTCTCATCGGCGTGGACCGAGCCCATCGTCAAGCGTTTCACACGCTTTTTTCCGCCGGATTTGATGACGCCGTGCTCATAAAAAGTCCGAATATCCCTGTGAGCGATAAGCGCGCTTGCAGGAGCTGCATCCTGGGCCCGCGTATCGATCAACGTCACGTCTGCGCCGGCATCCGCATAGTCGATGGCCGTGCGATAGGCATCGTCATTGTTGGTGACGACCGCAACCTGCTGGCCAGGGCACACGCCATATTGATTGAGATAACGCCGAGCGGCGCCAGCCAGCATGATGCCGGGCTTGTCGTTGCCGGCGAAGATCATTGGGCGCTCGACAGCGCCTGTCGCAATGACGACCTGAGCCGCATGAATGATCCAGCTCCGCTCACGAAGAGCGCTCTCGCCCGGATCGCCCCGGTCGGCAACGCGCTCGACAGCGGCGAAGGTCAGGCTGTCATACTGACCGAACACCGTCGTGCAGCGCAGCACCGTCATCTTGTCGGCGACGGAAAGCTCCAGGGCCAGGCGTGTCGCCCAATCGACGCCCGGTTGATTGTCGATCTCGACATTGTCGGCGAAGAGAGAGCCGCCGAGCGTGTCGCGATCATCGGCAAGGATGACGCGAGCACCGGCCTTGCTTGCGGCCAGTGCCGCCATCAGGCCGGCCGGCCCGGCCCCAACAACCAGCACGTCGCAATGGGCATGGCGGCGTTCGTAGCGGCTGGTATCGGGCGCCTCCCCGATCTCGCCCATGCCCGCGGCGCGTCGGATCATCGGCTCATACAAGGCGTACCAGGCTTTGCGCGGCCACATGAAGGTTTTGTAGTAGAAGCCTGCGGGAAGCAGCGGCTTCATCATGGAGTTGATCGAGAGAAGATCGAAACGGAGCGACGGCCAGGCATTCTGGCTGCGGGCAACCAGACCTTCGCGCAGGGGCACCATGGTTGCCGGCAAGTTGGGCTCCTCGGCCCCATCCGCGCCGAGCGTTACCAGCGCATTCGGCTCTTCCGGTCCAGCCGTGAAGACACTACGTCGCCGGTGATACTTGAAACTGCGCCCGAGCAGTTGAATGCCATTGGCCAGAAGGGCGGATGCAAGCGTGTCGCCTTTATACCCTTCCAAAGACTTACCATCGAAGGTGAAGCGCACCGGACTCGTGCGGTCGATCCGCCCGCCATCGGGCAATCTGTTGCGCTGGGACTTCATGATTTTTCGCCTGCCAGCGTGACGTCAGTGATTTCATGGGTGGTCGTATCGCGCGTGACGACAAGCCAGGAATGGCAGCCGGCCGAGTGATACCAGAGCTCGCGGTGCGGCCCGGCCGGATTGTCACGCATGTAGACATAGTCGACCCATGCCTTGTCGTCGGCGTCGGCTGCGGGGCGCTTTACATTGGCATCGCCAAGATAACGGAACTCGTCTCGGCTCCGTTTGCCACACCAGGGACAGGGAATAAGCATCGGTTTCTTCCTAGTGCGCGCTTGGATGAGCGCGCGGGGCCAAGCCGCCCACTCCCCCGGCCCAACCACCCAATAAAGGTACCCTCGGGGTGGTTGGGCCGGGGGAGTGGGCGGCTTGGCTATCAACAAACAAAAACATCGCTGTTTCCCTAATGCGCGCCGGGCCTAGGCCCGGTTCCGGTTTCGTCGATCACAGCGCCGGTCTCGAACCTCGAAAGCGAATGGCCTTCGGCAAGCTCATGCGGCGCATCGTTAGCGACCATGTGCGCCGTGACCCAGCCCGACGCGGGTGTTGCTTTGAAGCCGCCATAGCACCAGCCGCCATTGAAATAGAGACCGTCCACGGGCGTCTTGGTGATGATCGGACTGCCGTCCATGGACATGTCGTTGATACCGCCCCAGTGACGCAGCAGCTTGAGCCGTCCGAAACTTGGGAACAATGCGACGGCTGATTTTGCGACATCGTGCACGACAGGAAGATTGCCGCGCTGGGCATAGGAGTTGTAGCCGTCGATATCGCCATTGAAGACAAGCCCGCCTTTGTCTGATTGGACGATGGAGAAGTGCGACGCCCCATAGATCACGACGGTATCGAGGACTGGCTTCACCGGCTCAGTGACGAAGGCCTGAAGCACATGGGATTCGATCGGTAGGCGGAGGCCTGCCTTCTCGGCAACAAGGCCCGAACGGCCGGCAACGACGATGGCGACCTTTGCGGCCTTGATAGCGCCGCGCGTGGTCTCGACGCCTTTGACGCGTCCCTTGTCGATGTTGAAGCCCGTGACTTCGCAGTTCTGGATGATGTCGACACCCCGGCTATCGGCACCTCGGGCAAAGCCCCAGGCCACGGCATCATGGCGCACGCTTCCGCCTCGCGGTTGAAAGAGACCACCAAGGACGGGAAATCGCGCCTTGTCCGACAGATCGATGGCGGGCACGAGTTTGGCGATGGCCTTGCGATCCAGAAACTCCGCATCGACACCCGCCATGCGCAGGGCGTTGCCGCGGCGGGCCATCACGTCCCGTCCGCCCGGGTTGTGAAACAGGCGAAGGACGCCGCGCTGGCTCACCATGAGATTGTAGTTGAGGTCCTGGGAGAGACCTTCCCACAGTTTTAGCGAATGCTCATAGAGATGCGTGTTGTCGGGGAGCAGATAATCGGAGCGGATGATCGTCGTGTTGCGCCCGATATTGCCGTTGCCGAGATAGCCCTTTTCGAGAACCGCGACATTGGTGATGCCATGATTCTTGGCAAGGTAGTAGGCGGTCGAGAGGCCGTGACCGCCGCCGCCAACAATGAGAACGTCATATTCGGATTTCGGCTCGGGCTCACGCCAGGCGCGGGGCCACTTCTTGTGACCGCTCAACGCATTCCTGACCAGGTTGAAGGCGGAGTATTTCATCCCGTAATGCCTTCCAGTGACTGATAGTTGCCGTGCAGGCGCTGACCGTCGGGGTCGAAGGCGCATGAGAGGCTGACCTGGGCCGTTGCCCGTCGTCCACCGACATAGATCTGGACGGCGTTTCCCTCATACTCCCAAGGGTCGCCGTCCTCGCCGAGGTCGATCATACCGAGTGCAACGGGGCGCCCGATGGTGTGGCCGAAGGTCCCGGACGTGACCTGTCCGACAATGCTGTTGTCGAAGATGATAGGCTCATCCGCGAACGGGAAAATGTCCTTGTCATCCAGGACCAGCGAGAAGAGCGCGCGGCGCGGTTTGTTTTCGCGTTTTTCGAGCAAGGCATCGCGTCCGATGAACGGTCGCTCCGTCTTGAATTTGACCAAGGCTTCGAGCCCCGCTTCCAGAGGCGTGACGTCGGGACCGATTTCATGACCGAAGGAGAGATATCCCTTCTCCGTCCGCAGCGTATTCATGGCATAGGCACCGCCGGCTCGAATGCCCATGGGCTCACCAGCTTCCATCAGGGCGTCATAGAGCGCGCCGGCCCTGTCGGCGGCGATCGAAAGTTCCCATCCAAGCTCACCGGCATAGGAGAGGCGTGCAGCGCGGACCGTGTCACCGGCAACGACCACCTGCCGGTGAGAGAAATAGGGAAACTTGTCGAGACTAAAATCGTCCTTTGACACCGTGGACAGAAGATCGGCCGCGTTCGGCCCCATGACGGCGATGACGGCAATATCGTCGGTGACATCTGTGACCGTCACATCCTGGCCGACACCAATCGCATGGCGGATGCGGTAGGCGTCCCGGGTGCGGCATGTGGCATTCGTATAGAGCAGAAATTCCGTGTTGCTCTCCCGCAGTACCGTCAGATCGCTTTCAATGCCGCCGCGGCTATTCAGGAAGCAGGTATATGTCAGGCGGCCCGGCGCACGCTGCATGTCGCCCATGCACAGATGATCGAGAAGCGCTTCCGCGTCCCGGCCTTCGACCCGGATCTTGCCAAAAAGAGAATCGTCGAACAGTGCCACGGCCTGACGTGCAGCCTTGCATTCCGCTGCGACCAGATCGTGCCATGGCGGCTCTGCAAAACTCAGCGGCCCTTTCTCAGCATTGCTTGCATCGAAATAGAGCGCGCGTTCCGTTCCGAAGCGCTGGCCGAAATGGGCACCGCGTGCCTTGAGCCGATCATGGAGCGGCGTTACCTGAAGACCGCGCGCTGTTTCATGCTCAAGGCCCGGATAGGCAACCGTGTAGTGCAGCGCCATGGTCTCCGCGGCACGGGCCGCGAGCCCGGGAAGCTCGTTTTCAACGACGTGAAAGCGGCGCGCATCGATCTCAAGCAGATCCATGCCGGCTTCACCCTGCACGATCCAATCCGCCAGCACCTTGCCGACACCGCCGGCGGATGCAACGCCAGCCGAGTTGAGGCCGCAGGCGAGATAGAAATTCGGGAGCTCTGCCGATGAGCCCACAATCGGCTGACCATCGGGCGTAAAGCTCTCGGGGCCGTTCAGAAGCATGCGCGCTTCCGCCGTCTCCAGCACCGGGATCCGGTGCAGGGCATTCATCATCATGGGCTCGAAGTGATCCCAATCCTCGTCGAGCAGATCGAATTCGAAATCCTTCGGCAGATCGCTCGGATCGATGGGTTTACCGCCAGGCTCAAAACAGCCGACGAGAAGACCGCCGACCTCGTCGCGAATATAGAGATGACTGTCGTGGTCCCCGAGGGTCGGCAGTGGCTTGTCGATGCCGTCGACAGGTTTGGTGAGGAGATAGAAATGCTCCGTTGCATAGACCGGCACATTGAGGCCGGCCATGGCGGCAATCTCGCGGCTCCAGAGGCCCGAGGCGAGCACCACGGCACCGCACTTGATCGTCCCCTGTGCGGTCTCGACACCTTTGACGGAACCGTTCTCGATTTCGAACCCGGTGACCGCGCAATCCTCGAAGACCTGCAGGCCTTTGGCCTTCCCGCCCTTGATCAAGGCGGCCGATACGTCGCTCGGATTGACCCGGCCATCGGTCGGACAATAAATCCCGGCGGTCACGTCGGAGACATTCATGTGCGGCCAGAGTTTGGCGATCTCGTCGGGTCCGACCTCTTCGACATTGATGCCGTGGGCGCGGGCCAGCGCCGCCTGACGCCTGATATGTGTAAGCCGGTCCGGATTGGTCGCGATCGAGAGCGAGCCCGACTGGGTCCAGCCTGTCGACTGGCCCGTTTCAGCTTCAAGACGACTGTAGAGATCGGTCGAGTAGCGAATGATATCGGTGAAGTTGCGTGTCGAGCGAAGTTGGCGCACCTGACCGGCAGAATGCCATGTCGTTCCAGATGTCAGCTTTTTACGCTCGAGGAGAACGACTTTTCCGGCATCGCGTTGCGCGAGATGATAGGCAACGCTCGATCCGATGACGCCGCCACCGACGATGACGATATCGGCATCCTGAATCCACTCACTCACGACACAGACCCCTCGAGCACCCGATTGATATCGTCAGCCGATTTGAGCGACCAAAGACCTGCCAGAACAGCATCCGTTCGGTCCTGGCTCCACGCGGCAAGCTTCGCACAATCATGGAACTTCTGTCCCAACGCCTCATCGGACAGCGGTGTCTCAGGCATTCCGGTCGGTGCCCCAAGATAGCCCGAATGCTCATCCCCTGCGGTGGTCCTGATCGTCACACGGGCACCTTCCGGATAGCGCTCGCGCATCTCAGGCGTGTCCACATCGTCCGACTGGCGTTTGACGACCTTCTCCATGGCGGCGACGAGCCGCGGATCGCGCATCCTTTCGGGGTCGAGATGCTCGGGGCCAAGCCGCCCGTCGGCAATGATCGCCCCCAGGGCAAACGGCATGCTGAACTGCGCTTCTTCCGGGCTTTTGGGCCGGTCGTAGACAAGGCTGATGTCGACCAATTCGGTCACATCGCAACGCACTTCGGCAATGTCGTCGAAGCCGAGATCATGCTCGCCGATCAGCCGCTCGGTCATTTCGCCTGCTGCCTGGACTGCCGAGCAGACCGGATAGCGCTTGAACAGAATGCCGGGATCGACGAGCCGCCATGTCTTGCCGAGTTCCGCGAGGCCTTCGGGATGCTGCTGGCCATCGTTCATCAAGGCGAGAAATCCGCGCCGGTCTTCGAAGGCGGCCTTCGGTCCGTTGAAGCCGGCCTTTGCGAGATAGGCGACTTCGGTCGCCATGGACGCAGCACGTCCGGCGAGCAGCGGTTTGGCAGCCGTGCCGAGAACCCCGATCATACCGAAGGCATTGACTGCAGCCATCGCGATCGCATTGGCGGTCTGTTCTTCGTCGAGTTCAAGAAGTTTTGCGGCGCCGGCGGCCGCCCCTATCCCACCGCAGGTTCCGGATGCCCACCAGCCTTTCATGTAATGGGACTTGCTCAATGTCAGGCCGACGCCATAGGCAACCTCGGAGGCTGCGACGAAGGCCGTCTCGAAGGCGAGGCCGCTGCTCTTCTCGCTTTGGGCGACACTGAGCAGCGCCGGAAGCATGATGGTGGAGCCGTGAACGATCCCGGCATAGCTGGTGTCGTCGAAGTCGAGCACATGTGAGGCATGGCCGTTGACGAGAGCCGCACCGACGGCAGATGCCGTCTCGTCCGTGCCAAGGAGTGTGCATTCGGTGCCGGGATATTCTGCCGCGGCGTGGGCACGCAGATTGGCTGCCATCTCGACCGTACTGCCGCCGATGGCCACAGCCACTGTATCGACAATGCAGCGACGTGCTGCATGGCAGACTTCATCCGGAATGGCTTCGGGCACCAGACCTGTGGCCCAGCCGGCAAGGCGGCACGCAATGGTGTCGTTGGTTGTCACCGGTGTCTTCCCTCCCAAACGCATCACAGATGGCGTTGGTTATAACGCCAACAGTCGTACCATTCTTGGCGCAAATGCGCTATATGGTTTTATTCATGGAACATATGCATCGAACGATGAGCTTATCATGCGGACACTCGACGCGATCCTCGATCGCCTGACGAAAGCATATCCCAATCTCAGCCCGCAACTCCGCAGGGCCGCAAAATATGTGCTGGATACACCGGCCGAGGTCGCGATCAATTCCATGCGCGGCATTGCGGCCGCAGCAGATGTCGGCCCAAGCACCATGCTGCGCCTGGCAAAACAGCTAGGCTTTGCAAACTACGAGGACTTTCGCAGCCCCTTCCAGGAAGCCATGCGCGCAGGCAAAGGCACCTTCGCCGATCGCGCCGAATGGCTGCAGTCGCTCGGCGGCGATGCGCGCGAGGGCGATGTGCTCGCCAGCATGGCGAATGCGGCCATCACGAACATCGAATCCGCATTCGACAGTGCCGAGCCAGAAGCCCTTGGTCAGGCCGCAGATATGCTGCGACAGGCCCGCAAAATCTATGTTTCCAGCGGGGGCGGACTGGTCCCCGTTGCGGGATACTTCACGGCAATCGCGCGGATGGTGCTACCCAATTGTATGCTCCTGGACGGCGCTTCGGGCTCTGCCCTCGACATCCTGCATCACGCCGGACCCGCTGATGTCATGCTGTCCCTGTCCTTCGACCCCTATGCCGAGGCGACTGTTCGCAGTGCCAATATCGCAAGGGATCATGGCTCCAGGATCATTGCACTGACCGACAGCCGCGCCTCGCCGCTGGCACAGGATGCAGACATCATCGTCATGGCTCGCACGGCCAGTCCGCAGTTTTTTCCAAGCCAGGTCGCTGTCGTCGCGCTCCTAGAAACTCTGATTGCCCTGATCGTGCTTCGCTCGGATGCCGGCACGGTCGAGAAAATCAACGAAATCGATCGTTTGCGCCGCGCCCAAGGCTTCTACTGGGACCCCAAAGCCACCTGACGGATATCGGCCAAACGAATTTTCGGCACGAAATGGACCATTTGATGCGAATTATGCAACAAATGTTTCACTATCGTTGACTCATGACGCAATTGAGTCTTACCGTGGCTCACGAGTGCGTGAACGCTATGAACCGGCCATTGGGACGAAAAACGGTACCTGGCCGCGATTCGCGTTTTTTCGATGACAGTTCAGTTAGGGAGGAGAAACTACCGACATGAGAACATTTGCAGCGAAGACAGGCGCATCGCTCCTGGTATTGGCGTTGACTGCATCCGGCGCCTATGCGGCACAGTGCACCAACAAGACCTGGAAGAAGGTCATGGAACGCGGCAAGGTCGTGATTGGCGTGAAAGCGGACTACAAGCCGTGGGGTTTCCGCAGTTCCGACGGCAAGCTGGTCGGTATGGAAATCGATATCGCACAGGCCGCTGCGGACGCAATGGGAGTCGAGCTAGAGCTGACGCCGGTCCAGTCTTCCAACCGCATGCAGTTCCTCGATCAGGGCAAGGTCGACATGTTCGTCGCAACAATGTCGGATCGTCCCGATCGCCGGAAGATCGTCGGCATCGTTCAGCCGAACTACTACACGTCCGGCACCAACATCATGGCTCCGAAAGCTCTCGGCTTTAAGAAATGGGAAGATCTGAAGGGCAAGCCGGTTTGCGGCAAGCAAGGCGCCTTCTACAACAAGGTCGTCACTGAGCGTTATGGCGTCAAGATTGTCGCTTTTACAGGAAATGCGGAAGCCAAACAGGCGCTGCGCGACAAAAAATGCGTGGCCTGGGTCTATGACGACTCGTCCATCGGCTCCGACCTTGCATCCGGCAACTTCAATGATTTCGAAATGCCGCTGAAGTCGGAAGACGACAACCCCTGGGGTCTGGCCGTTCCGCTGGAAGAGCGCAACTGCATCTTCGGCAACTTCATGTCAGGGCTGGTCTTCAACATGCTCCAGTCGGGCAAGCTGATCGAGCTTGAGAAGAAATGGAACATTCAGCCGACCCAGTTCCTTGCCGACAAAAAGGAAAAATACGCTGACTGGCTTGCCAAGAAATAGCCAGTAGCAATCCGGAAGACGCCAGGGCGGCCCGGTCATCGCCGACTGCTCGCCCTGGCGGCACCGGAAGTTTCGGTAAAGGGGGGACGGCGAATGATTGAGGCATTTGCGGAATTCTTTCGCCAGTTGGCCGAAGACTATCCGCGTTGGAATTTCATATTCTTCCACGATCCCCGCCAGTGGGCCCGTATCGTCAGCGGCATCCAGTACACGATTTATCTGTCCGTCGCGTGCGTGATCTTCTCCGTCATTATCGGGATTGTCGGCGCCTGGCTTCAGGGGGCGAAGAGCGCATTCCTCCGAGCCATCGTGCAGGGCTACATTCAGTTTTTCCGGAATACGCCACCCTTTATCCAATTGCTGTTTTTCTATTTTGCACTCGGGCAGTTCACACCCTCTGTCACCGGTCCTGACGGGTGGACGACAGTTCCGCTGATCTCAAGTGTCGGCTGGGCGATTATTTCGCTGTCCTTCTTTGCCGGTGCCTTCAATGTCGAGATCTTTCGCGCCGGGATCGAAGCGGTTCCCGACTCCACGCAGGAAGCGGCAAGCGCGCTCGGATTTTCGCGCCTGCAAACCTATCGCGAGGTGGTGTTTCCCCTTGCCTTTCGGGTCTCGCTTCCGGCGCTGAACAACAATCTGGTCAATCTCGTCAAGACGACGACACAGGCGATCGGTATTGCCGTTCCCGAGCTGCTTTATGAGAGCGTCGGGATCTGGAACGACTATCCAAGCGCGCTCTATCCGACGATGCTGCTGCTCTTCACGACATTCATCGTTCTCGTCGGCATCCTGGTTTACGGCATGCATCGCTGGGAACGAGCCATGCGCATTCCAGGCTACGGGAACTGACGCCATGGCACACCGCTCCATTCCCGGTCTCAATACAGCCGCGCGAACCGATCTGCCGGTTCTCTATCCGGTCGATATCCGCAAAGTCGGCGCTTTGGATCCGGTTGGCTTTTCGCGCTGGCTGGTTTCCATCCCGACATGGCCCTGGATTCTGGCAATCACGGTCGCCGTATTCTGGCCAGCCGTCGCTCTCGCGCAATCGAACTACACCTACACCGAGGCCTTCGCAGCGCTTTGGAAATGGCTGCCATTCCTGCTCACCAAGGGCTTCTTTTTCAATGTTCTGATCTCGCTGGTCACCATGGCGATTGGAACCCTGGCAGGGGTCGTGCTGGGTTTGGGGCAGATCTCGCCTCTTAGAGTCATCAGACTCCCGGCCAAATTCTTCACCCAAGCCTTCCGCAATTCTCCCTGGCTGGTGCTGCTTTTCATCGTGCTGCTGCTGCTCCCCTTCGAGGTTGTGATCGGAGACACGATTATCAGCATCCCAGACTGGATGAAGGCCGTCTTCGGCCTCAGCCTGCCGATCATGGCCAACATTTCGGAGATCGTGCGCGGTGCCATCAACTCGGTGCCGAACGGCCAGTGGGAGGCAGCCGAGTCCCTCGCCTATTCACGCTCTCAGACACTGTGGCAAATCATTCTGCCGCAATGTTTCAAACGCATGATCCCGCCGTGGATGAACTGGTACGCTATCCTGACCATGGCAACGCCGCTTGTCTCGCTGCTCGGTGTGGAAGAGTTGATCACCCTCTCCCGGCAGGCGATGGAATCGGAAAACAACCACCCGGAACTGCTCGTTCCCTTCTACAGCTTCGCGCTCCTGATCTTCTTTGCCTATTGCTACCCGATCGCCCGGGTGACGATCGCACTGGAGCGCCGCTTCGCCGTGAAACTTTAGGATCCGGACAATGGCCGCAGCTAATTGGACACCCGACGAACCGATCGTCTCGATCAAGGACGTGCACAAATCCTTTGGCAGCCTGGAAGTGCTGAAGGGGGTTTCTCTCGATGTGATGAAGGGAGAAGTCATCTGCATCATCGGTCCGTCCGGCTCGGGCAAGTCGACCCTCATCCGTTGCGTCAATGCCCTCAATGATATCCAGAAAGGCTCGATCACCGTCGAAGGCCTTGAGGTGCATGACCCCTCGCTCAACAAGCTGGAATTGCGCAAGAAGGTCGGCATGGTCTTCCAGCAATACAACCTGTTTCCGCACAAGACGGCGCTCGAGAATGTCATGATGGCGCCTCTGAAAGTCCTGAAACAACCCAAGGCCGAGGTCGAGGAGCGCGCCCGCGCCCTGATCAAGAAGGTCCGCCTCGACGGCAAGGAAAACAATTATCCAGGCGAGCTGTCGGGTGGCCAGCAGCAGCGCGTCGCCATCGCCCGCTCGCTCGCCATGAACCCGGATGTGATGCTGTTCGACGAGGTGACCGCCGCCCTCGACCCTGAAACGGTCAAGGAAGTGCTGGTGACCATCAAAGACCTTGCCGAGGACGGCATGACCTGTATTCTCGTCACCCACGAGATGGGCTTCGCCCGCGAGATCGCCGACCATATCTATTTCACAGATCGCGGCGTAATCGTGGAGCACGGGCCCCCCTCGACCTTCTTCAGCGAGGCCAAGGATCCGCGAACGAAGGAGTTTCTCAGCCAGATCCTATAGGTCATGGAGACCCAATGCCGTCCGATGAAAGCCTCGACCTGATCGCCAAACTGATCGGTTTCGATACGACGAGTAGAAACTCCAATCTCGAACTGATCGCCTTCGTCGAGGACTATCTGGAGACCCATGGCGTCTCCTCGCGCCGCGTGCCCGACGCAACCGGTGAAAAAACCAATCTGATTGCAACGATCGGCCCGGTGGAGACGCCGGGTTTCGTGCTTTCCGGCCACACGGATACCGTGCCGGTCGACGGTCAGGAATGGACGAGCAATCCCTTTTCAGCCGACATTCGCGGCGACAAGCTCTATGGCCGGGGCGCTGCCGACATGAAGAGTTTTTGCGCCATCGTCCTCGGCAAAGTGCCGGAGATGGTGCAGGCGCCTTTGGACAAGCCGCTGCATCTGGCCTTCTCATATGACGAGGAAGTGGGTTGCCTGGGCGTACGCGATCTTGTGCGGGAGATGACGGATTGGGATGTGCGGCCGGAAGCCTGTTTCGTCGGTGAGCCGACGGAAATGCGGGTCGTCATCGGCCATAAGGGTAAGAAGGCCAAGACTGTCGAGATCACCGGCAAGACGACCCATTCCTCGCTTGCGCCTCAGGCCGTGAATGCGGTCGAGTACGCCGCTCGGCTCATCGTCAAGATCTATGAGATCGGCCAGAGACTCAGAAGCGATACCGCGCACGATCTGCTTTACGACGTACCGTTCTCAACGGCTCATGTCGCGCCGATCCGCGGCGGGACGTCGCTCAACATCGTTCCGAAAGACTGCACCTTCGATTTCGAATTCCGTGTCATCGCGGCCGATGACCGGGCGGCCCTGATGAATGAAGTCGAGGCTTATGCCCGCAATGTGCTCGAACCGGAGATGAAGGCCCGTGCCCCGGAAGCCGGCATCCGCTTTACGGACAAGTCGGATACCCCCGGACTCGACACGGCGCCCAATGCACCCGTCACGGCCCTTGCCAAGTCGTTGGCCGAAGTCAACGCCGAGGCAAAGGTGGCTTTCGGCACCGAGGGCGGACTATTTTCGGAATGGGCGAATGTCCCGACTATCGTCTGTGGCCCGGGCTCAATCGAGCAGGCCCACAAGGCGGATGAATTCATCGAACTCGGCGAGATCGATAAGTGCGAACGGTTTCTGGACCGATTGATTGCGCAGGCGAGCCAAAGCGCCTGAGGCACTGACACCACCACTGTTCCAAATTCCTCGTCATTGCCGGACTTGATCCGGCAATCCATGCGAACGGACGTGTAGCGAGATGCAACCGCGCGAAACTCTGTCGTGCCACGCAGAAGACTGCATGGATAACCTGGTCAAGCCCGGGTATGACGAAGTTATTGAGCGCTGGATGGCGCCGAACACACATCACCAATTCGGTGGATGCCACACTGTATCTTCATCCAACGGATAGACGGGCCGGGGAAGCTTGGACCAATCGAAGCGGTCGAGAACAGGCGATGTCAGTCCGGCCGTATCGACCTCGAATACCGTTTCCGGCGGAAACCAGGGCGTAAAGCCTGCACGGAAGTGGCCGCGGGATTTGACGATAACCGTGCGGGCGCGGCCGATATCCAGTCCGAACATTTCGAAGAACATGGGATCCGATGTCTGGGCCCGGTCTGAGATGACGGTGACAGTGATCCCACCGATCCTTAGCGCGGCAGACGGTCCGAGTTGTAGCCGGCGACCGCCAACATGCCCGAGGCGGCCAACAATATCGCCGTCGTGCAAGGCGATGACTTCGGCACCGGCCTCGAAGGGATGATCGTATGCGGTGCCCGGATGGCGATTGAAGCGCGCCCGGAACCGGCCACCGACGCCGACTTGATGGGCTTCCTCGGCCAAAGGCGGATCGTAGAAACTGCCGATGAGCACGTCTTTCGCGTCCGCGTCCACCATAGCTTTCAGGAACTCGGTTGTGCGGCCACTGCCGCCGCCGCCCGGGTTATCTCCGGCATCCGAGTAGATCACCGGTGGCCTGGCCTCATCGAATGCCATGGTCACCGCCTCGTCCAATGGTGTCAGCCTTCTCTTGAATTGATCGCGCCATGCCCAAGCCTGTTCGCCGAGTTCTTTCGCAAGCGCGCGTGCTTCTTCGGGACCATCCCGTCCCGTGATCACAATCGCCAAACCGTTCTGAGGCGTGTCGGCAAAGGCAAAGCCGCCAAAGATCGAGACATTCAGGATGGTTCCACCAAGCTCGGCCTTCCGGCGCACGGCCATATCCATGAGGGCGCCATAGGGTCTCGCCGCTGTCAAAAGCGAGACGGAGGGTGCTGCAATCGGCAACCGCAGGAGAACCGATTTCGGTTTCGCCTCCCCCGACAGGATCAGGCGGAGGCCTAGAGCTGCCTCTTCGCCGCGTTCCGCCTGATCGACGTGCGGATTGGTGCGGTATCCGACAATCAGGTTACTCGCCTCAGCGATCTGATTGCCGATATTGGCATGCAGGTCGAGCGTCACAATGATCGGAACTTCTAGCCCGACGATGGACCGAACCCTGGCAACAAGATCGCCGTCCGGGTCGTCACTCGCGGTTGCAACCATGGCACCATGATTTGAGACATACACCGCATCGAGATCGCCAGCCCCCTTAAGGCCCGTGACGATGGTCTCGACCATGTCGTCATAGAGATCCTGATCGACCGGACCCGCCGGATGGCTTGCCGCGATCAATAACGGAACCGGCTCCCATTCACCGGTTGCGTCCATGGTGCGCACGAAGGCCGCCGCTTCTTTGCAGATCCCGGTATTCGGCGTTCGGGCTTCGTGCAGGATTTCATCGCCTTCCAACCACGAACAGGTTCGGAAATCTTCTTCGACGGCAACCGGTGCAAACCGGTTGCTTTCCAAAATGATACCCAGAAGAGCGACACGTGGTCCCGTCATACTGTCTGCCTCAAACACCGCAACTTTGATGATCACTAATAACAATCGTGATTGAGAATGACATCACCGGCAATACGATGGCAGTCATGCGGAACGGAGATATCGGCCCCTCGGGCACGCAAACTCTCGCCAACTGGCTGCCAATTGCGATAATGAGCTGGAAGCATTAATCGGAGCGGCATATGGGACGTGGACGTCTGATTTATCTGGCCATTGCAACGATCGCCTTGTTCGGCGTGTTCATACCGGTCGCATCTCCCGTTTGGGGGCAATCGATTCAGGCCAACGGCGTCTATCGCGTGGTGGGTGTGGCATCGAACGACCGGCTGAATGTGCGCGCCACTCCAAGCACACGCGCTGCGGTCGTCGGCCGTCTTCGTCATGACGCGAGCGGTATCATCGCCTCAGGCCGGACGGCGCGCGTCGGGAGAGGACTTTGGGCCGAAATCACCCTCCGCCGCGTCCGTGGCTGGGTAAATGCACGTTTTCTTGTTCCCACCCGGGCGGCAGCAGCCCCAGGCCCGCGTACCGGACTCTACCGGGTTGTCGGCGTCGCATCCAACGACACTCTGAATATGCGGAGTGGCCCCGGCCCACGTTTTGCGCTATCGGGACGCATACCGCACAACGGCAGGGGTATCGCAGCTACTGGTCGCAGCACCCGCGTCGGTTCGACGGATTGGTGGACGGTTCGCTATCTCGGTCGGCAAGGCTGGGTCAGCTCGCGCTATCTGGCTCCCGACACAGCGCCGCCGCCTCCTCCTACGAGCGTCATTCAACCCTCGAAACGACCACATGTCGGGCCTTATCAGGTCACCGGCGTTGCCTCGAACGACACGTTGAGTATGCGGACCGGCCCAGGTCCTCAGCATAGTTTGATGGGGCGGATTCCTCACAATGCGCAGGGCATCAAGACAACCGGTCGCCACAGGCGGGTTGGTCGCTCGGTCTGGTGGACAGTCAGATATGGCGGCCGCGAAGGCTGGGTCAGCTCGAAATTTCTAACACGCCAGGCAACACTTGCGACACGTGCGCCCAAGGAAGTCATTGCAGCACCGCTGCCGGTAAAACCCGCGAAAGAAACAAAGGTAGACACCGAAGGTACCCGCGTTGCTCTCGTTATCGGTAATGGTGCCTACAAGGATCGATCGCGTATTCCCGCCCTGCCGAATCCGCCAAACGATGGTCGCGATATGGCTGAGGCGCTTCGCAAACTGGGCTTCAAGGTCGTGGAAGCCATCGATGCCGACCTTGGTGCGATGGAGAAATCGCTCAACCGCTTTGCTGATTGGGCGGATGGTGCCCGCATCGCCCTTGTCTTCTATGCCGGTCACGGCATGCAGGCCAATGGCGAGAACTATCTGCTGCCGATATCCGCATCCCTGAACAAGGCTGAAGATATCACCGAACAGAGCCTTTCGCTCTCTGCCGTGATGACGGCGCTCGACAGGGCGGCACCATCTCTTGGTCTGGTGATCCTCGATGCCTGCCGCAACAATCCGATGACGGGAGAAACCGTGACCGAAACGACCAGCCGAGGATTGAAGCGGGTCAAGATCGGTAAGGGCCTTGCCCGGCACAAAGGGGCGCCGGGAACGCTCATCGCCTACTCGACGGACCCGGACAATGTCGCCGTCGACGGTACCGGCCGGAACAGCCCTTTCACCAAAGCGTTGCTCAAAAACATGCAGGTGCCCGAACTGGAGATCCGATTGATGTTCGGCAATGTTCGCGAAGCCGTGTCGAAAGCGACCGAGGGCAAGCAGACGCCCTGGGTCGAAGAAGCCGTTCTCGGGCGCTACTACTTCAAGCCACCGCCGAAAATCCGGACGTCACGTTTTCACGGCAAGTGGATCGCGGAGCACTACACACTCATCGTCGACGATAAGACAGTCCGCATCGAACGCCCACCATTCGTCGGCGAACCGGCACGCGTCCTCGCGGAAGGCAGCAACGAGTGCAAAGACCTATACAAGAAGGATTATTCCGTTATTGCACCCGGTGAGATCCGCACGCGGCTAACGGACCCGAAGATCAAGGAATGGGCGGAGAGGATGGCAAAAGGCCGCTCGTTGATTTTGAAAAAGATCGTGTGTGGGTATCGAACGCATATCTTCTATCTGCTGCTAGCGGATTACCAGCAACTGCTTCTGGCGGAGTTCAGTGAGCAGGATTATTTGATGCGGGAAGGCTTTTATAAGCCGCCGAATTAGGGGGTTGGCTCGTCGTCAGATCGTACTGTGTGGCTGGTGCTATACGGCGCGCTTGGGCCGTGTTTTTTGGATATGGTTTATTTCGCTCACGGCTATTCCGCGCTGATGCGCGGGCCTCCGCGGGGGCGCCCTAACCGGGCGGCGGCCGCTTGGCCTTGCCTCGCTGGTCGCTCGGTGTTCTTGGTTCCGCGACAGATCGCGCCGTATGGCTGGTGCTATACGGACAGCATCTTGAATCAGCAAAGAACAACCGCGCCATAGTGGCGCGGCAAGCGCGACCGCGCGCCGGCCGGTCAGGCCGCCCCCGCGGAGGCCCGCGCATCAGCGCGGAATAGCCGTGAGCGAAATAAACCCAAATCCCCAAAGAAACCGGACCCTTTCGGACACGCGGCACAATATCGCGAGGAACAGCAAACCTAATCAGTCACAAGAGGATGCCGATAAACATATCGCGGTTGGCCGCGCAGCTCGGCAGTACCATCATCCACGCGCTTGGCACCAAGCCGCTCCGCAACGGCACTGGAGGCACGATTGTCCGGGTGAACGAAACTCACAAGCGGACCAAGGCCTATTTCCAGATTCGCCCAGCGACGCGCTTCGACCGCAGCTTCCGTTGCAAAGCCCTTGCCCTCATTGCCTGGAAAAAGAGACCAGCACAGCTCGGGTTCATCCAAATCCTGCGGATACCAGAGTCCGGCAAAGCCAACGGCCTTGTCCGTTGCCTTGTCAGCCACGAGAAAAACGCCGAAACCGCGAACCATCCATTGCCCCGCCTTCGCACAGAATTCATCCCAGGCCGCAATTTCGCTGAGGGCTCCCCCGACAAATGCCTGCAGTTCGGCATTCGTCTTCAATGCGCAATAGGCTGGGAAATCGTCCATCTGCCATCCACGCAGACGGAGCCGATCGGTTGTGAGCGTCGGGACCATTAATCTCTCAGAGCGTTCAGATGACAGGTCGGTAAGTGAGAGGGGTCCGACACTCCCGGACCCCTCATTTCTTAGTTGCGAGCGAGCAGCCGATTGACCGCGGCTGTAACCGCATGTAGCGAGGCGCGCACGATGTCAGCATGCTTGCCGGCGCCAAAAACCGGCTGGTCATCAGCGTCGCGAATTTCGACGAAAGCAATCGCTTCCGTATGAGCGCCGGAACCAATGGCGTGCTCGTTGAAATCCGCAAACCGGAACTCAAGCCCAGTCTTAGCCTTGATTGCGTCGACATAGGCATCGATCGGTCCGGTGCCTGAACCCTCAATATCGATAACAGCACCATTGTCTTCGACACTCACCGTGAGACCTGTCTTGCCATCAGGGCCTTTGGTAGAGGACCGCTTGTGATCGATGAATGCGAAACGGCCATCGGGTGCGAGATATGTCTCTTCGAAAATTCTCCAGATGGTCGATGGAACCATCTCCTCTCCGGTTCGGTCTGCTTCCTTCTGAACCTCTCCGCTCAGATCGATCTGCAAAGAACGGGGTAGAACAATTCCGAAGTCGCTCTCCATCACATAGGCAATGCCGCCCTTGCCCGACTGGCTGTTCACCCGGATGACCGCCTCGTAGGTCCGCCCAACGTCATTGGGATCAATCGGCAGGTATGGCACTTCCCAGTAAGGGTCGTTGGCCTTGGCCTTCGCATTCAATCCCTTACGGATGGCGTCCTGATGCGAGCCGGAGAAGGCCGTAAACACCAACTCTCCAGCGTAAGGGTGGCGCGGATGGACCGGCAACTGATTGCAATATTCAGCGGCC
Organism: Methyloligellaceae bacterium; assembly: GCA_965227905.1. Lineage (GTDB taxonomy): Bacteria > Pseudomonadota > Alphaproteobacteria > Rhizobiales > Methyloligellaceae > CBDDHT01. Next base: position 5,802,745 of record OZ245780.1, read on the forward strand.
TTGCGAATGGCATCGATATCGGTCAGCTCGACCTTCGGGTCGACGCCCTGTGTGTAGAGGTTCAACGCCAAGGTCACCAGATCCACATTGCCCGTGCGCTCGCCATTGCCGAACAACGTTCCTTCGACACGCTGTGCACCGGCCATGACGCCCAACTCAGTCGCTGCCACTCCGCATCCCCGATCGTTATGGGTATGCAGAGACAGCACAATGGAGTCGCGGCGGTTGAGATTACGATGCATCCACTCGATCTGATCGGCATAGATGTTCGGCGTCGACAGCTCGACAGTCGATGGCAGGTTGATGATCATCGGACGATCCGGTGTCGGCTCAAACACATCCGTTACCGCGTCGCAGATCTCTTTGGAGAAATCGAGTTCGGTCCCGGTGAAACTCTCTGGCGAATACTGCCAGACCAACTCGGTGTCGGTGACCTGTTCTCCCAGTTTGCGGACCAACTCCGCTCCCTGGACCGCGATGTCGACGATACCGGCCCGGTCCATCTGAAAGACAAGCTTGCGCTGCGCCGTCGATGTCGAATTGTAAAGATGGACGATGGCACGCTTGGCGCCGGCGATCGCTTCGAAGGTGCGCTCGATCAGATGCTCTCTTGCCTGCGTCAACACCTGGATCGTGACGTCATCGGGAATGAGATCTTCCTCGATCAAGGTCCGCGCAAAGTCGAAGTCGGTTTGAGAGGCGGACGGAAAGCCGACCTCGATTTCCTTGAAGCCGATCTTGACCAGCGTATCCCACATGCGCCGCTTGCGTTCCGCGCCCATCGGTTCGATGAGCGCCTGATTGCCGTCGCGCAAGTCCACCGCACACCAGATCGGTGCCTCGTCGATCGTTTGATCCGGCCAATGCCGGTCTTTGATATCGACGGGTTTGAAGGGGACATATTTCCCCTCATTCACTGTCATTGACATTTGTCTTCATCCCATCAGTCTCGATCACTCAGGTCCGATATGGACCGCAGCCGAGACATGAACTGTGTTTAAATGTTCAGGTTCTACTGCAAAGGGCGCAGGAACGGCCGCCGGCAACGCCAATGGATCCGGCGACCGCCGCTAAGTCGAATAAGAGCGAGGCCGGACGCTGGCAGCGTCGAACGGGATGCGGAGAGCGCACGCGCACAGGAGGTGCTGTCGCCACCAAGACTTATGCGATGATCGCAAGCCATTCCGCTATCCTCAGGGATCAAAGTAAGAACAGTCTTAACGCCGGCGGATAAGGCAAGTCAACGAAATTGGAAGACTACCGGCATGCTCTAGGCCTTTGCATGACGGCGACCAATCGCCGTCGCCAATACCGCCGGGATCGCCATGACCGATATCAGCGTATAGAGACCGAAAGCGTTGAGATAACCGATCATGGCCGACTGGCGTGTCATTTCCTTTGATATTCGAGCGAGTCCCTCGACGGATTCTGCATCCCAGGCTCCGACGGCCCAAGGCATGGTCAGCACCTCGTTGAACGCACTGATCTGCTCGGCCATGAGGCTGTAATTGATCCCCGTCGATCGTACGACCTCGGCGACACAGACGGAGATGAATAAGCTGGCACCGATGTTGCGGAGCAGGTGAAAAACTGCTGTCGCCTCAGGCAGAACACGCGGATTGAGGGCCGAAAACGTCACGACGGTCAGCGGCACCCAGATAATGCCGACCGAGAACCCTTGCAGAATCCCATTAACGACGAGGACCCAGACCTCGACATTGAGATCGACACTCATCAACCAGACCCCGGACCAGACCTGCGCGCTGAAACCGATAATCATGTTGATGCGAGGATTGATCCATCCCATCAGCATTGCAGCGAAGAAACCGGCCATGGCGCCGATACCGCGGCTGGAAACGACGTAGCCGATCAGCGCATCGGGGAAACCCGAGTAGGTCTGAAGCAATGTCGGCAACAGCACCATCGGCGTCCAGTTGATCATGCCAAAAATGGATACCAGCAGCAGGCCGATCGTATAGTCCTTGTTGAGAAGCAGTCTCAGATTGAGGAATGGCGCTTGTGCCGTGAGGCTGTGGACAATGAATATGTAAAAAGCGATCACACCAACGAAGGTCTCGATCACGATCTCCGGAGAGTCGTACCAATCCAGTCTCTGCCCACGTGACAAGACGAGCTGGATACAGGCAATCGAGACCGAGAGCGCAAGGAAGCCAATCCAGTCGAATCGGCTATCGGTTCTTTGCGTGCCAGCTCCCTTGGGCATTGTGAACAGAAGGCCGAAATAGGCCAGGAAACCGGCAGGCAGGATCATGTAGAAAGACCAGCGCCAACTATAGACTTCCGCCAGATATCCGCCGATACCGGGACCAAGAATAGGCCCGAGAACAATGGCCATTCCGTAGATGGCTGTGGCCATATTGTGCAGTCGTTTAGGGAAGATATCGAGCAGAATGGCCTGAGCCAGCGGCAATAGCGGCGCCCCAAGTGCACCTTGCATGATCCGCCAGAAAACCAGAGCTTCGAGACTCGTCGCCGCGCCGCAGAAAAATGTCGCCGACGTAAAGCCGAAGACCGACCCAAGCATGACGCCCCGCTGCCCGAAACGCTCGACCAACCATCCCGTCAGAGGCATGGCAACGGCTGTCGCCAGAATGTTGAACGTCATCGTCCAGGCGATTTCGTCCGATGTCGCAGACATCGCGCCCTGCAGCTGGGGCAGGATGGCCGAGACGACCATCACGGTCGTTATGAATAGCGACGCACTCGTCACGACAGCGATCATGATCGCTGTTCGACGAAGTGGTGAAAAATGCTGCCGCGCGGCGTCGACTTCGTCCATGCTTGTTTCAGTGCCTAGGCAATGGTATGTTGTGCAATAGTAACCTAGGTTATCTATTTTCGCGAGGCTTCCTTTGCACAGCGACGACACAAGCTATGTCGGGTTCCTGATTGCCGACGCTTCACGGCTGCTGCGTACGATTTTCGATCGGCGCGCTCGCGAGATCGGCCTGACCCGCTCGCAATGGCTGGTGGTGCGCAGACTCTATCGCAATCCCGGTGCCAGCCAGTCGGAACTGGCCGAGATGATGGAAATCGAGAAGGCGTCGGCCGGCCGGCTTATCGATCGACTCGAGCGGAACGGCTGGGTGCAGCGGCGGCCAGATGCAGCGGACAGGCGCATCAACCGCCTATTCCTGACCAAGCGCGCCGTCAAGGTGAATGCGAGCATTCATCCGATTGCCGAAGAGATGGTCGATGAAGCGCTTCAAGGACTCAGCAAGGCGGATCGAGCGAAACTGACCGAGCTGATCACCCATTTCAAAGAACGTTTGCAGATTATGGCGGAAGCGGGCGAACCGGAAACAGAGCCTGCGGTAAAGAAAAACAAGGAGTTTGAGGCCCGTGCGCTTGACCTGGCTTAGGCTGATCGCGCTTTTCGTCGTCCCAGCTCTCGCCGTTGCGGGAGGCCTCGGCATATGGCTGAAGGGCGGACGCTATGCGAGTACGGAGAACGCCTATGTCAAGGCGGATCTCGTCAAGATCGCGCCGGAGGTCACGGGTACCGTGCTAAAAGTGTTCGTCGAGGATCACGAGCATGTCGAGGCCGGCGATGCACTTCTCACGCTCGATCCAGAGCCGTTTGAGATCGCCCGTGCACAAGCCGAAGCCGAGCTCGATGCAGCGCGCCAGCATGTCGAAACATTGCGTGCAACACTGTCGGAGGCTGGCGGCAGTTTGATTGAAGCCCAAAGCAAAGCCTCTTACCACAAGCAGCGCGCCGAGCGGCATGCGGCACTCGCAAAGCGCGGTGTCGTGTCGACAAGCAAACTCGATGAAATCGAGAATGACGCCAAGACGTCCAGCGACCGTGTGACGATGGCGCAACGGACGGTGCAAAGAGCTTTGGCCGCACTTGGTGGGGATCCGAATATTCCAGTCGACGAACACCCCAGTGTGCGCGCGAAACAGGCAGCGCTCAACGCGGCCAAACGCGCGCTTTCGAGAACGACCTTGATCGCCCCCGTCTCCGGCAACGCGGCGAATGTAACTGTGCAAGTTGGCGAACAAATCAGAGCGGCAACACCGTTGTTCGCGATCATCGCCGACAGCCGCCCCTGGGTAGAGGCAAACTTCAAGGAAACCGATCTGACTCACGTTCATGTCGGTCAGAAAGCAACTGTCGTCCTCGACATCTATCCTGATCGGACCTGGCAGGCGGAGGTCGAGAGCATTAGCCCGGCAACTGGCGCGGAGTTTGCCATTCTCCCGCCTCAAAATGCTTCGGGGAACTGGGTCAAGGTCGTGCAGCGCCTGCCGATCAAGCTACGTCTCTTGAAGGCACCCGGCGAGCGCCCCTTGCGCGCGGGCATGACGGCCACCGTCTGGATCGATACCAACCGCAAACGCAAACTGGCAGACCTGATTGGCACCGATCTTTTTGGCAAAGCGACAGCCAAGGTCGAAGAATAAGGGCTGCCTCTACCTGACAGAAATGGAATGAGTGCTATGGGAGCTGGGATCACGATTCCAGCGCGCGAGCTTGAAGCATTTATCGCGCGCATTTTTGTTGCTGAAGGTGGCGAGCAGGACGAAGCCGATGCTATTGCCACCCATTTGGTCGACGCCAACCTGACCGGCCACGACAGCCATGGAGTCGTGCGGGTTCCACGTTATCTCGACTGGGTCAGCCGGGGATTTCTCGTCTTCGGCCAGCACATCGAAACCATGATCGATAGCGACGGCCTGACGTTGCTGGACGGTAATCTTGGATTCGGCCAGGTCATCGGCCGCGAGGCGGTTGAGCTTGGTATCGAAAAAGCATCTCGCACCGGATTGGCCGTTGTCGCGCTCAGACGTGCCGGGCATCTTGGCCGTATTGGTGCCTGGACCGAACGCGCTGTCGAAGCCGGGCTTGTCGTCATCAGTTTCGTCAATGTGCGCGGCTCGATGCTCGTTGCACCACATGGAGGCGCCGAGCGCCGCATGTCGACTGCCCCGGTCTCGATCGGCGTGCCAAATCCTGACGGCGAGCCGTTCATCCTCGACTTCTCGACGGCGAAGGTCGCGGAGGGCAAAGCCCTCGTGGCGCTGCAAGGCGGCAAGCCCTTGGCCGAAGACAGCCTGATCGACGCAAACGGACAGCCGACAAAAGATCCTTCGGCTCTCTATGGGGAGGTGCCTCCCGGCACCGTGCCAAACCCTCGATCAGGACCCGGCGCTTTGATGCCGCTCGGCGCACATAAGGGCTCAGGGCTCGGGCTTGCTTGCGAACTCCTGGCCGGAACCCTAACCGGATCGGGGACCAGTTGCCCGGACCAGCAAGCTTGGAATGGCATGCTTTCGATCTACATCGATCCGAACGCGATCGACGATGGCCACGGACATGCCGATACGATCCGCGCCTATCTCGACTATGTGCAGAGTGCCAAGTCTGCCGACCCAGACGTTCCGGTCATGATTCCGGGTGACCCGGAGCGGGCAGCACGCAAAGCACGTTTGCGAGACGGCGTTTCATTGCCTGAGGCCGTGTGGCAGAGGATCTGCGAGGCGGCAGAAGAGCGCGGTGTGGCAGTCCCGGACACCCGAGCCTAGAGACTCCAGCGCGCGAACAAAACCATACAACGCCCCGGACCTGATCCGGGGCCCAGGGCAACAACAAGATTCCAGATTGAAGCCCTAGGCCCCGGATCAAGTCCGGGGCGTAGTTCGTCGATGCCTGCCTGATTAGAACCACTCAATGCACGTCGTCTGCCTCGCCCCATGCCTGCTTCAGCTTTTCGACATTGAAGCCGGGCGCGCGCGCCGCTGCGAGAACTGGAACCTCCTTGCGCGTGCAAAGATCGATCGCATCGGGCACCGCGGCCGCAACCTCATCGGGAATGATGACCGCACCATGGCGATCGGCATGGATGAGGTCACCCGGCGAGATATCGAGATCGAAGACACGCACAGGACAGTCCGTTTCAAGTACATGGACGTAGACATGGCTCGGTTTGACGCTTCCGGCGATGAGCTGGAACCCTTCGGCAAGATCACCAAGATCCCGCATCGTTCCATTGGTCAGAGCGCCTGCAAGTCCAAGACCTTTGTGAATCGCCGAATTCACTTCACCCCAGAAAGCACCGATGCAGTTCGGCCAATCCGTGTCCTCGAGCACAACGATGCTCGGTCCCGGATCCGCTGCAACATAGTCGTAGTAGGCAAGACGCATCGCACGGACCTCATCGGCCGGCCGGTCCGGCGGCTCGGCCGCTCTGATTTTAGCCGTCCTGGCATAGCCGACAATCGGTGCAAGATCAGGAAAGGCTGCCTGCACAGGCAGACGCGTGAACCCATGTCCACGCCGCTCTGGTGCCACAACTTCAAGTGCATTGCAGATGGTCGGCGTATCGACAGCAGCCAGCGCAGTCAGCGCGGCTTCGGAAAGCCGTTCGCTCATGGGTTCCCTCCATGCGAGAATGTAAAAGGCAGGACATACAGCTTATACCAGCGCGGGAACCGTTCCGAGACCTGAGACGGAGAAAGTGTATTCCATGGCAATAAAGGCGCTTACCTTCGACACATTCGGCACTTTGGTGGATTGGCGTAGTGCCATTATCGCCGAGATGGAGGCACTCGGCTCAGAGAGAGGAATCAAACAGGACTGGATCGCTTTCACCAATGAGTGGAAGGCCTGCTATCGACTCGGAATGGACCAGGTCAATTCTGGTGAAATCCCCTGGACCAATGTGGACGTCATCTACAGAAAGCGTCTCGATGAACTGCTGCCACGCTATGGGCTGGATGACCTGACGGACCATGAACGCAACCATGTGAACACCGTCTGGTGCCGTCCACGCGCTTGGGCAGACTCGGTACAGGGCCTCGCCCGTCTTAAAGCGCACTATGTTCTGTCGACACTTTCGAATGGCAACTTCGCTTGGCTCGTCGCAATTGCCAAGCATTGCAATCTCCCATTCGATTGTATCCTGACGGCCGAGAATGCGCGTGTCTATAAGCCTGATCCCAAGGTTTATCGGACAGCCATCGAGCTGTTGGGTTGCGCGCCCAACGAGATACTGATGGTCGCTGCCCACAATTACGATCTCGCCAGCGCCCGCGAAGAAGGCATGCGTACGGCCTTCTTCCCGCGGCAGGAGCACGGGCCAGGGCAGACGATCGATCAGGAGGCGGAGTCCGATTGGGATTTTGTCGCGAGAGACCTGAACGATCTGGCGGATCAATTGGGTTGTTGAGATCGGTCTGTCAGGTTTTCGAGAAGTTCTCCCGATTGGGGTCTTGGCTGGTGAGATAGGGCGGGATGGTGCCGTGGTTTTGGGATCAGGTTTTTTTCGCTCACGGCTATTCCGCGCTGAAGCGCGGGCCTCCGCGGGGGCGGCCTGACCGGCCGGCGCGCGGTCGCGCTTGCCGCGCCACTATGGCGCGGTTGTCTCAGACACATTGGATATCGTGCCGTATAGCACCAGCAACGCGGTACAATCCCACATGGAACCAAGAATAACCGAGCGACCAGCGAGGCAAGGCCAAGCGGCCGCCGCCCGGTCGGAGCCTGCCCCGGGCTTGATCCGGGGGCGCCCCCGCGGAGGCCCGCGCGAAAGCGCGGAATAGCCGTGAGCGATACATACTCAAATGGTTTAGCCAATCCCTCATGCCGCCGGACGTCACCAGCCACACAGCACGATCTCGCATGGAAGCAAGAACATCCAAGCGACATGCGTCGCACGTCTACATCGACAATCCAAAGCGGCTGACGGCCGTGTCGCGAACGCCGAGAATTTCGCTTGAGGTGAGTTCACCACCAGCAACACATACCAGATAGTCGAACAGACGATCTCCAGCATCAGTGATGCTTTCACCACGCTCGAGAATCCCGGACACATCGCAATCGATATGGTCCGCGAAGCCTTCGGCCGTGTTGCGGTTGCCTGTCAGCTTGATTGTCGTCGAGATCATCGCGCCGATCGGATTACCGACACCTGTCGAAAAGAGACTGAGTTGCGAGCCGCCGGCGCTGAGCCCGGTGAGGGATTCAACGGCCGGTGCAGGCGTTGCCATGAAGTAGAGGCCTGGCCCAGTTGGTGCCTCTCCATAAGAAAGCACGCCGACGAGCGGTGTCGATCCGGCCTTGGCTATCGCACCCAACGACTTTTCTTCGATGGTCGTCAGACCGCCGCGAATATTGTCCTTCGTCGGATTCGCACCGCGCAGATCGACACCTTCCGCCATGATTGCGCGCTCGTGCCCTAGAACGGCATCGAGAAACTTCTCCCCGATTTCAGGAGTCGCCGCACGCTTGGCGAAGATGTGCTCGGCCCCCAAGAACTCCGACGTCTCGGAGATGACGACCGCGCCACCAGCCGCAACGATCCGGTCGGCCGCGTGACCCATTGCCGGATTGGATGCAAGGCCTGAAGTCGTGTCCGATCCGCCGCACTCAAGGCCGACGATGAGATCGGAGAGCGGACAGGGCTGGCGCGAGAGGGCCGATGCCTGGCGCACCAATTTGGCGGCAAGACGCGTGCCCTTGGCTGTGGCATCGATGGTCCCGCCAGAGCCTTGTATCGTAACGATCTCGACTGGCTTGCCCGATGGCACAATCTTCGACGCCAGCGTCTCGCTTGTTACCGGCTCCAGGCCGACAACCAGAACGCCAAAGACATTGGCATTCTTTGCCATGCCGGCAAGCGTCGCCATTGTGATCTCAAGGTCCTGCCCCAGCTGGCCGCGCATAAAGGGCATCGTGATCGGGACAGTGCCATGGACGGCGCCACAGATACCGCGCACGACCGTGTTGCAACTCTCCATGACGGAGACGATGGCAACGTGATTACGAATGCCTGCGACGCCAGATGGACGCTGATAGCCCTGGAATGTCATGAGTCCGCACCGAGGTCGCCGCGCGCTCTTAGCGAATCCACATTGTGCACATGCACATGTTCGCCGGCCGCGATGGGGCATGAGGCCTGCCCGACGATCTCGCCATATTTACAGATGTGCTCACCTTCGCCGATCGGCCGGGTCGCACATTTGTGGCCATAAGGAATGTCGGATTGGAGGGTTGTCTCAGGCTGCGCTTCGCCCTGAATCGTCAAATGATCGCCGGCTGTTCCAGGATCGATGAGCGTTGCAACATTGTCGGACGAGTTGAGGATGATCGCGCGTGGCATACTGACTGTGATACGCGGCCCCACGACTGCTCGCAACCTCTACGAGCGGTCGAGGGGAGTGTCTGCTGCGATGCTAGCGCGTCAGTGTGAGACCAGGAGCCTCGGAAAGCACCGTGGACGATACGGAGATGGTCGTCCCGACGCCGAGTGCGGCCCAGATCATAGCGGCAATTGCGATGCCCAGCATGAAACCGGAAGGCAGACTGGATTCTTTCGTGTCGGTCGAGCGCGAGACCGGACGTGTGCAGTAGCAAAGTGACATCTTATGACCCTCTTCTTCAGGGACACATGAGCCAATCTATGTTCGGGTGATGGCTGTGCCCCAGCTGCAACAGATCAGTAAGAATGCGGCTTTTGCCGTCGTTTTTTGCTTGACTAACCTCAGTTGGTCTAGATGTGGGGACGGGTGTTGCGGAATACAACAGACGTTTACAAATTATTAATCTTTGAGCGGCGCCGGCTGGCGCAAATCAGGCGTCAAAAGAAGCTCGGCAGCGAGCAGTTTTGGGTGTAATAAAGCCGCGAAAAGGAACAATTGCCCGCAAATCAGGGACTTTCTTGGCCAAATGACTGACCTTGCAGATGATAAGGGATATCACTTGTCGGAGACCGTTGACGTTCGGTCCACGACTGGAGATGACTGGTTCGTCTCCCAAAAAGGTGTCGAATTCGCTGGCACACATCTCTTGTTGGAGTTCTGGGAAGCATCGCTGCTCTCCAATGAAACTGCCATCGAGCAGGCACTGATCCGTGCCGCAGAAGCTGCCGGAGCGACGGTTCTTGACGTTCGACTTCATAAGTTCTCGCCGTCAGGCGGTGTGACCGGCGTCTTGCTGCTCGCGGAATCTCACATCTCGATCCACACATGGCCCGAACGCGCCTATGCGGCCATCGATGTCTTTATGTGCGGCGATTGCGACCCGCATCTTTCGGTACCGGTTCTGGAGAACGCTTTCAGGCCCGGACGGATGGAAGTCAGCGAACACAAACGCGGAAAGGTCGAGAACGCCGATTGATTCTGACGTCAGGCGCGCCTGGCTCCTGCAACAATGAGGACACCCGAGAAGATCAGCGCAAGTCCGACACCGTGATAGAGGTAGAACGACTCACCCAATAACAGAATGGCGAGCATGGCGGTAAAGAGCGGGACAAGATGCATCGATAATCCGCCCCTGCTCGGCCCGACGATTTCGACACCGCGATTAAAAAACAAATAGGCGCCGATCGACGGAAAAATAGCGATATAGCCGATGGCGAGTAGCGACTGGGTATCGAACGGCATGCCCTTCACTGTCGCCACTTCACCGAGCCATAGTGGGAACAGCATCAGCACGCCCACCATCATGGTCGTAAACAGGACAACGCCCGATTCCAGATCCGACGGCCGCCGCGAAACGACGACCGAGTAGATGGCCCACAAGGTGGTTGCACCAAACACCCAGAGATCGCCGATCGTTCCGCCTTCCGAAATGAGTGCCAACGGATCGCCTGCGCTGATGATCGTGAATGCCCCCAGGGACGAGACGACAATACCGACAATATGACGCGCCGAGATCAGTGTGCCATGCATGAGCCAGGCGATGATCGGGATCAATACCGGGCAGATTGCCTGAATGAACCCAGCATTGATCGCCGTTGTCGTCTGAAGGCCTTTGTACATGAGGATGGGAAACAGGCCGACGCCAAGGACACCGAGTGCCGTGATGAATCTGGCCTCGCGCAGGACAATCGGCCACTGCGCCCGCAACCGCGGTACGACGAACGGTAGAACAATCAGCGCAGCAGTTGCCCATCGCCAGAATGAAAGCCCAATGGGCGGGATCACGTCCGCCATGGCGCGGGCAACAGTGATGTTGCCGCCCCAGAACAGCGGCGCCAGTGTCAGCATGAGCCATCCGACACTCTGCCGCCCTGCTCCATGTTCCGCCGCGGGCTTACCCGCGGATGGCGATCTATCTGGCATCTTCGAGAACCAGATCTGCGCCGCGTTCTCCAATCATGATCGAAGGCGCATTCGTATTCGAAGAGGGCATCGTCGGCATGATTGCACTGTCGATCACGCGAAGTCCCTCGACACCGCGCACCCTGAGGCGCGGGTCGACGACGGCATCTGAGTCGACGCCCATGCGGCAGGTTCCGATAGGATGCCAGGACGTCTGGCCCGTGCTGCGAACATAATCGAGGATTGCCTCGTCGTCGGTGACATCGGGGCCAGGCCTTGTTTCGCGAACCAGGACCTCCGAGAAAGCGGGCTGCGCCGCGATTCGGCGCATCATACGACAGCCGGCCAAAAGTGTCTCGACATCCCGCGGCTCACTCAGATAATTCGCTCGGATCGTCGGCAGACTTTGGGGATCGCTATCGGCGGCATGGATCGAGCCGCGTGATGCGGGCCTCAGGACAAACACGCCAAGCGAAAAGCCTGGATGTGGATCGGTTCCAAGTTCCTTCGAGCGCGAATATCGGTCCTTGCCACTGATCTGCGCCAGCTGGATCTTCACATCGGCTCGATTGAGCGACGTGTCCGTCCGCGCGATGGCATGGACGGTTGATGAGGTCGTGGACAGGAGTCCGCGACGGCGAAAAACATACTTAAGCGCTTCGGTCACCTTCTTGGATGGCCTGAAGATCATGTCGTTAATTGTGATTGGAAGGCTACATTCATACGTAAAGCGGACCTGTAGATGATCGATCAGGTTTTCGCCAACGCCCCTGTTTTCGGCAACGATCGGGATATTCAGCGATTGAAGGTGCGCACCCTCGCCGACGCCTGACAGTTCGAGAAGCTGAGGCGATTGAATGGACCCGGCCGACAACAGCACTTCTCGGCGAGCGGTTACCGATTTTCGCATTCCACCCTGATCAAATTCAACGCCGATGGCGCGATTGCCTTCGAATAGAACGCGTGTTGCGAGTGCGCCGGTCTCGATCGTTAGATTGGAGCGCTTTGCCGCGCGACGGAGATAAGCAACAGCCGTGCTGAACCGCCTGCCGTTGTAAGTCGATTGCTGCAGATAGGTCGCGCCTTCCATCGAGCCTGCGTTGTAATCCGGCGTCTCGGGAACACCGGCCTCAAGGCAGGCAGCCACAAATGCATCCGACAAGGGATCTGGATCCCAATCCCCACGGCTCGTAACTTTGAGCGGTCCTCCATGGCCGCGCCGATCGGGGTCGCCAGCCGGATAGTCTTCCATGCGCTTGAACCACGGAAGGAGATCTTCATAGCCCCAACCGACATTTCCAAGTTCGCGCCAGTGGTCGTATTCGGTGGGATCCCCACGCACATAGACCATCCCGTTGACCGCACTGGAGCCGCCGAGAACTTTGCCGCGCGGCCAATAGAGCCGCTGGTTTCCGACTTCGGCCTCGGGCTCCGTATGGAGTGGCCAAATCAGATCTTTATTATGGAGGAGTTTGCCGACACCCAGCGGAACATGAATCCAGGGATTGCGGTCAGGCCCACCAGCTTCGAGCAAGAGGACACGATAGCGGCTGTCTTCACTCAGGCGGGCGGCAAGTGGCGCGCCGGCCGAGCCAGCGCCAACAACGATGAAATCATAGGGTTCGGAATGCGCCATTAAGTTGAAGACCGGGATCGAGTGCGGAAAGTGTTTAGGACCACGTCTCTTGTGCCGGGGTCAAGCTACAGGGTACGGCGAGCTCAATAAGTGTCGAACAGGCGCTGAATTCTCTCCGGATCGTCACTGACGGTGAGAGCCAGCATTGCAAGCACGCGGGCTTTTTGCGGATTGAGATTGTCGGCGGCGACAATGCCATGTTCGCGCATGGATGCGCGGCGCAGAACGCGGCCACTGCCGGCGCGTGTACTCTGAACGATGACGATACCCTCTGAGCGGGCAGCAAGAATCGCATCGAGTTGGGCAGGCGTGACCAACCCCGGTGCCACGCTCGCAACCACAATGGCTTTAGCGCCGGCAGCCGCGAATGCCGAGATTGCCGCCCCGTCGGCGCCTGCATAGGTCATTGCGATATCGACACGGGGTAACGACTCGAGATCGCCAAGTTCAAATTCTGTATTCGGCGCATGACGGCGCGCGGGCCGGCGATAAATTGCAACCGTACCGTCCGGGTCTGCGTAGCCAAGCATTCCGAGATCTGGACTGCGAAACGTCTCGAGGCGAAGCGTCGAAGTCTTTGTGACTTCCCGTGCGGCCTGAATTTCATCATTCAACAAGGCCAGGACGCCAAGACCGCGTGCTTCAAGAGATGCCGCGACCTGTACGGCGCTCACAAGATTGGGGCCTGCATCGGACCCGAGGGCGTTTTTCGGCCTCTGCGATCCAACCACGACGACTGGCAGGTCCGTCTTCAACGTTAGATTCAAGAAATAGGCTGTCTCTTCCAGTGTGGCCGTCCCATGCGTGACCACGAACCCATCCGGGGCATCTGGACTCGACGCCAATTCGTTGATTGATCGCGTCAGTTCCATCCAGTCGGCGGGAGAAACCGAGGAGCTTGAGAGCGCCCGAAACTGGACCGGCCGAACCTCTGCTATTGCATCAATTTCCGGGAAACGCGCGACGACCTCGTCGATCTCATGACGCTCGCCGAACTCCATATACTCATATGTATCCCGGCTGTGACGTCCATCGAAAGACATCGTTCCGCCCGTACCGATCACGGCAACTCTCGGTCGGTATTTCTTTTCCGTCACAATGAATCTCCAGGAGTGGATGAGGGTTCGCTTGATTGGAGCGCAGCCAAGCGCACCTGAACGGCCGGAAGCCGAGCATAGCAAATGACTGGCTCAACGATCAAAATGTCAGATTTTTGACATAACTTCTGCGCGTGTTTTACTACCTGTAATTGTTCCGAAAACTGCGGCCAAATCATAGGCATGGCAGCAGACGGGAGAGGTATTGCCAGTACCGGTGCAACTATGCGGGAACCTGAACTGAGCGACGGGATCGATCTCGAACAAGATCTGAACGATGAGTATTTTCGGCGCCTCTGCTCGCTTGGTCGCGCTCAGCACGCTGAAGACGGTCAGTATCTCTACTATCAGGGCGATCGAGCCACCCACATCTATCTTCTGCGCTCTGGACTGGTCAAATCGACTCAGACGGATAAGAACGGGCACGAATCCCTTCTCAAGATCCATCACCCCGGCAGCTTGATTGGACTTTCGGCATTGAGACCAAGTGCGGTACGCGACGCGAACGGTGTCGTCATATCAAAGGCCGACGTGATCTGGTTTGACCGCGACAAGTTCTTCGATCTGATGCGGGCAGACGGCGAACTCGGCATCCTCCTCACTCAGATTCTGCTCAAGCGCCAACAGCAACTTCACGCGCGAGTAACCGAGGTTACAGGCCATCGGGTCGATCAGCGACTTGCGCGTGTCCTTCTTCAACTGAATGCAGAGGTCCGCACCCGCGTTCCGGATAACGAGATCGTCAGCATGCCGGTGACCCATGAAGATCTGGCAACGCTTGTGCTTTCGCGCAGGCAATATGTAACAGCAATCCTGCGAACGTTCGTGTCCGATGGCCTGATAACAAACAAGCGGAGATGTATCAGCGTCATAGATCCCGCTGGCCTGAGAGAGATTGCAAACGGGCCGGTCAATCACGCTGAGAAGCATTGAAACCCGGACGGCCTTCGCAACGTCAAAAAAGTGACTGTTCTCAATCTTGGGCTGTGACTATTTGAGCACCAACGCAAAGGCGCCCGGATGCGCCATTTCCTGTCTGTCTGACTATGACAGCTTTATACTTGTGAGGTGCCTATCAATGAAGCTCGTCAATAAGGTTGCGATTATTACAGGAGGCGGCAAAGGCATCGGTGAGGCGATCTCGCTCGCCTATGCGAAAGAGGGGGCATCGGTTGTGATCGCTGATGTTGACATGGCCGCCGCCGAAAAAACCTGCAGCACCATCATAGACCAAGGTGGAAAGGCCAAAGCGGCGAGCGTCGATGTCACGCAAGAATCGTCCATCCAGGCAATGACAGACGATGTGATTGGTACGGATGGCCGGATCGATATTCTGGTGAATAATGCAGGAGCACGGTTCATCAAGGGTTTCATGCAACATACGCTCGATGACTGGAATAAGATGCTGGAGATCAATCTCACAGGGCCGTTCCTATGCGCCCAGGCGGTCGTTCCGCACATGCGAGCCGGAGGCAAAGGAAAAATCATCAACCTTGCATCCATCGCCAGCTTCATGGGCCGGCCCAATCGCTGCGCCTATGTGGCAGCCAAGTCCGGGCTGCTCGGCCTGACAAGAGCCATGGCAGCTGACATGTCCGGCAAGAACATCTGCGTCAATGCCATTGCACCTGGAATGATTGCATCGCCCTTCAACCAGTCATTTGCAGAAGCCGACGATACAGGACCTGCGTGGGCCACAGAGAACCTTGTCGGGCGTTGGGGACAGCCTGCCGATATCGCTGGTGCGGCAGTCTTCCTTGCTTCCGACGATTCCGATTTCGTCAACGGGGCCGAGATCAAGGTCGATGGCGGTTGGCTCAATGCGCGCTCGCGTTCGGGCGAAGTGCCGATCTGGGATGACTAAACTTCAAAAAAGGGCAATGCACCGGCAAGATACATGCCGCTCTTCGTGATAAGGTCGCAGATTGAAAACGCGCGCGCCCGCCTGCCAACAAACCAAGATCGACCAAGGACGGACTAGCAATGAGTGAGACAGTTCACCGGATCAATGCACAAGCCGGCGACAGCCTCGTTGGCGAAGCCTACAATGCGGCAGAGCGCCTCTCCGGCCTCGTTCTGGTCGATGGGGAGCTCCGGGCACCAAAGACTGATGAAGTCTTCGACGTCATCCATCCCGGTGATCGAAAGGTCATCGGCCATGCTCCACGATGCCTGGAAGCCGATGTGAATATCGCCGTCCAAGCGGCGAAGAAGGCGTTTCCCGCCTGGCGCGCCGTGCCGGCACGTGAGCGTGGCCGTATGATTCAACAGGCCGCTGACCGTATCGAGGAAATGAGCGGATTGGTCGCGCATCTACTGGCGCTGGACACAGGCAATGCGCTCAGGACCCAGTCCCGCCCGGAGACGGCATCGACTGTCGATACGATCCGTATGTTCGGAGGTCTGGCCGGCGAACTCAAAGGTGAAACCGTTCCCTCCGCAACGCCAGGCGTGCTGCAGTATTCCACCCGTGACCCCATCGGAGTCGTTGGCGGTATCATACCGTGGAATGCACCGATTTTTCTGTTTGCGGCAAAGGTCGCCCCCGCATTGGTTGCCGGAAATACGATCGTTCTGAAGACGGCCGAACAGGCACCGCTCTGCGTCCTGCTGGTCGCCGAGATTGTAAACGCGTTCTTGCCTCCTGGCGTTCTCAATGTCATTTCCGGTTATGGCGAGGAGTGCGGCAAACCACTTGCCGAACATCCCACGGTTCGCAAAGTTACGTTCACCGGTTCGCTCGCAGTCGGGCAAGCGGTCGCCGGTTACGCAGCTCCGAAACTCTGCCCGGTTACCCTGGAACTCGGAGGCAAGAATCCGAGCATCGTTATGCCGGATGCGGATATGGATCTCGCCATCCAAGGCGTCATCGACGGTATGCGGTACACGAGGCAAGGGCAGGCCTGCACGGCCGGAACACGCGTGTTCGTGCATGAGAGCGTCTATGACACGATCACCGATGGCGTCGCCAGGAAACTCGCGGAGATAAAACTCGGCAATCCGATGGACGAAGCAACCGACATGGGTGCCTTCATCTCGGAGGAACAGTTCAACCGGACGCTTCGCTATATGGACATTATCCACAATACGCCAAGCGCGCGGCTGCTGCATGGCGGCGAGCGACCAACCGATCCCTATCTGGCCGGCGGATTCTTCTATCCGCCAACACTTGTTGACGGCGTACCGCTCGAATCCGAAGTCTGCCAGGATGAGATATTCGGACCCGTCGCAACTGTTCTGCCGTTCACGTCGTTCGACGATATGATCGACCAGGCCAATGATACGCAGTACGGCCTTGCGGCAAATCTCTGGACCCGCGATCTGGCTCGGGCCTTCGATTATATTGAGCGTATCGAGGCTGGTTATGTGCAGGTCAATCAGTGCACACCGCCACGCACCAATGTGTCCTATGGCGGCATCAAGATGAGCGGTATGGGCAAAGAGTACGCCATCGACAGCATGGTGAACCATTTCACGTGCTCAAAGACGGTCATGATCAATAAGGGGACGCCGGGCCCAGCCGTTTAGCACCCTCAGTTGTTGCAATCCGGTACCGATTCTTTCATGGCAAATTGCTGTGTTACGCGGCTACTGCCCTGTTTCTAATAGCGTTTTCGAGATTTCGGACTTGAAAGTGTAACAAGGCGTCGCCGCTAACCGACTCTCTTTCCAACTCCCAATCCAGAACCCGTCCAATCCGGACGAGAGCATTTGGAGTTGAAAGATGAAATATACACTCAAGGGGCTGGCGACAGCCCTCGCGATTACCATTGGCGCGGCCGGCGCCATAACGATACCGGCCAGTTTGACAACCGCACCTGTGGCTCAGGCCTTCAGCATTAAAGATATCGGCGGCGCGATCAAAGGCGCCGGCAAGAAAGTCGGCGGTGCGGCAAAGAAGGCCGGCAAAGCCGTCGGCAGAACAACGAAAAAAGCAGGCAAGGCCGTCGGCCGCGGCGCAAAGAAAGCTGGCAAGACGGTTGTCAAAGGTGTCGACAGGGGCCTCTATAAATGGGGTGAGTTCAATGTCGAGGTCATCGGCAAGAATGCGGTAAAGGCTGGCAAGTGGGTCGGTCGCCAAGCCAACAAGTCGGCGATCGTCAGGGGTGTTGTCGACGATGCCAAGACGACAGGCAAATGGATCGGCCGCAACACGAAGAATGGTGCTGGAAAAGTCTGGGACGGGACCAAGTGGGTCGGTCGCCAAGCCAACAAATCCGACATCGTCAAGGGTGTCATTAAAGACGCAAAGAAGATTGGACGCGGCATCAAATCGGTTGCCGGCAAGCTGCGGGCGACCGCCAAGGTTCCGCCGCGCGAAAACTCCATTACACAGGCGATTGGCCGCAAGCGTCAGGCCACCACCCGCAAGACCTTGCAGGATCGCTCAAACCGCAACCGGTTCAAGACGGCATTGCCGCGGAATACGGTCGGCAACAAGCCGCTGTTCCTGAAGCTGTCGCGCGACAAGAGCCTCGTAAAGCCCGGCCGTACTGTGCAAGGCATCACGAAGGATAATCTGCAGCCGCGCCGAAAGGTCAAAGGGTTCGCGACACGTGACGTGAAGCGGGTTCGTGGCAACCAGCGCAAGCAGTTTCAGACAAACCAGTCACGGCGCAAAATGTCCGACGCCCGTCGTAACGGTCGTTCCAGCATGAGCAAGGACCGGCGTTCGCAGAAACAGGTCAAAAACAAGCGCGGTCGCAACAAGAAGAACAATCGCAATCGTCGTCGTCGATAAGACCACGACACGCGCTTGATTGCAGCAGATGAGACCGTCGCACTGGCGCAGACTATGGCCAGCGCGGCGGTCCCTGCGTCTTATCAAACGTCCTTCAGAATCAGGTCTGCCGCCTTCTCACCGATAGCGATCGATGGAACATTGCTGTTCGACGAAATCTGAAACGGCATGACGGACGCATCCGCAACACGCAAGCCAGACATACCGTGCACCCGGAGTTCCGGGTCGACCACGGCCATGGCGTCTGTCCCCATCTTACAGGTCCCGACAAAGTGCCATGCGGTCTGTCCGGTTTCGCGCGCGAAATCGAGCAGTTCATCGTCCGCGACGACGTTCGGTCCGGGACGAACTTCACGAACGACGAGGCGCCCGAGCGAAGGGGCCTCAGCAATTCGGCGGTTCATCTGCATTCCCCACAGGGTAACCGCGCGATCCAATTCATCTGCCAGATAGTTGGCCTGCAAACTTGGCGACACGTGCGGATCAGGTCCCTTCAAATGGACGAAACCGCGAGAGCGGGGATAGATGAAGTAAGACCCAATATGGAAACCAGGATGTTCGTCCATGCCTTCATGAGCATAGCGTCCCGGGCCGCTCATCAGGCCGCATTGAATTCGCACATCAGCCAGCCCGGTAGCGCGCGCGCTGGTGGCAAATGCATGAGCCCTGAAGCTTGGCGTCGCAAGAAGCCCGCGCCGCAGGAACGCGAACTTCGCAACTTCCCGTGCAAGATTCCAACGGCTGCGAAGCATATCGTTGATGGTCACGGCCTTGGTTGTTTCGAATGAGATTCGGGATTGAAAATGGTCGCTCAGATTTTCTCCGACACCCGGTAGATTCTTGACCGCAGCAATGCCGTTCCGGGCCAGCAAATCGGCGTTTCCGATTCCGGACAATTCCAGGAGATGCGGTGTGTGGAGCGCACCGGCTGATAGAATGACCTCTCGGCGGGCTTCGAAGTTCCGTATTTCGCCGTCGATCCTTACAGAAATTCCTGAGGCACGATTCCCCTCGGCTATGACGCGCTCCACATGGGCGCCGGTCACGACCTGAAGATTTGTGCGCGATCTTGCGGGGGCCAGATATCCGACCGCTGTGCTCTGACGCCAACCGAGACGTGTATTGAACTGTTGGTTCGCCACGCCTCCCAGCTCGGCACCGTTATAGTCTTCATTCTTCGGCAGACCGGCTTCCTGGCAGGCTTCGATGAATCCCTTGGAAATAGGGTCCTCTGGCGGCATTTTTCGCACATGGATCGGACCGCCTCGTCCACGATACTTCGGATCGCCAAACCGGCAATCCTCGATCCGCTTGAAGATTGGAAGCAAATCGTCATAACCCCAGCCGGGACAGTCCGCATCACGCCAGGAGTCGAAGCGAGCCGGCTCACCACGAACGAAAAGCATGCCATTGACGGAACTCGAGCCGCCAAGCAGTCGGCCATGCGCCCAATAGAGGCTTCGCCCGCCAAGATGGGGTTCGGGGTCGGTGTGGTATTTCCAGACGAAGCGCTCGTCGTTCAGGATCTTGCCAACCCCCAAGGGAAGCTTGATCCAGACATGGCTGTCACTCCCGCCGGCCTCAAGCAGGAGGACGCGAAGATCCGGCCGCTCGCTCAGTCGTGTGGCGAGGGCAGAACCGGCGGAACCGGCACCGACGATGATATAGTCGAATTCTCCTTCAATCATGAATTCGATCCATCATCGCCGGCATCAGAAAACGACCCTTCGACTCTATCCTGAGCCGGAAGGCAAACGCGATAGCTGTGAGCGCGGAACGAGCGTAAAGGTTCCAAGCGCCTTCATCAGCGGGTCATCGCTTTCAAGGCAAACACTCTTAAGCTCCAGGAACAGTTTTCCTGCTGTCGTCTCGCCCCAGAACCAATCATCGAGCGCCTTGCTCGTGCTTGGACCCGGTTGTGCCGTAGCCGCTTCAAAGTAGAAAGCCTTCATGTCGTCGCAGGCGAGCTTCATGGCATCGCCGACACCAAGGTCCGACCGATAGCTCGGCAGTGGCGCATCGCTAAGATAGGACGCAACGAACCGGCCAACATCGGCAATATCCGCACCGCTCGATCCGACCGTCGTTCGTCCTCTCGTCTTGACCGCCAGATCATGCCATGTGCGCAAGCTCTCGATCTCTTCAGCAACGGCAGCAACATAGCCGCCGGCCTCATCCGGCGGCGCTTTCAATGCCACGGGGCATGCCCAACCTTCGGCTTCGGGCGTACTACCCGGCGCATCTTCCGGAAAGTCCGCGAGCACAACCGGACCGTCGTTTGACACCAAAAGATCAAGTGCCGCTTTCAACACACGGTGCTGGAACGCGGCGTCGTTCGGCACACCCATCGGGCGACCAAGTTCAAAAGGAACCCAGAGTGACCGCGGCGGTTTGACCGCCTCAACATGCGGGCGTACGAGCGTTATCGAGACCGTTGCCAAGCCTTCCTCTTCCAGGAAGTGTCCGACCGCGCACACGGCGCGGGTGCAGGCAGGTCAAACGCCGGTGAGCACAACGCTGTCGACGCCGTCACTCTTCAGAATGCCTGCCAGACGGCGAACATTCGGCTCCAGATCATCCGGATTGTTCGCACCCATGAACGAGTAGTGATAGGTGCCAAGCGATCCGATCTCTCCTTGTTCGGCAAGCTCACGCATGCGGTCGATGGGGAAGGCGACATTGAGATCCTGCTGATAGCCCGACCGATCGAAATTCACCGAGACGTGGCTCATGATTAGATCGTTGGCCTGCACGTCATTCGGAATGACGCGATATTCAGGAACGCCAACCGAGAATGGCCTGTCATCGCGCCCGTGAAGACCCGCGGTCGTGACCACTGCCATACGTCTTTCCGAAAGCGGCGGCCCCTCCACCCAGGGGCGTGTCTCATAGGTTGGCATCGGCATCTTAAGCAAGAATTCTTGCTCGTAATCCGCCAGATCTTCCATGCGAGCCATTCGGTTTCTCCAGTTGATTTCGTTATCCGGTAGGTACCGTAAGAACCACTTTGATGACTGTCAAAATAGAGACAATGACAGGGCCAATTCGCCGCGCAATCAATTGCTGCTGCAATCGATTCTGCTTAATGGAACGGCATCTGGGATTGCCCCCATCTCTCTCCTGACAGACAATGCACGAGCCATTACGATCGCGACGAGACGCATCACAAAGTGGCGCAACACGTGGCTCTTCACGTGCCACGTTCCTTCTTCGTCCATGCTCTTTGCACAATCGTCTCACCCGACGATGACAAAGGTGGATCCGCACAACCTGGCTACGGAACCCGTATCAGAGGCAGCCTGCTGCTTGAGTGCGATACCGATCACAGGAGGATATTCCCGGTCGAAAGCTGCCAATTGCGCAGCATTGCACTCCAAAAGGAAGCATCACGTAAGCATCAATTGAGTCGTTTTTAATATGATCAGGTCTATAATTTCCATGATTTCTTATTCTCCGATTGAGTTTTCTATTTATGTCAAGAATTACCGATCGTTATGCCGCGATCATGCGTCGCTATTGTGTGGCAGACTGTCGCGGCGCCACGGCCATCTTGTTCGCCATCATGCTTCCAGTCCTGCTGGTGGGGACGGGTGTTTCACTTGACTATGGTTTGCTATTTCTTCGCAAGGCCGAACTGCAGTCGGCCGCCGACGCCGCGGCCCTGGCTGCTGCAAGAGAATTCAATCTGATTGCATCTGACAAAAAAGCGCTCAAAGCCGTGGCGAAACGCACGGCGATTGCCAACTTGTCCGGAAACGCCGGCGGCGCCAAGATCCGAACCAGAATCAACAAGAAAGCCAAGACGGTTACGGTCCGGATCAAACAGGCACCGGACCTCAACTTCTTGAAACATCTCGCTAGCCGGATTGTCGCCCCCATTGCTGTGAAAGCCACCGCGCGGGTGATCGGCAACATCAATGTTTGCATCATCGCGTTGGACACGGCTGCACCACAAACACTCGAACTCAGCGAGAGCGGCAGAATGGTTGCTCGAAGGTGCGGCGTCTTCGCCAATTCGACCAGCCGCGCCGGGATGGCAGCAACAGGATCGGTCCGTCTGGTGTCTGAATTGTCCTGTTCAGTTGGAGGGTACACTGGTCCCAGTAGCAACTACATGCCTCCGCCGGTAACGGATTGCCCACCGATTGAGGATCCACTCGCGGTCAGGCCGGCTCCGGCTTACGGCGGCTGCGACTATTTCGACACGGAAGTCGAGGCATTTGCCGTAACGCTACATCCGGGCGTCTACTGCGGAGGCCTGGAACTTGACGAGTCGGCGGATGTCACGCTTGCACCTGGGATATACGTCATTAAAGACGGCGAATTCTTCGTTCATCGCAGTGCGAAGGTGCAGGGAGACCATGTCTCGTTCTATTTCGTGGGCGATGAATCCGTCATCGATATCGAAGAGCAGAGTTCGGTTAGCCTCACGGCTCCGAAGGACGGCGCGATGGCCGGGATCCTTTTCTTCGAAGATCGCGCTGCCACGCCGCTACGCGAACATGTCATTGCGAGCCACAATGCGCGCGTGCTTCTTGGGACGATATATCTGCCTGCGGGCATACTGGTCATTGATGCGGAAGAACCGATTGCCCAGGATTCTGCCTACACTGCCATTATCGCCCGACGCATTGCCATTCAGAACCGGTCGAAACTGATTATCAACGCCGACTATGGAGCGACGGATGTGCCGGTTCCCGACGGCATCGGGCCTTCGGGCGGAACAGTCGTTCTGTCCGAATAACGTTAGGCCAGGGACAATACGCAACGCACGTCATTGCACCCGGTTCAGATGCAGGGCATCCGAATGCGCCGGCCAGGACACGCGCCTATTCAATGACCGCCAGCACTAGGCGAGGCTTGCCCTTCTATCTCGACATTGACACAGGAGGGCAAGCCGCTCTTGACCGCCCGATCGAGTGCCGCATCGAGTTCAGCCGGGTCTGTCACATGTTCGCCATGGCAGCCAAGCCCTTCTGCCGCTAGATCGTAACGTGTGGCATCAAGCTCGCATCCGATCAGCCTGTCGGGACCATAGTCTCGGAGCTGAATCTGATGCTCGGCATTCCAGCAGGCATCGTTGCCGATGACCGCGACGAAAGGCGCTTTGTTTCGTACAGCCGTTTCGAATTCGCTGAAATGGAATCCGCTCGTGCCATCACCCATGAGCGAGAAGACCGTCGCGCCTGGACGCGCCAAGCTCGCTGCGACGCTGTAGCAAAGACCGCCGCCGATCGCACCAGCCGGGCCGTTGATCACGCGGCTCGATGACGACAGGCAGGCTTGTGCCCATTGCCCAAACTCGCCGCCGTCCGCGACAAGGACTGAGTCCTCGGCGGCATCGATCTGTTTCTGCACTGCCTGGCATAGGAAAGCCGGCGATATCCGCGCAGCACTCGCATCGCCACCGAGCTCAAACGAGCGATGGGCAATGTCAGTGGACACGTCGGATCGCCAACTATCGCGCGACGACACAGGACGCTTTGCAGCACTGACGAGGCGGCTCGCCGCACCGCCGGCATCGGCCTCATGCGCCGCTGCCAGCCGCGAACCGAGATTGTGCCGCGCTCGGTCCAACTCTGCAGAGTCAGGGTCAATGACCATCCATTTGCACGAAGCATCGAAGGGTGGCGTCTTCCCGAAGCCAAGCGTGAAATCGATAGACTTGCCGAGGCTGACAACAAGATCGGCTTTGGCGAAAGAATCCGAAATCCTCCCGAGCGAAGGATCTCGCAGGCCACGGGGACTTTCCAGCGGGACCACAGGCGCGTCCAGAGCGTCGGCCAATCGCACAAGAAGGTCTCCGGACCGTGTCGCGTTGAGGGCCGGACCGACCACGACCAGTGGATGGCTGGCAGCGGCCAGTGCATCTGCCACTGCTTCCAAATCCGCGTCGGCGGGCAATGAAACAGCGGGGGCAAGTTGGTCGTGAGAGAGAGGCCCTGAACCATTTGTCTCGGCCTGCAGAACATCGAAAGGTAGCGCCACATGGACAGGCCCCGGACGCCCGGATCGGGCGATCCTGACAGCCTTGGCAATGTCCTGATCCATCGTATCGACGTTGGTCGCTCTGAAAGACGCTTTCGTCATTGGTGCGGTAATCGCTGTCTGGTCGAGTTCCTGAAACGCACCTTGTCCGTCCTGCCCCACCGGCGAATCGCCAGTCAGATAGACGATCGGGCTTTCCGATGCCCGAGCCGTGTAGAGGGGCCCCAGCCCGTTACCGAATCCGGGTGCAGCCGTCACCAGAGCAACACCCACGCCGTCGGTCAGCTGCGCCCAGGCATCCGCCATGAAAACTGCGGATGCCTCATGGCGAACATGAACCAGCTGAATGCCGACATCGATGCAAGCATCGTAGACAGGCATGATCTGATTGCCTGAAAGGCTGAAGATCGTTTTTACACCGGCTTGCGACAGTGCCTTGGTCAGGAGATCGGCGCCTCTCATGGATTCAGCCTCTTCTTGTTGATTGGGTTCGACTGTCCGGTGCGTTCGGAACAGGATTGATGATCGACTTTTGTCAGAGCGGATTTAGCAGACTTCAGGACTTGATCAAATATGTCCCGGGCGGGCGTGATTGGCAGGTTGGCTCTGTAATAGAACTCCACAAAGAGCGGCCTGTAAAATGGTCACTCGGCGGCGATATCGTCAATAGATGAAACGTCACACGTCCCGACGACATTGAGGAATGCATTTATCAGAAGGGAATGTTGGCGGTCCTTCAGACAGATCACGTGGGTTTCGGTATAGATTTCGCAATCTTCGAACGCCATCGGAACGACGCGATCGTCATTACGAAGGCTCAGTTCGGATACGATCCCTATGCCGTGCCCCTCCGCAACGGCTTCCCATACAGCTTCACGGCTTCCAACCTCCAGAGCGTTGACTGGGACCACCTGCCGGCTTGCCAGCTCCTTGTCGAAAGTCTGCCGGGTGACGGACTCCTCTTCTCGGGTGACCATGTTCTGACCTGCCAGTTCGGCCAGGCAAATGACGGACTTTGTGGCTAACCTATGATCCGCAGGCAACAGGGCTATGACGCGCTGACGACGGAGTGAAATGACTGCCAGTTCAGATCCGCACTCAACTTCTGAGACAATGGCAACATCGGTCTTGAGATTATGCAGATTGTCAATCACCTCGCGCGTATTGCCGAGATCGACCGAAACGGCGATCTGCGGATACTGTTCGCGAAAGAGTTTCAGGATCCGCATCGTGCGATAAGGTCCCGAAGCACCGACCCGGAGATGTCCGTCGGTTAGCCTGCCAGCGGATTCAAGAAGTTCGCGGACGCTACCCTCCGCATCGAAAAAACTCTGCGTTCTCGCCAGCAATCGCTCACCAAGTCTGCTGAGCTCTAGGCGGCGGCCTTTTCTATGGAACAGCTCCACACCGAAGCATGCCTCCAGTTCCTTGATCTGAGTGGTGATCGTGGGTTGCGAGACATTGAGAACGCGCGAGGCTTTGACCGCACTGCCCTCACGCGCGACGGCATGAAAGGATCTCAACTGATTGTACAGCATGCAATGCCTTCAAGAGGTGACGCGCCGTGGCAAAGCACGGCACCCGTCATAGGCTCATCATATAAGCCACATATGAGATTTCAAATTGTTTGCATACGGCCGATTGGCGACAGTGTTGCATCATCATTTTGCTGGAATCGCTACGGAAACGCCTATCATCAACTAGAACATGTGCCGCAATCGGCCCGATCAAGGGAGAGCAGTATGACCAAGTCTTCGTGGGATCTATCTCGCCGAAACCTTCTTTTAGGGATGGGAGCGGGGGCTGCTACGGTCTCATTAGGAGAACTGCTTTGGCCAGGTACCGCGCGCGCCGCCGCTCCTAAGAAGGGCGGCAAACTGGTCTACACCGGCATTCCCAACTCCAAACACAAGACCCTCAAGAAGGCGAAGCACCCCTATTACGGCTTGGAAATCAGAACCACCGTAACCTACGACAGACTGACCTGGGTCGACGAGGATCTCAATGTCGTGCCGCAGCTGGCAACGAAATGGGAAGCGGTTGAAAAGGATCAAACGGTTTGGGAAGTCGATATTCGCGAAGGCGTGAAATTCCATGACGGACGTGCCTTAACGGCCGACGATGTCGTCGCATCCTACAAGATGCATAAGGATAAGAAACTGGGGACATCGTTCTCTAAGAAACTACTAAAAGACATCGAGAAGGTCGGGCCAAATAAGGTCCGTTTTCATCTGCTCTCACCGAATAGCGAGTTGCCTTGGTGGATGGCCGAATATCGCCAGGTCATCATGCCAGCGGGCGAGTTGTCGGAGATGGGCTATTCGGGGATTGGTTCGGGTCCCTTCAAATTTGCCAAGATCGATCCGGGTCGCCGTGTGATCTATGAGGCGAACGAGGACTATTGGGGCGATGGTCCCTACCTTGAGAACCTGGAAGCGATCAGCCAAAAAGGCGCCGATCCGATCAATGCCTATCTCTCCGGTCAGATCGACGCAATCGTGCAGGCGGATCCGGCATCGGTTGGACAGTTTAAAGCGCGCATCGATACGGTTGTCGATGTGGCCAAGTCGGGCGATCAGATCCTCATGGTCTTGCCGAAATACGAAGGCTCGCCTTTCATGGACGTGCGTGTCCGCCAGGCGCTTTCACTGGCGTTGGACCGCGATCAGATCGTCAAGATTGCCTATAACGGGCTTGGCTGGGTTTCCAACGACAGTCATATGCATGCAGCCAGTCCCGACTTCCTCGAAAAGGAGCCGGTACGCGACGTCGAGCAGGCGAAGAAGCTTCTCGCGGAAGCCGGCTATCCGAACGGCGTTACCCTTCCAACATTCTATTACGCGCCCTACTATCCTGAACTCGGTCGTGTCTTCCAGGTCGCTGCCGAGTCGGTCAAGGCAGCCGGGATCACGATGCCGATCGAAGAACGCCCGCTTGCCGGCTATCGGAAATGGCGGGTCGAAGACAAGAAGAAAACGCGCAAACATCGCTTTGCAATGGGACCTGTCGGTGCCCGCAACTCCGGGGCGAACATGTTCCGCATGGCACGCCCGACCTACAATGAAAGTGGGTATTGGCATCCTTCACCGGAGGGCGATCGCTACATCGCGATGTACAAGAAGGCTCTTGCAACCGGCGATGACGCTGAACGTCAGACGATCTATCATGACATGCAACGTCTCCTGCAGAAGGAAGTGCCGTCAGTCTTCCTGACAGGCCGTCGCGAGATCATTGTGCATCGAAATACCGTGCAGGGCCTCAAGGCGCATTCACAATATTGGGGCCTCCAGTTCGCCAAGGTATGGCGCAGCTGATTTCACCGCGTGCGACCGGACGATCCAAACTTGAGACCATGTCGATGAATTCGACCGGTACCGCCTGCTGCTCACACGCATATCGACCGGAGGGCTGTTACTCATGCTCTGGGCCCTGACGCGTCGACTGACCTTGTCGGTGCTCATCCTGTTCCTCGTCGCGATTTTCGTTTTTGCGGCAACAGAGGTGCTTCCGGGTGACGCACTCGATGTCTTTCTGACGGCCGACGATCTGGCCACGATGGAGGAAGAAGACATTGAGGAAATGCGCAAGGAGTTCGGCCTCGACAAACCGGCATGGGAGCGATTCTGGAACTGGTTCTCGGGCGTCCTGGTCGGCGATTTCGGCAAGACCTTCATTCACGGCGTGCCGATTTCCGAAATCATCTGGCACCCTCTGATCAACTCCGTGCTCCTTGGAGCGGTCATTACTGCGATCACATTGCCAGTCGCGTTTCTTATCGGTGTCCTGACCGGTTATCGCCGTGGCCGCCGGGAGGACGTCATTGTCTCCACGGCGGCGATTGTCGGCTATTCGATCCCAGATTTCGTAATCGGAACGGTGTTGATTATCGTTTTTGCCGTCTGGATTCCGCTCTTCCCAGCCGTCATCATCGCGTTCAGCGATGCTCCTTTGGGGGAACTCATCGTTGTTTCGCTACTTCCGGCTCTGACAGTGATTATCGGGCATGTCGCCCACCAGAGTCGGTTGCTCCGCGCCGGGTTCATCGAAACCATGAGTAGCGATTACATCGAAAGGGCGCGACTTTCCGGAATTCCGGAACGCCGGGTCGTCTTCCGCCATGCCCTGCCAGCATCCGTGATTCCGATGCTCAACTCCGCAGCCATGTACATCGCCGGCGTCCTGGCCGGGCTAATCGTGGTTGAGAAGGTGTTTGGCTATCCGGGTCTCGGCCGCGAGTTGATCGATGCGGTTTCCAGGCGCGAGGTGCACGTGGTGCAGGCCATCACGTTCCTTTCGGCAAGCGTCGTCATCATCATGAACCTGCTTGCCGATCTGGCAGTCATTGTCCTCGACCCTCGCGTGCGGAGCATGAAGTCATGAGCCGCAATCCTGTCTTCGATGTTTTGACTCACAGTCCGGGCACGATGATCGGCGTTCTGCTTGTCACGGCGCATGTCATTGCCGCCGTTAGTGCACCGCTGCTGGTCCCATACGGGCCAACTGAGATTGTCGGATCGATGCTCATGCCGCCCGGATCATCCGAGCATTGGCTCGGGACTGACAATATCGGTCGCGACTATCTGACGAGGCTCCTGATGGGTGGGCGCACATCGCTCTTCGTGGCGCTGATTGCGATCACCTCTGCAGTTGCATTGGCCAGTCTGATTGCAATCTCGGCCGCCTATATCGGCGGCCTCTATGATGATGTCGTCATGCGCATCGTGGACACAAAACTCTCGATCCCCGGCATCCTGTTCATCGCTCTGATCGTAACCGGATTCGGGCGATCGATTCCGGCGTTGATCATTGCCATTGCTCTCAGCTACTTGCCGGGCGCTATCCGGATCATTCGATCGCAAGCACTGGTTTTGATCCCCCTCGGCTATGTGCAGATCGCCCGACTGCGCGGAGACGGATTGCCTTCGATCATCGGCAAAGAGATTGCACCGAACTGCCTGGAGATTATCGCCGTCGAGTTTGCGCTGCGCATGTCATCTTCGATTCTGACGGTCAGTGCGTTGTCTTTTCTTGGACTTGGGATTTCACCGCCCACGCCCGATTGGGGTCTCATGATCGCTGAAGGCGTGAAGAGCATTCACACCGCGCCTTGGCTCATCCTTCTACCAGCAGCCTTCATCAGTTCCCTGGTTGTCGGACTTAATCTGGCGAGCGATGGCCTCGCAAATGCGCTGGGCCTCGATGCTGCTCGAGGGCTCCAGTGAGATGACGGTCCTGCAGTCCGAAAACCTCGTTATCGGTTACGGGAGCCGCAATGGTGAACCCAAACGCGCGGTCGATCATGTGAGCTTTTCCGTCGAGAAAGGAGAAACGCTCGGCATTGTCGGAGAAAGCGGCTGCGGCAAATCAACCCTGGCGCGCGGTCTGGTGGGTTATCTGCGCCCGGGCGGACAGTTCATGGGCGGCGACGTTAAACTGAATGGCAAGTCCCTGCTCAACTCAACACCAGCCAAACTGCAGCAACTCCGCGGGCGGCGGATGGCGTTCGTCCCACAGAACCCGCTGAGTTCGCTGACATATCACATGACGGTTGGCAGCCAATTGGACGAAATCCTGGCGATCCATCGGGGCATGCGCGGGCGAGAGGCGCGAGACGAAACCATCAAACTTTTCAACGCAACACGGCTACCCGAACCGGAAGCAATTTACCGGCGCTACCCACATCAGTTGTCGGGAGGGCAGCGCCAGCGGGTCGTAATCGCTGCCGCTCTGGCCTGTCGGCCGTCGGTCATGATTCTGGATGAGCCGACGACCGCGCTCGATACAACGACCGAAATGCAGGTCCTGGCACTCGTGAAAGATCTTCGTGAGGAACTCGACTCAGCAATCGTCTACATCACGCATGACCTGACGTTGACGAATTACATGTGTGACCGCGTCCTTGTCATGCTCGATGGGAAAGTGATCGAGAGCGGCTCAGCCGCGCGCGTTTTCGACCGCCCGAAACAGACTTATACCAAGGAGCTCGTGGCAGCCATTCCGAGAGTCGACCAGCCGCCCAAGCGAAAGAAAAACATCGCGGATGCACAGCCAGCACCATTGCTGGAAGTTGAGAATCTGAGCTTCGCCTATCGACCGGCCTGGTCGCCGGCAATGTTGTTCCGCAAGCAGAAACCCTCACTTGCGGTTGATCGGGTTGGATTTGCTGTAACCCGCGGTGAGACGCTGGGTGTGGTTGGCGAGTCCGGCAGCGGCAAGTCGACCATCGCAAACATCGTCGTGGGTATGGTCGCCCCAACTTCCGGCTCCGTGAAACTGAATGGAGCGGTGTTGCCTGGACTTGGAGACCGGCGATCGTTTGCGGAGCGCCGTCGGATACAGATTGTCTTTCAGGACCCTCTCTCATCGTTGAACCCGAGGCATCGCATCGAGACCATTCTAACGCAACCAATGCGTACTTTTTTTGGCCTTGATCCAAAGGAAGCGCGCGACCGCGCGGTGCAGCTTCTTGAGCAACTGGAGCTGCCGACGGCGTTTCTCCAAAGCTTCCCGCGTCAACTGTCCGGTGGCCAGCAGCAGCGTATCGCCATCGCGCGTGCGTTTGCCGCTAAGCCTGATCTGATCCTATGCGATGAAATCACATCTGCGTTGGACGTTTCCGTTCAGGCCCATGTTCTGGATCTGCTGGTTGGGCTGCAGGAAAAGACCGGTACGGCCTGCCTATTCATTAGTCACGACCTCGGTCTTGTGCGTGAAGTCGCGCATCACAGTATCGTCCTTGAGAACGGCCTGGTCGTGGAGAGTGGCCGGACCGAGGACATCTTCACGAATCCCCGCCATGCCTATACCCGGCGCCTCATCGCGGCAGCCGCACGGCGCGACGACACAAGCGAAATACCCGGAAGGGAGCCGAAATGAAGATCATTCAGATCACCGACACCCATCTGGTGCCACCCGGCCATGAATTGCACGGCCTTGATCCCCAGGCGCGCTTGACGGCCTGTATTGCGGACATTCGCGCCCATCATTCCGATGCCACGCTATGCATTCACACAGGAGATCTCGCTCACAAGGGCGAGATCGAGTCCTATCGGCTCTTGCGCGACTGTTTGTCCGATTTCCCTATCCCCATCCATTTCATGGTCGGCAACCATGACGACCGCAGCAATCTGCGAGAAGTGTTTCCGGATGTCGCGACCGATCCATCCGGTTTCATCCAGACGGTCCTGGATGTTCCTGCCGGCCGTCTGATCCTGCTCGACACTCAAGAGCACAAGGAGAAGCACGGAAGTTTCTGCGATCGACGTGCGGCGTGGCTGGCTGAACAGTTAAAGGCCTGTCGGGACAAGCCGGTCTACATCTTCATGCACCATCCGCCGTTCAAGATCGGCATTCCGTCGGTGGACCGCATCAGATTGCTTTCGGGTGCCGATCTGTTCGCCGAGACCATCGCCCCTTATTCGAATATCAAGCATCTGTTCATGGGACATATTCACCGGCCCGTGGCCGGGAGCTGGCGGAACATTCCGATCTCCATGTTCCGAGGCACGAACCATCAGGTCCCCTTCGACCTGAAGCATGAGCTACCGATGCCGCGAAGCCACGAACCGCCCGCCTATGGTGTCATATTCCTAAACACGGACAGTGTTCTTGTTCACTATCACGACTTCCTCGACCAGACTGCGTTTGTGGCCTGAGCTCGGCTGATTTAGCTCGATGATCGATGCGTGAATGCGTCACGGCGGAAACTCACCATCGCGTTCGGATCGACCTGAACATGGATGACGGCCGGCTCTCCGGAACCAAGTGCATCGCTTAACGCGTCCGACAGCTCGCCCGGTGCCGAGACCGCATAGCCTCTGGCACCGCTGGCTTCAGCGACTTTGTCGTAGGCAGGATTGATCAGGTCGGAGCCGATATAGCGGCCATTGTAGAAGTCGCGTTGATAAGCCTTCTCCGCACCCCAACAGCCATTGTCGAGAACGACGGCAACTGATGAAAGACCGTGCGCCACGGCTGTAGTGATCTCCGACATGTTCATGGCAAATCCACCATCGCCCATGAGCGTGACAACAGGGCGGTTCGGCAAAGCTGCTTTAGCGCCAAGACCTGCTGCATAGGAGAATCCGACCAGTCCGAAGTCTAAGGGGGTCAACAGCGCCGGCGGTTCGTAGTAGCGGAGTTGATCGGTGGCTTGTAGGCAAAGCGTACCGGCATCGAGTGTAATGATGGCATCGCGCGGGATCGTGTCGCGCAGCTCTTTGAAGACCCGTTCGGCGGCCAGTGGCTGGCGTGTGCTGGCGCCTGCCTCTTCACGCTCGCTCCACAGCGCTTCGCGCTCGGTAATGGCTTCTTGGACACGGGACCGCCAAGGCACTGTTGCGCCATCCAGATCCTGGAGTCCTTCGTCGATAGCTGCGGCCACCATACCGGCATCGCCGGCAATACCCGTGGCGACCGGAAAATGTCTGCCGACCGCTTCGGCGTGCACGTCCACCTGGACGATCTTCGCATTGGGCGAGAGATCATTGTAGCCATAGAAGGTGGTATTGAACCCAAGACGCGTGCCGAGTGCGATAATCAGGTCGGCATCTCGCGTGAACTGGCTGGCAACCATGTTGCCGCGCGGCCCGACCTGACCGAAGTACATGGGATGGTCGTTCGGAAGGACATCGGGATGTCCGGCGGACGCCGTGACCGGGATCGACAAACGTTCGGCCAACGCTCCGAGGGCATTGTCGCCCCTGCCCCAGAGAACACCGCCACCGGCAATGATCACCGGCGCCTTGGCGTCGCGGAGCATCTTGCAAATCGCCGCCACCTGCGCAGCATCAACAGCACCGGCTATCGGCGCTGACGACACATCGGGCGCTTCCGGCATATCGATTTCCGCCGAGAAGAAATCTCTCGGAATCTGGACCACGACCGGTCCGCGGCGGCCCGAATTCGCGACACGAAAGGCTTCGCTCAGAAATTCCGGAATCCGGTCGGCGCGCGGGACACTCATAGTCCGCTTGGTGATGGGTGCGAAGAGGGCTTGCTGATCGATTTCCTGGAATGCATCGCGGCCGAAATGATCTGACGATACAAGACCTGTGATGGCGACCACCGGCGAATAGGCCAGCTTTGCCTGTGCCAGACCTGTGACCATATTGGCGGCACCGGGACCGGCCTGTCCGGCGAGGAACACACCCGGACGCCCTGTCACGCGTCCGACAGCATCCGCCATATGAACACCGGATCGCTCGTCGCGAACACCGATATAATTTAGCGACTCATGCTCGTAGAGCGCGTCATAGACCTCCATGGTCGACGACCCGAGAAGTCCGAAAATGTGGGAGACCTTCTCCCGCTCCAGAAATTCGACGATTGCTTCTCCGGCATTCATTGGGACGGTTCCTCAGACAACGTCATGCTACATTCGCTCTCCGCTCTTCATTCCTCCAGTGAAGACCGGAATCTAGAACCGACAAGTTCAATTGGAGGTAGGCTGGAACTGGATTCAAGCTTTCGCTGGAATGTCGGAGAGGCTGAAACTCATGCTGTCTCTATAGCACCAAATGCCCAGGCGTCAGGCAAGACCGAGATTGGCAAAACCTGTCTGCGCACTCATGATTGTCTAGTTCGGTCGTACAATCAATTTCTAGACCGCATCCGGCCCGGTGTAGGTCCACAGATATGCGGGTGGGGTCGGTCCTTTGTTTCGGCCACCCTGCTGCATCTGTTCCCAAGCATGGGCGATCACGCCAACTGAGCGCGACAGGCAGAAAAGGCCCCGCGCGAGCGGAGCATCAAAGCCAAGCTCGGCATAAATCACCGCTGTTGCGCCGTCGATGTTCATAGGGACTGGTTTGCCCTTGCGTGCGTTCAAGGTGTCTTGCATGGCGCGGCCGATCGCAGCGAATCGGCCCGAGACAGTGCCTGCTTCCGCCGCCTCATCCACCAGGGCGAGCAAACGCGGGGCACGCGGGTCGACAGGTTTGTGAAAACGATGACCGAAGCCCGGAACAAACTTGCCCCGTTCACTTTGCCACCGATCGATACCCGCCGATGTGGCGCGATCCAGTGGTTCGCCGGAATGGACTGCGTCATCGATCCAACCGTAGAGTTCCACGGCCTGCTCACCTGCACCGCCATGGACGTCGTCGAGAAAATTGACGGCCGAAGCCATTGCGCCGTTGAGGCCCAGCCCGCAGGTCACTGCCATGCGGGCGCAGGCAATCGAGGGAGCCTGCGGGCCATGATCGACGGCAGCAACGAGCGCACATTCCAGCAGTCTGGCCTCGCCTTCACTCGGCAGGGTACCCCGCGTCATAAGCCAGATCATTTGCGGAAAGCTCACAGTGCCGATCAGATCCTCGATAGCATGACCGCGAAAACGGATCATTCCAGGCTTCATGTCTACAATATCGGTTCGCCACCAGTCGGCGACGTCATTGCCCTCACTCATATGACACCCTCGGTTCGAAAGACCTCAATCTCTTCCGGGCTGAGACCAAATTCCGTGAGAACTTCGCCACTGTGCTGACCGAGCGTGGGGGGCGGTGTGTCGACCGATGGTGTGTCACCGTTGATTTTTACGCCGATACGAGCAAGGCGGACATCGCGGTTCGCACCAGGCACACCTGAAAACTCGCCGATCATGCCGCGATCACGGATCTGGGGATGGTTGAGAACTTCCGGTACGGTTAGAACCGTTCCGGCTGGGACCCCGGCACTGTTCAGTCTCTCGCTCCACTCGGCTGCCGGCCGCTCAACTAAGGCGCTTTCCAGTTCGGCCTTGAGAGCGAAACGATTTTGTTTGCGCAAATCTCGGGTCTTGTAGTCGGGATTTTCCAGGAGATCCTCACGGCCGAGTATGTCACAGAGGGTCTCAAACTGCTCCTGCTTGTTCGCAGCAATATTCAGCGGCGCATCCTTGGTTTCGAAAGTGCCCGATGGCGCCGAAGTCGGATTCTCATTCCCGTTTGGTGTCGGATCGATCCCAGCGATCAGATGGTTGGAGACGACCCATCCCATCGTTGCCAATGTTGCCTCCAGCATTGAGACATCAATGAATGCTCCTTTATCCCGATCCTTGTCGTTCAATGCCGCACAGATCGCCATCGCGGCCGTCAGGCCGCCGATCGTATCGCACATGGGATAACCAACCCGATAAGGTGCTGTATCCTGCGACCCGGTGATGCTCATCACACCTGACAATCCCTGTATAATGTGATCGTAGGCCGGAAGGGTGCGCAGAGGGCCGTCCTGGCCATAACCTGAGATCGCGCAATAAATCAGTCCCGGATTTTCGGTGCTCAAGGCCTCATAGCCAACGCCGAGCCGGTCCATAACACCGGGACGGAAATTTTCGACCAACACATCACACGCTTTGACGATACGCCTCAGAAGATCTTTGCCGCTCGTATGTTTGAGATTGAGTGTCAGCGAGCGCTTTCCGGCGTTCTGAGCCAGAAACGATGTTCCCATGAGTTTGTCATTCAAACCGGTATCGGCGCCGAGTTGGCGTGCCAGATCACCGCGACCGGGCACCTCGACTTTGATGACATCAGCCCCAAGATGCGCGAGTTGATGACAGCAGAACGGTCCGGCAAGGACATTGGTGAGATCCAGGACCTTTACGCCTGCAAGCGGATGGGATGACACGTGCAACCCTCTTTGCAAATCCATAATAGAACGATATTCTTCCTATCAGAACATGCCTGACGTCACAAGCAGAGGGTATCGAATTGGCTGAAAACCGTGTCGAAGCCGTTGAGCGGGCACTTACGATCCTGGAAGCATTCGGACAGGATCGCGAGTCCCTGAGCCTTGCCGAGATCGCCGCGGAAACCGGCTACTACAAGAGTACGATATTGCGACTGTGTGGATCGCTCGAGCATTTCAGCTATCTGCGTCGCATGGAGGACGGTCGCTTTCAGCTTGGACCGAGCCTTTGGCGGCTCGGATCCCGCTATCGCCACAGCTTTGATCTTGGCGAGCATATCCGACCAGAGCTTCATCGCCTGGTCGACGAAACGTTGGAGACGGCATCCTTCTATGTCCGGGAAGGCGATGACAGGATCTGTCTTTATCGGCAGAATTCTCCGAAATCCGTACGCCATCACATTGAGGAAGGCGACCGACTCCCACTGAATGTCGGTGCAGGTCGCGTTTTCCTCGCTTTCTCCGGCTCCGTCGGCGCTATCTACAATGAGATTCGTACCGACGGCGTCTACACATCCCGTGGCGAACGCAACAAAGACCTTGGCGCAGTCGCCGTTCCTGTTTTCGATGCAGCCGGCAAGCTTCGCGGCGTACTCTCAATATCCACCCTTGTCAGCCGCCTCGATGAAAAAGCCGAGAATCTTGCATCGAAAGTTCTTAAGGCCAGCGCCAAGCGCCTTGCCAGCCTCATCCCGCAATGACTTGCATTTCCGACGCAGTTTGCATTTTCCTATTGAACTGAATGCACACTGCATCGTAAAATAGAATTACATTCTGTCAGACAGAACAGTTGTAAAGGGAGGAGTCCCATGTCGAGTTCTACGTTCAAGGCCCTTGGCCTTGCGGCCGCAATCGCAATTGCGTCGAGCGCCGCGCAAGCTGAAACAACCATTCGCGTAACGCTTCAACTGCCTGAATCCCATCCGCTTGGGGTCAATCTGAATGCTTTCAAGAAGATTGTCGAAACTGAAAGCAAGGGCGAGTTGAAGGTTCAGATTTTTCCGTCGGCACAGCTTTACAAGGACAAACAGGTTCCGGAAGCCGTAGGGTCCGGTGCCATTGAAATGGGGACGGCATCTCTTACACGGTTCGCCGGCACGGTCCCGGCTGTCGATTTTGTCTATGTGCCATTTCTCCTCGACACACCGGAGAAGGTGAACAAGGCGACGGCACCAGGCTCCGCTGTCCGCAAAAAAATTGATGATGCGGTCCTGAAAGCAACGGGTGCACGCATTCTATGGTGGCAGGCGTTCGGACGGACGATCTATCTCTCAAAGAAGGATCCGATCCGCGTTCCCGCCGACCTCAAGGGCAAAAAGATCCGCACCTTCGGTAAACTCCTCGGCTGGACCGCCGAGGCACTTGGCGCCGCGCCGACACTGATGTCTGGATCCAAGCAGTTTCTGGCTTACAAGCAGGGCGCCGTCGATGCCGGCATCACAGGGCTCACAGGGGCCAAATCGCGGAAACTCTATGAGGTCATGGATAGCATGACGATGACATTCGACTCGGACATCGAGTTCGTCGCCGTCATCAATGACACGTTTTTCCAGTCGCTTAAGCCCGAACACCAAGCTTTGATCATGAAAGCCGGGAAGACGGTCGAGAAAGAACTCCGCGACAATGTTGCCAAGATCGAAGCTGAGGCACTCGCCTATCTGCGAACAAAAACCAAGATCATCGAGCTGACGGATGAAGAGCGTCAGAAATGGCGAAAAGCAACCGCGAGCGTCGTCGATCGCTTCGTGAAAGAAGCCGGACCACTCGCAGGTGAAGTGATCGCAGAAGCGAAGAAGTTCTGAACGTAGATCTATCTCCGAGGATGACATCATTGTCGTCCTCGGACTCCATTTCTCTCCTGCCGCGTAGCCTTGCTGCGCCGGAAGGTCATCATGCTTTTCCGAAGGGAATTATCCCCTTTACCCAAGTATGAGATGACCCTATATTTGGGTTATGAGCAAGAGCAAATCACCAGAATTTTCTGTCCGCGATTTCTTCAATCGGTTCCCGAATGACGATGCGTGCCTCGATCACATTATGGAGGTCCGGTACGGTCATCGGCATAAATGCGGCAAGTGCGGCAAGGATGCGACTTTCCATCGGGTAAAGGGTCGTCCGGCATATGCATGCGCCAATTGCGGTCATCACATTCACCCGCTGGCAGAAACGATCTTTCGCGACACGCGCACGCCCCTTCAACTCTGGTTCTATGCGATTTATCTGTTTGTCACGACGCGCCATGGAGTGAGCGGCAAAGAGCTACAACGCAGTCTTGGCGTGACATATAAGACAGCTTGGCGGATGGGGCAGCATATCCGCGTTCTGATGTCCAAGGCCGATGGCTTTGAGATGCTGCAAGGCCATATCGAAGCGGATGAGGCATATGTCGGTGGCAAGCGTCCTGGCAAGCGTGGTCGCGGGGCGGAAGGCAAAACCATTGTTCTTGGCATGGTTGAGCGCGAAGGGCGGATGGCTACTGAAGTCG
This sequence comes from Methyloligellaceae bacterium, assembly GCA_965227905.1. GTDB lineage: Bacteria > Pseudomonadota > Alphaproteobacteria > Rhizobiales > Methyloligellaceae > CBDDHT01. The sequence goes on from OZ245780.1 coordinate 5,841,429, forward strand.
TGCCCAACGTCAAGAAGACCACGCTTCGTGAAGCCGTCAATCGCAACGTTGAGTCTGGTTCCGTAGTCTCGACAGACGAACTGATGAGCTATGGTTTACTGGACGGTGACGGATATACGCACGGTATGGTCAAGCACGGTGCGAAAGAGTGGACCTATTACGACTACCGCCACGACGTGACGCACCACACGAACACGATCGAGAGTTTTTGGAAGCTGTTCAAGCATTCAGTGCGCTCAACCCATATTCACGTGTCGAGCAAGTACATGCGCCGCTATCTGGATGAGTTCACTTTTCGCGCGAACCACCGCGAGATGGGGAACGCGATGTTCGACCTTCTGATTTCTCGGGTTTGATGACTAAGGCAAGGGCGCGATTAAGTTCGGAACCTCTAACGGGTTTAATGCCGCGCGCCTCCTCCTGGGCGATAAACTCTTCTAACCGCCCGGCTTGGCGAGCTTGGCGCAAAGATAATTGTTTGTTGTCTTTCATGCGCTCATAATAGCACATCAAGTTAGGAGTTTGGTAATGACGCGCGACGAACTGCAGCAATTCCGTGATTGGGCAGATGGAAAGATTGCCACGGGAGCTGAGCCCCCGTGGGCTTGGTTTCAATACATGAAACTCCGTGAGACGCTTGACGCCATTCTCGCTGGAATGGCTGTTGCTACCACGGAGAATTCACAGCAATCGGAAGAGCAGCTGGGAAAGCGTCTCCGTCTAGTGGATGAAACGTATCAGCAAGATACCGTTCCACTCCGTCCCTCTGACGAGCCGGTACAGATGCCCATGTGACGCGCAACGTACCGAACTTGTTGTAATAGAGGATGCTGCTGTTCTTGCGATGCTTCTTCAGACGATCGGTTACATCACCTTGACCGATACGGACAACCCGAGCAGGATCGCCCTCGTGCCAAATAATGTAGACGCCGGAAGCTTGTACGGTGTCTAGGTTGAGGTTTTCGAGCGAGCACCAGTGCCCGTCGTCGCCACAAGTCAACCACTTGAGGCTAAGCGTTTCGGTAGTCATTTTAGATACCCTAATTCGTGGGAAACTGGACAGACTCACAGGAGTCCGGTAAAAACCACGAAGTAGGAGGGGCTAACGCCCCACCTACCAAGTGGTGGGCGATTGGTTATACGACCGCCCTGGTTGCTGATAACAACCGGGCTGCTTTCCACACAGCTTCCCTCCTTTCTTCCACGCGCAGTGGGTTAGGGGTTGGTGATCGACAACGGCAGCGATTCACGGTCGCTGTCGTTGTCATTTTCAGAAACGTCGAACAGTCTGTGACGGTTCGACGCCTCAACTTGTTCAGCTATGATCCACTCGCCATCTGAATCGTGATCAATTTGTCCGTCGGCCTTCATTCTTGATAGCCGCGTGCTGACTGAATTCTTGGTCGTTTCCAGACCAAGTTCTTGTTGGATAAAATCCAGAATGGTTGTCGGCGTGCCCCGACCATTCTTAATCGCTTCAAGTATCGCGTCGTTGACGGTAGGCGGGCCGCTCCGCGGCGCGGCCGATACCGTTTGCGCGCGGCCCTCAATGGCATTGAGAGCGACGCGCACTTTCTTCAGCTCGGCCTGGAGCTCAGAGATTTCGTTTTTCAAAATCCGTTCCTGCTCGTGCAGAATGTCCGTGATGGATTCCATTGCGGTGCAGCCCTCGGTTTTTGGTTGCACCCCTTATAGGGGGTTAAGGGCTAAGGCGCAAGTGAGCTTGCGGTATTGGGATTGCGGAACGTTTGCAAAACATTCCAATGGGGGTGGATTGCCTGTGGATAACTGTAGGAAGGATGCCAAGCGCGGCAACCATCCGCATTAACTTGGGTCACGGGGATAATCCCCTTTCCGAATTATCGATTCAGTGACCGAATTTGCAGGCAAGCTTGCGGCTTGGATGTTTTTCGCAATCGCCCTTTTCGTCACCTATGAAGTTGTGATGCGATATGTCTTCAATGCTCCGACAATCTGGGTCGATGAAGTCTCCCGCATCATGCAGATCTGGGCCACTTACATCGCGGGCGCGTTCGTGCTGAAGCACCGCGAAATGATTGTTGTCGAAGTCGCGTTCCACGACCACACCACAGTCTGGCGCAAACTGACAGAGACACTCGCGATCCTGATGATCACGTTGTTTTGCGTCATGGCATGCTGGTACGGCTTCGAGCTCTGGATCAAGGCCACGCGCCTCGGACACACAACCGATTCATTTCTCGGTCCTCCCAAATGGCTGACACACGGCTCTATCTGGATCGGCTTCGGCCTACTTCTACTGCAGAGTATCGTTGAGCTGGTGCGCGTTTGGACGATTGGCGTTCCCAAATCGAGCCACGAACCAGAACTCGAACAGCTCGGCAAGAGCGGTTAGGCAAACGGCGTGGAACCCTTCCTGATTCTACTCGCACTCGTCACGCTTCTGGTGCTGCGAGTCCCCGTCGCCTTCGCGCTCGGTAGTCTGGGCATCCTGCTGTTGGCGTTCAAAGGTCTGCCGATGGTCGCCGTGCCGCAGCGGCTTTACGGAACGATGGACAGCTTCGAGTTGCTGGCTGTGCCGATGTTCCTCTTGATGTCGAATGTCCTGCTGAAGGGCGGTGTTGGGCGTGACCTTTTTGCTGCCGTGCAAAGCTGGGTCGGACACTGGCCGGGCGGTTTGGGCGTTGCGACGATAATCTCATGCGCCTTCTTTGCCGCGATCTCCGGATCGTCGGTGGCAACCGCAGCCACCATTGGCACCGTCGCCATCCCGGAGATGACCAAACGAGGTTATGACCGGCCTTTCGTTCTCGGCATGCTCGCCGCAGGCGGTACGCTTGGAATCCTGATTCCACCGTCCATCCCGCTCATCATCTATGGCGTGATCACCGAGGAGTCGATCCCCAAACTGTTCCTTGCTGGAGTCGGGCCAGGCCTGTTCCTTGCAACCATCTTCGTTATCTACGGCATGCTCTATGCCAAGTTCGGCGGAGGCTACAGCAAGATCGACAAAGCGAGCTGGGCCACACGCCGGAGTGCAACGATCATGGCGATCCCGACCGTTCTCCTGGCAGTCGCCATCATCGGTTCGATCTACACGGGCGCCGCAACACCATCGGAAGCAGCAGGTGTTGGCTTCACGATGGCGCTGATTATCACGTTCGCAATGGGGCGCATGGACGGACCGAAACTGAAAGAAGCAACCTATGCGGCGATGAAAACGACGGTCATGATTTTCCTGATCATCGCCGGCGCCAAGGTCTTTTCCTACGCCATCACGCTTTACCTGATCCCGCAGGCGATCAGTCAGCTCATCACGGCAAACATTGCCAACCCAAATATATTCATGCTCGCTGTTGGCGGCGTCCTTCTGCTGATCGGCTTCTTCCTTGAAGCCCTCAGCATGTTGCTGATCATGGTTCCGGTTCTGTTTCCTTCTCTCGAGGCTATGGGCATCGACCCGATCTGGTTCGGGATCTTCTTCGTCATCCTCATCGAGACGGCATTGATTACGCCGCCCGTTGGCCTCAATCTTTTCGTGATCCAGGCAGTCGGGAAAGCGCGCCTGGAGGAGGTCGTAAAAGGTGCATGGCCTTTCGCCGTCATGATGCTCTCAACGGCCGTGCTGCTCTGGTTCTGGCAGGATCTTGCGCTGTTCCTGGCCTATAAGCTGTAAGTCAACCGATATGTCGCTCTATCCGCCACCTGTTGATCTCGATGCTGAAATCTGGACGAGTCTTCCAGACGAATATCGCAACAAGAGTACCGTTCCGGATTGGGCGGCGGCCAACAAACCAGGACAAACGGCAGATTCGTTCCTGGAAGGGCCGAGCTTCGACCGGGATGGCCAGCTCTATGTTACCGACATCCCTTACGGGCGAGTCTTTCGAATTTCACAGGATGGCAGGTGGTCGTTGATCGCCCAATATGATGGCTGGCCAAACGGCCTGAAGATCCACAGGGATGGCCGCATTTTCATCACGGACTACAAACACGGCATCATGCTGCTCGATCCAGAACGCGGAACGGTCGAACCAGTGCTCACCCATCGTCGTTCGGAGAGTTTTAGAGGCGTGAACGATCTGTTTTTCGATGCCTCGGGACATCTCTACTTCACGGATCAAGGCCAGACCGGGCTTCATGATCCGACCGGCCGTGTCTTCCGCCTCAATCTTGAAACAGAGCGTCTCGACCAGCTGATATCGAACGGTCCAAGCCCGAACGGTCTTGTTATGAGCCCGGATCAAAAATCGCTTTATGTAGCGATGACGCGCGGTAATTCGGTATGGCGTTTGCCTCTCTTCCCCGATGGCACGACATCCAAGGTCGGCCTGTTCGTAAGGCTCGCGGGCGGTGTCAGCGGTCCCGATGGACTGGCCGTCGATAAAGATGGCCGACTGACAGTATGCGACGCGGGAAATGGTGCGGCCTGGATGTTCACGAAATGGGGCGAGCCTGTTTATCGCATCCGTTCACAAACCGGCGGGAGGACCGTCACCAACCTCGCATATGGTGGACCGGACAACCGAGATCTCTTTCTTACCGAATCCGACACCGGTCACATTCTGCGTGCTACGCTCGACGTGCCAGGTGAACCGATGTTTTCACACATCTGAATTCGCGGACCGAGATCCTGGCAAGTCGGCCAGCCGGTATCTCGCTATTGCTTGTTGGCAAATGCCCGAATGGCACGCTTTGTCCCGGCGCCAAAACTGCCGTCGATGGGACCGGAATACGCGCCTTCCGCTTTCATCAGGTTTTGCAATTCGCGGCGGAACGACCGGCTCCATGCATTAGCATTAGAGACCATTTCCTTGACCGTATCCTCATCGCCCTTGCTCAGCGCGTTCAGAATCCATGCCGCAGCTTCTTGCGCATTTTTCTCGACACCTTTGCCCTGATCATATATCGCGCCCAATTCATACATGGCGTCGATACTGCCTTTATTTGCCGCCATCATGAACCACTCAAAAGCCTGAGCCGGACTCTTTGTGGTTCCCTTGCCGTCGGCATACATCACAGCAAGGTCGAACATAGACTCGACATCGCCATTTTCCGCCCCATTGATGTAATAGTGCAGGGCTTCAGCTAGGTTTTTGGCCACACCCTCGCCATCTTCATACATGCCGCCGAGACGGCCCATTGACCACGCATCGCCGTTTTCCGCCGCCTCTTTGTACCAGCGTGCTGCCTTCCGTTTGTCTTTAGCGACGCCCGTACCCTCCTCGAGCATGACACCAATTTCGACCATTGCCTGTACGTGACCTTTTTCTGCTGCTTTTTGAAACCAAGTTGCAGCCTTCCGCACGTCCTGGTTAGCCACGCCGTCCAAGCCTTTGGAGTAAAGCGCGCCCAGAGCAGCCATTGCGTCGCGACTACCCTGGTCGGCTGCATGCTGGTACCACTCCAGTGCTTGCGGCTGCGCTTGCCTACCCAGAAATGCTTTCCGGTATAGTCCTGCCAGACAGTAGCTGGCCTGCGCATCATTCTGGTTGGCGCGCGCCTCTAACCTGCTGACAAGATCGGCGATACGCGTGGATGAGCGCGATAGTCTCAGCTCAACGCGCGTTCCCGGAGTCCGTTCCGCTACCCTCGAACGCAGCTCCGAAAATTCCGAAATGTTGTGACCAGAAAATACTGAAATGACGTCGCCAGGAATAATGCCAGCCGACGCCGCGGAACTCCCTGGTTGTACCGCAATGACCAGAGCGCCCGTGGTTAGCTGACGTGGCCAACAGATCTCCTTCAATGTTAAAGCCACATTGGTAATATGGACGCCAAGCGTCGCGCGTTGGCCCTGTCCCCCAAGCGTCGCTGTGACACGCAATTGCCTCTCCGATCTCTCAACAGGCCGAGTGGGTTCAACAGAAGGCCGTGTAAGTTTGGCTGTCTTTTGTTCCGGTTTAACTGGCCTCGCAGGCTTCACGCCGCTTTGTTTCGGACGAAGCCCCTCAAGCTTGATTCTGGCAAGCTCCGAAAACAGGCCGTTCGGGTATCGTTTGAGATAGCTCTCGATCGCCTTGGCGTTGTTGGAATTCTGGATAGCGGACCAGTAGGCCAGTTCTACTGCCTGACTACCAGCGTTTGGTGTCACATTCGGAGCGACAGGTGTGATCGGTTCAGGCTTCTTCTCGACATCGATCAGACGTCCCACTGCGCCATTTGACTTCGTCGCCGCAGCCTTTGCTTGTAGCGGTCGAATGTAAAAGTCGCCGGTCAGCTCATTATAGACCGCAGGGGTCTGCGTATAGTTGATGGTCCTGGCGAGCTTCCTGACCTTCTGACGTAGCAGCCGCGCCATGCGGCCGATTTCGAGGCCGTCCTGCTTGAGGAGTGGAATGAGCGTTCGCGTAAAAACGGAGTTCGGATTTTCGTCATCATCGGAGAGGCGATCCAAGGCCTGTTGGCCGGCTCCGGCGGAAAACAGGACGACTGTCCCTTCCGGTGGCTCAACCCGCGCCAATCCTCGTGTGCCACCGATCGACCGCCCCTTCACATTCTTGAATGGATTGTCCCGGCACGCATCCAGGATCAGCATGGCGATGCGCGCACCACGCGCTTTCAGCCGATCGGTGATTCTGTCGACCGCGATGCTCTCGCTTGCCAGCAAGTTCTGCGAGCCTTGCGACATGTTCGGCACGTCGGCGGGCAGGAGATAGTTCCTTCCGGCGATGCGCACGCCGTGTCCGGCGAAGAAAACGGTAGCCGTATCGCCTGGTTCGATCTGATTGGCGAAGGCATCGAGTTTCTGATTTAAGCCGAACCGTGTGACGTCAAGCCCGAGGGTAACCTTGAAGCCCAGACCTTCCAGCGTAGTGGCAACAGCCCGCGCGTCGTTGCGCGCTTTTTTGAGCTGCTGACTCTCCGGTAGATTTTTATAGATGTCATTTCCGATGACGAGCGCCACTCGCTCGGCTGCTCCCGGCCCAGACTGCCAGACCATGGCCAAGCCAACGCACAGAATCGTCCTTATCGCACCGCGCATGCTGTCCTCCCGAGCCCCCATGTTGGGCGATTAGATGCCAGAATTTCGATTAAATCCAGACCTCGCGGACGAACAGAGCGATGCGCACGCGACATAGCCCTGCATTCATCAAACGCAAACCGTCACAAATCGGCCAAATGAAAGGCTATTACTAGATGTTTGGGGGGCTTCACACTTGTCAGGAGGGATGACAAGCATGAAGTATCGAACATCTATTCCAACGTTTCTGGCCTTGTTGCTGACGCTCACCGTATTCGGCGAAGCCGCAGCACAACGGCAAATCAGCCCATACGAAAAACAGAAGTATGAGCGGAACCGCAGTTCGGTGAGCATCATCGGCGGCGGTATCAACGGAACCTACATTCGCTATGCCACTGATCTCGCGAATGTTCTCGATGACCTCAAGGGCAATGAGATGCGCGTATTGCCGCTGATCGGACGCGGCGGCGGTCAGAACGTCATCGATATTCTCTTTCTCCGCGGCATCGACATGGGCCTGACGCAGCAGGATCATCTGGCATTCTTCAAGAATCTCAATCCGGCGCTCTACGGTGATATCGACCGGCGCATTCGCTTCATCACCAAGCTTTACAATTCCGAATACCACCTGATCGCCCGCAAGGACGTAAAGAAATTTGAGGACTTGCGTGGCAAGAAGGTCAACTTCTGGAGGCCATGGAGCGCAACGGATATTGGCAGCCAGACAATCTTCCGCCTCTTAGGCATCGACGTGAAACCCATCTATATCGATACCGCGAAGGCACTCGAACAGGTCAAGAGCGGAGAAGTCGGCGCGACTGTTTTGCTCGCCGGTGCGCCGGTTCCCGGTTTTGCAAAACTGAAAAAAGAAGATGGGCTGCACATCGTGCCGTTGAGCCGAGATACGCTGACGCCTGAACAATATCGGAAGCTGCTCGAAGTCTACCTGCCGACCAAACTGACCCACAAACAGTATCCGAACATCATTCTCAAGGGTCAGGTCGTTCCGTCTTTCGCAAGCGGTGTTGTCCTTGCCGTCTATAACTGGAAGGAAGGCAGTGAACGCTATCGGAAAGTCGCGCGTTTCGTGAACAAGTTCTTTTCGAACTTCGATAAGCTGCAGAAGCCTCCTCGCCACCCAAAATGGAAAGAAGTCAATCTTGCCGCCAAAATACCCGGCTGGACCCGATTCAAGGCAGCGGAACAATGGTTGGCGACGGCCGACGCCACATCGCCCACGGCTAACAAGAAAGAAGAATTCGCTGCATTCATGAAGGAGATGAATTCGGAAATCAGGGGCAGACAACTGTCGCAACAGCAAGTGGACGCTTTGTTCCGCGAATTCTCAAAGTGGTCGCAATCTCGTCAGCGGTAATTGCTCCGGAAGTCGCTCGTCATTCGTGCGATTGAGCGACGGCCGGATATTGCAGAGGGTCCGTATGGATGGCTGGATCAGGTCCGGCTATGACGAAATCATGTCCGGTATTCAGTGAATTTCGTCATTACCGGGCTTGGCCCGGTAATCCATGCGGCCTTTCCGGAAAACGCAATTGCAGGCGTTGACTACTGAACTGTCTGCCACTGGCGCCAGCGAGCCTCGAGATCGGAATAGCTAGTATCCAAAGCAGTCAACAATGCTCGGTCGAACGTCGGCTCGGGACTGAGCCAAATGTTCTGAACCGCCTCACTGCCAAAGCTGTCGTGGAGAAATTTTACGAGAACGGCACCATCGCTGTACGGATTGCGCACCTCGATCCCGTTGGTGAAGCGGACCCGGCTCTGATCGAAGCGGATCCGGTCACGATAGTTCTTAAGTGTTGTATCTTCCGTGCGCCGACCGTGAATGCCCGACAGATATTCGTCATAGCCTTGCAAGAACCACGGCGCGGCCTGGTCGTATCGCCACCCTTCCGGCTTGCCGAGAATCAAGCGTTGCACGTGAACGGCTGCAACTTCATGGACAACCTGCCTGAACGCGTAGTCCTGTTTGCGTTCGCTTGGGGACGTATCGGCACCGTCATCATACGCCGCAAGCGTGAGCATATGGATTTCGGCCTTATAACCGTCCTTCTGAAGGTTACTCAGCATTGTCGCGTGTTGCTCGGATGCCAGATCGCCAGCACGCGGGTGAAGATAGACGTTCAGCTCAATGCCTTCGAGGAGATCTGCCGGACGGTGCTTCCGAAACTCGCCTGCAATTCGCTCATATGCCGCATTGAGAAACCTGCCGATGATTTCGGCGTCAGCTTCTTTGCCGGGCCCAAAATGGAGATTGTAGCTGGCCGTGTGCGCCGTCTTCCAATCTGGAGCGGCGTTGGTTGGCACGAACCAAGCCATTGCTGTGGTGCCGGCAATCGTTGCCAGACATGCCAGAGCTGTAAGACGATTGAATTTCACGGGTCTGAAGGCCTTTGAACGCTGTCGATCAAGTCTCATAGGAGACGTTGACGACCGAACGGTTAACAAAACATTACTCGGCCAAAGGACGAAGCCGAACATGTGCCTCTACGCCAAGCATGTGTCGCCAATATGCCGCCCCGCACCTTTCGGTACGATGGACGGCACATTAAAGACTTTTAAGAATTGGAGGCCCGAACCAAGTTCGCCGGGATATCAGTCGCCGAACTGCGACAGATTCGCAAATTTTCCAACATTACGGCGCGCAGCAGCCTTGCGACGCTTGTAGATCCGGCGCTCGGCTTCCCGCCAATCACCTTTGACCCGAATGCGCGTCCGGCCCATGCCGTATCGCTTCACAATCTTCCAGAAAGTGGCGGCATTCGCCGGATGCAGGCGCACACAACCATAAGAAGCCGGAACGCCCAGATATTTCAGCGATTCGGTTGCATGAATCGCATAACCGCGCAGGAAGAAGAGCGCATAGTGCATTGGTGAATTGTCATATTGGCGCGAGTAATAGTGCCGGTGACTACGATAAGGCGTGAATGTTCCGGTCGGCGTGCGATGGCCATCAGCACCCGTCGAGACCGTAAAGGTATGACGTCGCTTACCCGCAACGGAGACGTGCATCTTCTGGGTTGAGATATCGATTGTCGCAAAGACAATCGGTTTGAGAATTTCGACCTCAAGCGCATGCGTTGCTGTCGTCATCGAGGCGAACAAAGCACACGCCAAAAGAAGTTTCCGCATCAGTCCATCGTCCCCACGATTTTTATTGTTCGCAATCAAGCGGCATCCATTTCGCCAAACTGCCAACCGAATCCGCGCTGAAATGAGGCACGCAAAGGAATGTTGCTCAAAAAAAGACGCAGCGTTGCAAATTGGCCATAAGCGCGGATTACACAATGACTGCCGTGTGTTGCGATCTTATTGGCGGCGGCGGTTGCTTTCGGAATCGCGGTTAATAAGGCATTTTTCGGATGATCATTCTGGTCGGATCGTGGACGAAATGTGGAGAATCGGACCTGAGCGCATAACATGATCGTGATTGATGGACATTCATTTCACTTTTCGAATGAAAGTCACATTTGGGAAGAGTGGTCTGTGCAGCGGCTCCATCGATTCTCTATCAGCCATTACTTGAGAAGTTGATCTTGGCCAGAAGACCTTTGCCGCCTGCCCCTTCAGCGAGTTCCAGATTGCCCCCATGAAGCGCTGCGATTTCCTGAACGATCGCGAGTCCCAGCCCTGAACCGGCTGAGTCATTCGCACCCAATCGGACAAATCGCTCTCTGACTTCGTGGCGCCGCTCCTGCGGTATACCAGGGCCGTCATCTTCTACTTCCAGAATGGTACCATCCGCATCGCTGCTTGTTCGCACAGTGATCCTGCTCCCATCCGGGCAGTAAGCCATGGCGTTTTGAATGAGGTTTCCCAATGCCTCCGCAACCAGTGTCTTATGGCCCAGGATATTCGCGGATCCGTTTGCCTGTTCGAAACCGAGATCGAAACCTTGTGCGCGTGTCGCAGTGGCGTAGTCGCTGGTTGTCTCGCGGGCCACGCCGGTTAGATCGAAGGTCCCGAAATCGCCACGCCCGCTACTTTCAGCATCGACACGCGCAAGCAGGAGCAGTTGCTCGACCAGTCGCTCGCTATGCTGCGTGGCCCTTTGCGCCTCCAGAATTGCGCTACGCATTTGCGCTGGATCTGTTTCCCGCAGCGCCAGCTCGAGCTGCGCTTTGACAACGGCAAGCGGCGTTCGCAGCTGATGGCCGGCATTTCCCGTAAATCTCTTCTGGGATTCCAGTGCGGAGGCCAAACGGCTGATTAGCTCGTTGATTGCCTCCACGATCCGCTGAACTTCGCGCGGAACCTCATGCAGGATCGGACGCAGATCGTTCGGACTACGGCGGCCAAGTGCGCCCTCGAGGTTCGCGAGTGGCCGCAGCCCCCATTGAACGCCCAGCCAGACGATCAGCAATGCCGCAGCAATCGTTGCCGCCAATCGCCATGCCGCCGAAACCACCGTCTGTCGGACAAGATTCTGCCGGGCCTGCGTGGTCTCTGCGACGAAAACAGTGAATGGAATCGATTTACGTGTCCCCGATGCTGCACCGGCTATGGCAATCACCCGGATCTCCGCTCCGCGGTAGTTCGCGTCGTAGACGGCCGATTGACCAGCTTCCAAAGATCGACTGGTGTCGGATGCGGGAAGGTCGTCGTAGCCCGTGATCAACGAGCCTTTGCTATCGACGCGATAATAGACCCTATCGTGGGCTGCTGATGTCAGCATCTCGAGCGCGACATACGGAACATCCACCTCAAGCTGTCCATTCTCGGCAACCACCACGCGCTCTGCAATCGCCAGGCCCGATCCGCGCAAGACACGATCATAAACCTGGTTCGCAGTATCCTGAGCCGTATAGGAGACATTGGCGAGAATCAGCGCCGACAGTGCCAGCATCGGCACGAGGAGCCACAGGATCAACCGGCGTCTCAGAGACCCATGGCCGATGCTCATATCTCCTCCAGCACATATCCGAGCCCACGAATGGACCGGATCTTTATCCCTGCAGGACTAATCCGCTTTCGCAAACGGCTGATATAGAGCTCGACCGCACTCGGGCTCAATTCATCATCGAATTCCGTCATGCTTTCCGCCAGTTGATCCTTGGAGATCACGCGGCCGACGCGGTAGAGCAACGCCTCGAGAAGAAGTAGTTCGCGCCTCGGCAGATTCATATCCCGATCATCCAGCCGCGCCGAACGATGAACGGTGTCGAATGCAATGCGTCCGGCACGCAAAACGGCCTCCTTGCGACCGAACCCTCGGCGGATTATAGCGCGCAGGCGCGCTTCCAGTTCCGAGATTTCAAACGGCTTGGTCAGATAGTCGTCTGCGCCAAGATCCAGACCCTTTATGCGCTCATCCAATGACCCGCGAGCCGTCAGGACAAGAACGGGCGTCTCCTCGCCGCGCTCTCGAATACGGCCCAGGACCTGCAGACCGTCCATGCCTGGCAGATTAAGGTCCAGGATTACGGCGTCGTAGGGAAATGCGCCCAGCGCTGCTTCCGCATCTTCACCCGTCTCGACATGGTCGACCGCATAGCCGCTTCCCCTGAGGGCCTTGGCAACGGCATCAGCCAGTCCTTTCGTGTCCTCGACAAGCAGGACGCGCACGGCGATATTTCCTCCGGCAGTCTTTTCGCGCCGAATGACCAGTATCCCTTTCAACTGGTCTCCAGGCTTTGTAATGTTGGGACAATGTTACGCTATCTCAGCGCCGCGATCATCATTCTGCTTCTGGTCCCGTTACCGGCGAATGCAGAGCTTTTTCGCTTTCGCGCGCCATCGGCGGAAGAGCTGAACGCCGATGAGACCCGCGCGATCACTGTCTACAGTTCGATCGACATCGACATCGCCAGGCCTCTCATCCGGGCCTTTCAGGCCGCGAATCCAAACACCGAAGTCGCATATCACGACCTTCAGACAGTCGATCTCTACCAACGCATTCTGAGCGAAACGGACAAAGGTACGACCACCGCGGATATTGCAATCAGTTCGGCCATGGACCTGCAGATGAAGCTGGCGAACGATGGTTACGCCCGCTCCTGGTCGTCGTCCGTTACAGCCGACCTACCCCAATGGGCCGTTTGGCGGAACGAAGCTTTCGGCATCACGTTCGAACCCGCCGTGATGGTCTTTCACAAGCCATGGTTCAAGGATGAGGCTCCGCCAAAATCACGGTCCGAACTCATGGCACTGCTAAGAAAACGGCAGCAGGATCTGCATGGTCGGATTGCGACATATGACGTGGAACGCAGCGGTCTTGGACTTCTCTTTCTCGCGCGCGATGCCCAGCATTCAGAAGCGATCTGGCAACTCGTCAGCCTGTTTGGCGAAAATGGCGTGAAGCTCTATTCGAGCTCCAACGCAATTATCGATCGAGTCGCCAAAGGCAAGTTCGTTCTTGGCTACAACCTGCTCGGCTCCTATGCGGCAGCGAAGGCCGCGCGCGACCCCAATCTGGGTGTCGCACTGCTCGAAGACTACACCGTCGTGATGTCTAGGATTGCACTTATCCCGAAGTCCGCTCGCAATCCGGAGTTGGGAGCAGCATTCCTCTCCTTCATTCTGTCGGCAAAGGGCCAAGATATTCTCTCCTCGCAAATGCATATGAGTGCCCTCAGCGCCACTGTTACAGGGCCGAACACGGCTGCGGCATTGCGGCAGCAAATCGGCGGCCGTTTGCGGCCTATTCGGATCGGTCCGGGACTTCTTGTCTATCTCGATCAGGTGAAGCGAAGAAATCTCCTTCAGCGCTGGAACAGAGCCCTAGGCGGTCGCTGATTAGAATCGTGGCAACTGCCTAGTTCGACAGCTCCATGACAGCTTGACCGACTATCGTGTCTGCAGCTGCGCAGACCATCAAGAAGTCGCATCGCAGCTGGGAGAAACGCCGCTCAGCGGACCACAATCGATTTCTATCCCGGCTCTGGCCGAGCTTCCCGTCTGCGCGCGTTGACGGTAACGCTCAAGGAGAAGACGATATGACACCTTTGAAAACCCTCGTGGGTCGTACCGCGATGGCGTCTCTGGCCGCCTTGGCCTTTGCGGCTGTAACACCGACCAATGGTGTCGCGGCTGAGATTGAAAAGCTTCACTTCCTCATTCCCGGCGGCGCCGGTGGCGGTTGGGACGGCACGGCACGCGGCGCAGGTGAAGCCCTGACAAAAGCAAAAATGGTCGGCATCGCATCCTACGAGAATATGTCAGGCGGCGGCGGCGGAAAGGCGATCGCTCACATCATCGAGACGGCCGACCGGCAGGGCGCCACGCTGATGGTCAACTCGACGCCGATCGTATTGCGTTCGCTTCGCGGCCGTTTCCCGCAATCCTTCCGCGATCTGACGCCGATTGCCGGAATCATCGGCGACTATGGTGCATTCGTGGCACCGGCAAATACGCCGTTCAAATCGTTCGCCGATATCGCCAAGGCCTTCAGCGAGAATCCACGCAAGGTGAAAATCGCCGGCGGGTCGGTGAAGGGTGGAATGGACCATCTGGTCGCATCGCTCACCTTCCAGGCTTATGGTGCCGATCCTTCCAAGGTTCGCTATATCTCCTATGATGCCGGCGGCAAAGCCATGGCAGGCCTTCTCTCAGGTGAAACACAACTTCTGTCGACAGGTCTCGGCGAAGCCTTGGAGCAGGCGCGTGCCGGCCAGGTGAAAATCATCTGCATCACATCCAAAGAAGCTGTCGAAGGTCACCAGCCTTGCGGCAAGGGTGCGGAGTTCGTCAATTGGCGCGGCTTCTTCGGCGCTCCCGGTCTTGATGCAGCTAAGGCCGACAAATACGCGAAGATCCTCGGTGAAGTTCAGAAAACACCAGAATGGGAAGCCGTGCGGAAGCGCAATGGTTGGGTGAACATTTATCGCCCGCGCGCCGAATTTGTTGCCTTTCTGGAAGAGCAGGAGAAGCTCATGAAAGGCCTGTTCAAGAAGCTCGGCGTCAAGACCGTCCGCTAGAGCGACTAGACAAGACTATGGTCCGCGGCGGTTCCGACGCCGCGGACACAACCTGCGGGGGAGAAGCCTCATGACCAAGGATCGTGTCTCCGGGTTCGTGCTTCTGGCACTATCGCTCGGTTACCTCTTCATGGCGTACCAGATCGAGCTTTATCCGGGTTCCGAAGAGGACTTTATCAACGCCCAGACATTTCCAAAGGCGATCGGGATCGCTGCCGCCGGGTTCGCTTTCCTGATCATGATCATGCCGGGAGCGGACGATGAAGGCTTCGCGTCCTGGAAGACGCTGGACTGGATGAAACCGGCAGCCCTTTGCGTTCTGATGGTGCTGTACGGTCTCACGATCAAGTCTGTCGGATTTTTCCTCTCCACATCGGTCTTTCTTCTTGCCGGTTATCTTCTGCTCGGCGAGCGGCGGCCCTGGGTGCTGGGCGCAGCCTCGGTTCCGGTGGCAGGCGCCTTCCAGTTCATTCTGGATGGTCTCCTCGGCATCCACATCACTGATCCATTTCTTGCAATGCTGGGGATCAAATAGTCATGTTCGAAGGTATCCTCACAGGTCTGACGACCGTCATCCAGCCAACCAATCTGATGATGGTCTTCGTCGGCTGCTTCGCCGGGACATTCATCGGTATGCTCCCGGGTCTCGGCCCCATCTCCGCCATCGCATTGATGATCCCTGTCACCTATGGATTCGACCCCGCGTCCGGCATGATCCTGATGGCCGGCGTCTACTACGGAGCCATTTTCGGCGGATCGACATCATCGATCCTGCTCAATGCTCCCGGCGTTGCCGGCACCGTCGCAACCTCGTTCGACGGCTATCCCATGGCTCGTCAGGGGAAAGCGGGAAAGGCATTGGCGATTGCGGCCTATGCATCATTCTCGGGTGGAACGATTGCAGCCATCTTCCTGCTGGTCGCCGCCCCCGCATTGGCAACCGTTTCGCTAAGTTTCCAATCGGCCGAATATTTCGCGCTCATGGTCCTCGGCCTGACGGCCGTGTCGGCATTTGCCGGACGCGGACAGTTCCTAAAGGCCATGCTCATGACATGTGTCGGGCTTGGACTTGCGACCGTCGGCCAAGACGCGGCGTCCGACATCACACGCTACACGTTCGGCATGGTCGATCTGCTCGACGGGATCAGTTTCCTCCTCCTTGCCATGGCGACCTTCGCGTTGTCGGAAGCCATCATGACAGTCCTCAAGAAAGAGGAAGTCGACCCGGAAGCACAGGCTGCCGCTCGTGGAGACCTCGGCTCCATGAAAGTGTCGGGTGAAGAGGTGAAGACTATGGTCCCGGTGATCGGGCGCTCCTCGATCCTCGGCTTCTTCATCGGCGTCCTGCCGGGCGCCGGCGCGACGATTGCATCATTTCTCGCCTACGGCATGGAACGCAACCTTGCCCCGGCCAAAGAGAAAGAGAAGTTCGGCAAAGGCTCTATCCGCGGCCTAACGGCTCCGGAGACCGCAAACAATGCAGCCTGTTCCGGCTCGTTCGTGCCGCTACTGACACTCGGCATCCCAGGTTCCGGAACGACGGCTGTCATGCTCGGCGCGCTCATCTCCTATGGCGTCCAACCCGGACCACGCCTTTTTGTCGAGGCACCGCAGGTCTTCTGGGCCGTGATCGTCTCAATGTATGTCGGGAATATCGTGCTTCTGATCCTCAACCTGCCGCTGATCCCTTACATTGCCCGGCTTCTGGCCCTGCCTGAGCAGATCCTGGTGCCGCTGGTCATGTTCTTCTCGCTCTGCGGTGTATATCTGGTGTCGTTCAACACGTTCGATATTCAGCTGATGGTTATCTTTGCGGTGATGGCCATCCTGCTCCGGCTGACCGGCTACCCCATGGCGCCACTCATACTTGGCTTTGTCCTGGGCAAGCTCATGGAGGAAAATCTCCGGCGGGCATTGGAAATCGCCGACGGTTGGTACTTCATCTGGGAGCGGCCGATTACGCTGGTGATCTTCATCCTGACGGCACTCTGCCTGATCCCGCCGCTTCGCGACATGATGCGCCGCCGCAAGGCAAAGGATGATCTCGCCGGCGAAGGTGGGTGACCAGAACAGAGCCCACGCCATGAACGAACCGCACTCAATCTGCAACGATTGAGTGCGGCCTCGTTTTCCAACTACAGAAATGACGCTCGGAACCGATGCAGAAAATCCTTCAAACGATCGCTTTGCGGATCATGGAGTAGCCTGGCCGGTGCGCCCTCTTCGACGATATGGCCGCCATCAATGAACATGAGACGGCTGCTCACATCGTGGGCAAACTGCATTTCATGGGTGACGATGATCATCGTCATGCCTTCTTCCGCGAGCTGCTGCATGACGCCCAACACTTCACCGACCAACTCAGGGTCGAGAGCCGATGTTACTTCATCGAAGAGCATAACCTTCGGCTCCATTGCTAGTGCGCGGGCAATAGCCACACGTTGCTGCTGACCACCGGAAAGCTTTGACGGATACTGATCGACCTTTTCGGCAAGTCCAACTTTGTCAAGGAGCACGCGGGCGAGATCTTCAGCTTCCTTGCGTGGAACCTGCTTCACGCTTATAGGCGCCATGGTGATGTTATCGAGGACACTGCGGTGTGGAAACAGATTGAAGCTCTGAAAGACCATGCCGACATTCGATCGCAAACGCGCGACGTCGGCTTCCGACTGGCGTGAACGCCGGCCGTCAGCATCGATCTGGAAGCCGATCATCTCATCCTCGATCCAGATCTCGCCGTCGTCATACTCTTCCAGAAAATTGATACAGCGTAGGATCGTCGACTTCCCCGATCCACTCGGCCCGATGATCGCGAGAACTTCGCCGCGCGGGACGTCGAAGGAGACGCCGTCGAGAACAAGATTGTCGCCAAAGCTCTTTCGAACATCCTTGGCTTGCACCATAGGAATGGCGGACGGATCAACGGTGTCTCCGGCTTTAGTGGTCATAGGCGAACCGCTTCTCGAGCCGCCGCGCGGCTATGGTCAATGGATAGCAAATGATGAAGTAGATCAGCATTACGCCGAGAAAGATTTGGAACGCGGCGAGCGTTCGCTCGACGACTTCACGCGCTGCATAGGTCAACTCCCAAACACCGACCACGGACACATAGGCCGTCGCCTTGATCATCATTACCGAATTGTTGAGTAGTGGTGGGACCGACATGGCCATCGCTTGCGGCAGGATTACCAGACGCAGCATGGTCATGCGGCGCATACCAAGCCCCTTTGCGGCCTCGACCTGCATTTTTGGAACCGCCAGTATGGCGCCCCGCGCAATCTCGGTGACGAACGCACCTGTGTAGAGAATGAGTGCGCCGATAACAGCGGTGACATCACCAACGATCAGTCCCAACTCCGGCAACGCGTAGTAAGCCAGGAACATCCACACCAAGACCGGAATACCGCGAATGACAAACACGTAACCCGTAATGAGCCAGCGAATGAATGCCGGAGCCATTGCACTCACGACACCCAAAGCCATACCGAAGATGGTTCCGATCCCGACGCCGACCAGTGCCAGCCAGAGTGTTTGTACCGCGCCCTTCAGGAGATAAGGCAGATTACTGGCGAGAATATCGAACATGAGCTTACTGCCTCGCCCGCAAACGCATTTCGGCAAATCGCAGTAGGATGCCGAAAGTGGAGGTGAGGATCAGGTAGATCACGGCAATGAAGAGGAAGACTTCGAAAGACGCACCGCTGCGTTCGATGACCATCTTGCCCGAAAGGGTCAACTCCACAATGCCGATGGCGGAAACCAACGACGTATCCTTTATCAGGATGACGAGCTGATTACCGATCGGCGGCACGACCTTGAGAACCGCCTGAGGCAGGATCACCTGTCGCATGGCTTTGCGCCGGGTCATCCCGAGTGCCAGAGCCCCCTCCCACTGTCGATTGGAGATCGCAAGAATTCCGGCGCGATAGATCTCAGCAAGAAAGGCGCCATGCTGTGACGCAATCGCAATGACGCCGCAGAGAAATGCCGACAGAGGCAGCCCGATCAGGGGCAAGCCAAAATACGATAGATAGATATGGAGAATGAGTGGTGTGTTTCGCACAAGCTCGATGTAGGCGATCACCGGCCCTGAAACGATCCGCAGGGACGACATGCGCGGACCCACAAGAACCAGACCCCAGACAACGGCTCCGATCATCGATGCGGCAGCGATCGCAAGCGTAAGCATAACCCCATCCCAAAACCGGGGTAGCTGGCTCGCGAGGAAACTCAGTTCGAGATAGTCGAGTATCCAGGTCATGAGCAACGAGACAGGTCAACGGCAGTAGAGGCGTCTTCTGTCTGCCGTCCATTCTTCTGAAGCAACTTTTGTCTCCAGCAATCGCTAATGAGGCTGATGGTGTGATCACAGCCAAGATTGGAGCGGCGCAAGCTAGCAATGCTTCGACGCCGCTCCTGAAGCGCTATTCGCAGATGCCCGGCCCTAGTTGCCGGATTTCTCTTTCGCCTTCAGCTGCTCTTCGATCCAGAACTTGGTATGCGGCGGACGGGAGCCGAACCATTTTTTGTAGATCTCAGCATATTGAGGATAGAGCGATCCACCGCGGAGCTCGTTCACATAGGTGTCGAGCACCAGCCACCAGGTGAAGTCACCGAGCTTTGTGAAGACAGCATTGTTTGTTGGAGGCGTGATCCAGTCCGAGGTCACCTGGACATCGTCATGCTGACTCACATACCAGCGCGCTATAGGCTCATCGAGCTGTGCTGCATTGGCACGGCCAGTGCGCACGGCATTGAATTGGGCCGCTGTCGAATCGAAGACAGACAGCTTGGCTTTCGGGAACAAGCGCTTGGCACGATCTTCCTGAGCGGGAACTGTTAGGTTTGCGACGGTGATGCTCTCCTTATTGGCATCGGCGATCTTGTTGATGCCCGAGCCCTTCTTGGAGACCAGCACAATGCCGCTGTCGACGTAACTCCGTGTAAAGGCGACCTTGGTCGGGCGTTGACTGTGTACCGTCGTGATTTGGATCCCGAAGTCGATCTTGCCGCTATTGGCATTGGCCCAGCGGGCAGCAAATCCCTGTTTGAGAAACTCGATGTGACCATCCTTGCCGAACATCTTATTCGCGATGATCTTCGCGATATCGATATCGAATCCAACGAGCTCACCCTTCTCGTCGATAAAGCCAAAAGGGGGAGCTTCACTCGACACACCAACGATGACCTTGCCGCGCTTCAGCACTTTGTCGAGAGTGGATTCCTGAGCCGATACCGGAGCGGCTGCAAACGCCAGGCCGAGCACAATCGCGAGCACTGAAAATGTCTTGAATGCTTTCATTTTTTCCTCCCTTACAGATTGGCGAACATCGATGAGTAGAGCCGGATTGAATCTCCGGTTTCTTGGTCTTGATGTCAGGCGGTTCGTCGGAAACCGTCATTGGCGGCAAGCGAACCGGACGAACTGAAGTCGATCTCACGGGACCGGTTTGCCGAAGCCCGTGTTATCGCTTTGTCGAGCCGGCCGACGATGTCGTCGATCTCCGCCTCGGTCACGATGAGAGGCGGGCATACCCGCATGTAGTTCTTGACCGCGATCATCACCAAACCTTCGGCCATCGCCTCACGGCGGATGTGCTCGGCAAAGGCCGGGTCTGGTTCCCGCGTCTTTGGATCGACAACGATATCAAGCATCCGATAGAGACCGGCTCCGCGGATGTCGCCGATACACTCGTGTTTCGCCTTGAGTGCATCGAGTTTGGTCTCAAGAAGTGCGCCATGGGCTGCGGCACGGCCAGTAATGTCGTCGCGGATCACGATTTCGAGTTGCTTCAACGCAACCGCGCAGGTCAATGGATCCTGCGGATAGGTGCCGGCCCAGGGAAGGCCTTTCTTGCCATCGCATTGATCGGCGATTTCCCGCGTCGTAGCGGTGCCACAGATCGCGAAACCGGCCGACATTCCTTTGCCGAACGTTACGATGTCGGGTGTCACGTCGTAGCGCTGAAATCCCCACATGTGCCCGGTACGGCTTGGCGCGAGCTGGCATTCGTCCAGGATCATCAGTGCGCCATGCTTATCCGCGATTTCGCGAATGCCGCGCATCCAGCGATTGGACGGCACGATCATGCCACCAGGGACGAGAATCGATTCCAGCATGATACCAGCCACTTCCTGGCTGGTTGTGTATTCGATCATCTCGTCCGAAAGCTGAAGTGAAATGCGGTCCCACTCATCCACATCGTCGACGGGCGCACGATAGTAGAAAGGTGGAATGATGCAGTTGGACCGCGCCGGCATTGTCAGCGGGCCGAGCCCGCGCTTGCGTGCGCCGCCAACCGTCGTCATGGCCTCGGCAGCAAGCGAGCCGCCGTGCAAGCCTCGAACGACCGAGCAAATATCAAACGCGCCAGTGACGCCCAGCGCCATGCGCATGGCAATCTCGTTCGCTTCCGATCCCGTGACCGCAAAATTGATGACGTCCATGCCATCCGGCAACGTACTGGCGATAAGCTCGGCAAGCTCGATAGCCCACGGATTCGAATACCAGGACGACTGATGCACGAAACGGCCGGCCATGTCCTTGATGGTCTCGGTAAGCTCAGGATGGCTATGGCCCAGCACCAAGCACATCATGCCTGAGCTCAGATCGTAATAGGCGTTACCGTCTACATCGAAGAGCTTTACGCCCTCGCCGCGCTCGAAAATAACGCGCGGTTCGTAGCGCCATCCAAACACATGCTCGGCGTCTCGCGCCATGTAGTCCTTGTGCCGATTCGAAAAGGTGAAGGCTTCTTCCAGACGATCGCTCAACGTTCATGCCCCCTTGGATGTGTGCCCGCCTGAATCGATTGGACCGGTGAGCACGTCAATCGTTTGTTCCATATTTTCGAAAAAATTGTTGCGATATCTCGAACGTAGTGTCAATAGCTGTCACGCACAAACACGGGAGCCGGAGCACTTTGGAAGGCTCCAAAGTGCTTGGTCCGGATCAGTCGGGATGAGTTGATGGAGTCTGGCCGCTTAGCGAGATCGACCAGAAGACGGCCTCATCGCAATCCGATGGACGAGGTCTCAATCAAAAGTTTGCGCCAGTTTGCTTGCCGCTTCTCGCAGGGCAGGCTCAAGCTTCGGCAGGTCCGTAAATTCCATACGTGCCGCCGGTATAGCCACGGCCAGACCTGCCAGCATCCGGCCTTCGGGATCGAGCACCGGAACAGCGGCGCCAAAAACCCCAAGGACGAATTCATCTGCAGACGATGCGAAACCGCACTTTGCGATTTCCCTCACGGTTTTCCGCAGTTCGTTCGCGTCGGCAATCGTGCGCGGCGTGTGCGCGATTATCGTTTCGCTTTCCAGGTACCGCTCGAGTTCATCCTCGCTCATTCGGGACAGAAAGAGCTTTCCGGTCGAGGTGCCGTAGAGCGGCGCTCTTTGTCCGGCCTGGAAGTTGAATGTCAGCGGCGAGGGGGCCGTCACATCGTCCAAATAGACAATCTCATGACCGGACCGCACACCAAGGCTGCAGCTCTCGCCGAGCGTGCGGGCCAACGCTTCGAGAATCGCGTGGCGTGGCCCCAGACGCGAAGAGGCGGCAAGCAGATGCGTCGACAGTTTTGCGAGACGGGGCGCGATCGTCAGCTGCCGGCCGCCTGGCTCACGTTGCAGATAGCCGAGTTGCTCAAGCTGGGTCGTGATCCGGAACAACGTCGTTTTGGGTACGCCGAGCGCTTTCGCCAGGTCCGTCAACCGCGCCGTACCGCGCTCCGACAACAGCTCCAACAGTGCAAACACCTTCGCCGTCGGCGTCGCATCGGCGTCGCCAAACTGCCTGGCCAGATCTTGGACCGGCGGTTCACGTCGTCGCGGTGAGCGTTTGGTCATCGCCCTGATTCTCTGGTTTCCGGTGAATCGAATTCAGTCGCCATGAGCCAACTGCAACAAGCGAATGTCAAGTAGACACCAATGTCGAGCGAACCGAAAAACCCCATCAGGAAGAGCAAAGAAAATGCGCACAACCCATTCCTCGGAGGAACTGCTGGCGACGCTGGATCCGGAGATGTTCGAACTGTCCCGTGCAGAGGAAGAACGCCAGCGCCAAACGATTAGTCTCGTGCCCTCCGAGAATATTTCCTCGCCACTTTCCAAGGCGCTGGAGGGAGGCGTCTTCGCCGACAAGAATGCCGAAGGTTACCCGGGGCGCAGAGTCGTTGCGGGTTGCGAACAGGTAGATGCAGTAGAACGTCTTGCTATCTCCCGCCTGAAGGACTTGTTCGGTTGCGAGCACGCAAATATCCAGTCGATGAGTGCCACGATCGCCAATGTTGCGCTGTTGAACGCTGTGCTGGAGCCCGGCGACACAATCTTGTCCATGCGTTTGGAGGACGGTGGTCACCTCAGTCATGGCGCTGACTTTCATATCAGCGGTCAAACCTACAAGGTCGCTCACTACAGCGTCGACCCGGCGCACGAATGCATCGACATGAGCCAGGTCGCCGCTCTCGCTGCTGAGCACCGTCCAAAAATCATAGTCTGCGGCGCATCATCCTATCCGCGTTTGATCGACTTCGCCGGCTTTGCGGACATCGCTCGCTCTGTCGGGAGTCTGCTATGGGCGGACATCTCACATATCATCGGACTGGTCGCAGCCGGCGTCATTCCCTCTCCATTGCCACACGCCGACTTTGTCACCTCCTCAACCCACAAGACATGGCGCGGTCCGAGGGGATCCGGCATCATCTTGTGCCGCCAGAAATGGGCCGAACCTATCGACCGCGCGGTTTTCCCAGGCCTTCAAGGCGCCCCCAAAATGGATATGATCGCGGCGCGGGCTGTCTTGTTTAAAGAGACCAAGAGCGAATTGTTTCGCCTTTACGCTCATCGAATGCTGGCCAACGCGCAGAGCCTTGCAGATAGCCTCAAGGCTGGCGGTATCCGGCTCGTAAGCGGTGGAACCGACACGCATCTCATATTGGCAGATGTGGGGCACTGTGGCCTGAATGGTTCCAAAGCGGAGAGATGCCTGGCATCGGTGGGGCTCATTGCCAATCGAAACCCCATCCCATTCGACACGCAGCCGGCGTCCGTCGGCAGCGGCATTCGACTGGGAACTCCGGCTATCACGACACGCGGCCTCACCGAATCGGAAAGCGCGGAAATTGGAGACCTGATTGTCGAATCTCTGAAAGCCCACGACCAGCCTGATACCCTGTCACGGATCGCCGAACGGGTCTCTCAGATCGCCAACAAATACCCGCTCTTTAGCGAGAAATGGCTGCCTCCACAGTCGGTCAGCCTTCGGCCAAACAATAGCGAACGTAGCGGACACTAAATCTCTTTCGTCAGGGTTTGTCGAAGTTCGGTCTTCAGGATCTTGCCGTAATTGTTCTTCGGTAGCGAATCGACGGAGCAGTACCTCCGCGGCCTCTTGAAGCGGGCGATGTTGTCGAGACACAACTGGTCCAATACCTGGCTATCAACGCTCACGCCGGGACGTTGCACGATGAATGCGACAACTTCTTCGCCCCAATCCACATGCGGTGTCCCGACAACAGCGGCTTCGACGACATCTGGATGTGCCAAAAGGACCTCTTCCACCTCGCGCGGATAAATATTGGCGCCGCCCGAGATAATCATATCCTTGGAGCGGTCTTTCAGCGTGAGCAGTCCGTCTTTGCTCATCGAACCCATATCGCCTGTCCAGAGCCACCCGTCACGAAGCGTCGCTGCAGTCGCTTCCGGATTGTTCCAGTATTCGCGCATGACGCAGTCGCTTCGCGTAATGACTTCCCCGACCTCCCCGACCGGGAGTTCGGCACCTTTTTCATCGACAACTTTGACGGCAACGCCTGTTCGTGGAATCCCGGCACTTGGGAGCAGAGCCGCATAGTTCGGGTGATCCGTCTGCATGTACATGGCTTTGGTCACGTTCGTGATCGTCATCGGGCTCTCGCCAAGTCCGAACAGTTGGTAGACAGAGCCTTCGAACACGTCGAGAGCCCGTTCCAGGTCGGCGACATACATGGGCGCGCCGCCATAACAGAGAGTCTTGAGGCCACTGATATCCGAGCTTCCGGCTCGCGGACTTTGCAGAAGGCGCGAGACCATTGTCGGCGCGGCAAACATCGAGACATTCTTGTGCTGGCCAAACGCATCGAAGATCTGATCCGGCTCGAAAGAACCACCAAGAATCACATTGTTCGCACCCTTTCCAATGTGCGGAAGTGCATAGAGACCGGACCCATGGGAGAGCGGAGCGGCATGCAGACGCACATCATTCCAACCGATCGTATCAACGTCGGCATAATAGCAATGTGTCATGAAAAGGAGATTGCGGTGGGTCAGCACGGCACCTTTCGGGCGCCCTGTCGTACCGCTGGTATAGAAGAGCCAGGCATCGTCTTGCGGATCGCCCGCAGCCGAAAAAATAGGATCCCCCGCAAGCAGTGCATCGTAATCCGCATCGCCTGTTGCGATGATTGTCGGGGTGGGTCCGCCGTCGCTCCCGATGCTACTCGCAATTTGCGGACTGGCGATCACCAGCTCGGCTCCCGAGTCGCCGAGAATATAGGCAAGCTCTTTGGGATGCAGCTTGGCATTGACTGGAACCGCCGTCAGTCCGGCGCGCCAAGAGGCATAAAGCACTTCGAAAAACTCGGGACAGTTGTCCATCGCAATGGCAACACGCGCACCCCGCACCAACCCATGCCGACCGATGAAACGACCAGCGATACGGGACACGCGGTCTTCGAACTGTCCGTAAGACAATTGACCGCCGTCCCACGTGATCGCCGGACGATCCGTGAGACGCCGGGCAATATTGCGTAGAGTCACCGACAGGTTCACGATCCCTTCCCCCAGGAGTGTTGCGGTGCTAGCTGGCGTCTCGGTCGATGTCCCCGATATCTTGCAGCCGTTTTTTCAAGGTCGCCGGATCCATCTCATCGATGGGCAGGCCACAGAAAGCCTCGACTCGCTTCGTCAGCTGGCCCATCGCGTCGGCAAAAGCCTGACGCTTCTCAGCCTCCGTGCCCTCGGCAGCAGCGGGATCGGGCACACCCCAATGGGCGCCCAGAGGCTGACCTGGCCATACCGGGCAGGTCTCACCGGCCGCGCTGCCGCAAACCGTAAAAACAAAGTCGAGGTGCGGCGCATCGGGCTCGGCGAACTCGTCCCAGCTCTTCGATCGCAGGCCCGAAATGTCGTACCCATCGGCTCTCAGCACTTCGAGCGTCATGGGATGCACCTCGCCCTTGGGCTGGCTACCCGCGCTAAAGCCCTGGAAACGACCTTGGCCCAATCGGTTCACAAGGCATTCGCCCATGACGGAACGTGCAGAATTCCCTGTGCAAAGGATGAGGACGTTGTAAACCTTTTCGCCCATCGTCCACCCCTACTTCATCGTGGGTATCGAGAACTCCGCTCCGTCCTTGACGCCTGACGGCCAGCGCGACGTGATGGTCTTGGTACGGGTATAGAAGCGGAAAGCATCCGGTCCGTGCTGATTAAGATCGCCGAAGACCGACCGTTTCCAACCGCCGAACGTGTGATAGGCCAGCGGTACTGGGATCGGCACATTCACACCGACCATGCCGACATTAATACGGCTGGAGAAGTCGCGAGCGGTATCGCCGTCGCGGGTATAGATCGCGACGCCGTTTCCATATTCGTGCGACATGGGCAGATCGAGAGCCTCTTCGTAGGTCGCGGCCCGTACGACGGAAAGAACCGGTCCGAAGATCTCTTCCTTGTAGATGCGCATATCCTTCTTCACGTTGTCGAAGAGACAGCCACCCATGAAGTATCCGTTCTCATAGCCTTGCATGGAGAAGCCGCGACCATCGACAGCAAGTGTCGCGCCTTCCTCAAGTCCGAGATCGACATAATCTCTGATGCGCTGAAGATGAGCCGCGGTTACGACCGGTCCATAGTCCGCGGCCTCATCCGTCGACGGCCCGATCTTGAGCGCTTCGACCCGAGGAACCAGTTTCTCCATCAATGCGTCTGCGGTCTGCTCGCCAACAGGAACGGCGACCGAGATCGCCATGCAGCGCTCGCCCGCCGATCCATAACCGGATCCGATAAGCGCGTCGACGGTCTGATCCAAATCCGCATCGGGCATGACGATCATGTGGTTCTTGGCACCGCCGAAGCACTGCACGCGCTTGCCCGATGCCGTACCGGTTGCGTAAACATATTCGGCAATGGGTGTTGAGCCGACAAATCCGACAGCCTGAATGTCCGGGTCTTCCAGGATGGCATCCACAGCCTCCTTGTCGCCGTTCACCACATTGAGGATGCCTTCCGGCAAGCCGGCTTCCAACATCAATTCCGCCAGACGCAATGGCACGGACGGGTCGCGCTCGGACGGTTTCAGGATAAATGCGTTGCCGCAGGCAATCGCCGGTGCAAACTTCCACATCGGAATCATGGCCGGGAAATTGAACGGCGTGATTCCGGCAACGACACCGAGCGGCTGGCGCATAGAGTACATATCGATTCCCGGCCCGGCGCCTTCCGTAAACTCACCCTTGAGCAGATGCGGCGCTCCGCAGGCAAATTCGGCGACCTCCAGGCCGCGTTGAATATCGCCGCGGGAATCCGGAATGGTCTTGCCGTGCTCGCTTGAGAGCATCGCCGCAAGCTCGTCCATATCTCGCTGCAGCAACTGCACGAACTTCGCGAGCACACGTGCCCGGACCTGCGGATTGCGCGCTGCCCAGGCCGGCTGTACCGCCTTGGCATTTTCCACGGCCTGACGAACTTCAGCCACGTTCGCGAGCGCGACTTTGGCCTGGACTTCACCGGTGTTAGGGTCGAACACATCAGCGAATCGCCCGCTGGTACCAGCGATGGATTTTCCGCCGATAAAATGCCCGATTTCGCGCGTCATTTACCTTACTCCTGAGTTTCGTAGGGCGTCTGAATTTGAGCGCACATTAGCTGCCAGCCCGCCCGGCTGCAATGCGCGCAAAGCCCGGTATTCCGCAGAAAATCACTTGTTCCTCGGGCTCTAATGTCACATGCGTGCAACAGTGCGGCAATATGCTGCGCTGCAACAAAGCCCTTGAAATATGGTGTGCGACGCACAAACTGTTTACCGGTTATATACCGAACAACCAACGAGGTCGCTTTATGGATGATGATCCCATAGCGAAGGGGAAAATCCGAAAGCTCTGGGTCACAGAATTGGGTCTCTATAGGGACCATCTTCTGAGACTGGATGACAATAGCCGTCGCCTGCGCTTCGGCATGGGCGTTGGATCTGACTTTATCGAGGATTATGCCCGGCGGGTCGGCGACATGAAGAGTGTCGTCTATGCCTATGTTGAAGATGGGGAGGTTCGCGCAGCGGCGGAACTCCGCAGGTTCAGCTACGAAGTTCAAGGGGAGGCGGAAGCGGCATTTTCCGTCGAAGAGGACTATCAGGACAGCGGCATCGGTACGGAACTGCTGGGTCGTGTCATTCGAGCAGCACGCAATCGCCGTATCCGGCGTATCTATATGAACTGCCTGCTCGAAAACCGGAAGATGCAGCGGGTTGCCCGCAAGTATGAGGCTGTCCTGCACTTCGACCATGGCGAAGTGGTCGGAGAACTTGAACCGGCGACACCGAACTACTTCTCGCTCTGGCGCGAAGCGGTCGAGGACGAAATGGGCTTTGTCATGGCCGTACTCGATCTGCAGAAAAGGATGCGGCCTGCCGCATAACAGACTCCCCTGGGAAGACATGTTTTGTGGTCTGGGGACCTGATTTCTCGTCATTGCCGGGCTTGACCCGGCAATCCATGCGATGGCATCGGCTGTGCAAATCAGTGAATATGTCTACTTGCCGCGCCACCGCATGGATTCCCGTGTCAAGCACGGGAATGACGACGGATGGGCTAAATTCGGCGTGCTAAGAATTAAGCGACGGCGTATTTGTTAGAGACAGGCATCGTTTATTAAATGCGCGCAAGATCTTCCGGGCGGTCGACGTCGATCAATGGTGCAGCATCGTCCATTGAGACATCTCGCACAGAGGCGTCGAACCGCCGGATAAGATTTCGAGCGCCTCTGTCGCCCTCGATGCTTTTCATCTCATCGAAGTAGCAGCGGTCTAGCAAGACGGGATTTCCTCGTTCTCCTTCGTACTCGGAAACGCATATGCCTCCGGGCCTGAAGGCATCGAGCAAACGATCGATGTGGCCAGAGCGGATGCGCGGCATATCGCCGAGACATACGACAACGCCGTCAGCATCGACGGGCACGGCCTCAAGGCCTTTGGCAAGGGAACGGCTCAGCCCGTCTGCATAGTCTTCGGCATGCACCAACGTAATGTCGAAATCCTTGACGGCCTGGCCGACCAGCTCGGCCTGGTAGCCTGTGACAACGATCACCGGATCGGCCTTCGAGCCGCAGGCCGACGCGACCGCATGGACGATCATCGGATTGTCGCCCACAGGGATGAGGAGCTTATTGTCTTCTCCCATGCGGCGGGACTGACCCGCTGCCAGAACGATTGCCGCGAGGCGGCACTCAGCCTTCACCGGATTGGTTCCACGCCTGAACGATCTCCGCCAGAATCGAGATCGCGACATCGCTCGCCATTCGGCCGCCGATATTAAGTCCGATCGGTCCGTGGATCTTGTCCAGAAGAGTCCTCGAAACGCCACCTTCCGCCAATCGGTCGAGCCGCTTCTGGTGCGTCTTTCGGCTTCCAAGTGCGCCGACGTAGAAAGCGCCGGAATTGAGTGCTGCAGTCAGAGCTGGATCATCAAGCTTGGGATCGTGCGCGAGCACGACAATCGCCGTTGCGGCGTCGGGTGCCGTGGTTTCGAAATAATCATCCGGCCACTCGGTGACGAGCGTCGCGTCTGGAAAACGTTCCCGCGTCGCAAAGCCTTGGCGCGGATCGACAACGACCACGTCGAAGCCGGCCAGCTCGGCCATTGGTGCAAGCACCTGCGTAATGTGCACGGCGCCAACGATGACCATGCGTGTTGCAGGCCGCATCACGTGCAGGAAATGTCGCGGTGCGTCCTTCTCTGCGAAACGGCTTTGCGCGGATGCCAGTGCCTTGCGGGCTTCCTCGATAACTTCGGGCGACAGCTGTCCGGCATCCGGCCCATCGTCAACGATCACCTGACTGCCAGCTTCCGAGTCTGTGACTAGGACACCAGGCTTGCGGTCAGTACTCATGGCACGCATCGTCTGCAACGTATCCTGCCCCGGCCCCTTGGCCAACAGCACACGGACCGTGCCACCGCATGTCAGCCCGACTTCCCAGGCACGCTCATTCTCAATGCTGAACTCAAGCATCCGAGGCTTGCCGTCGGCGATCACGTCGAGGGCTTCGGTAATCACGGCCCCCTCGATACAACCGCCGGAAACCGAGCCGACGAAACCGCTGTCTGCGTTGACAACCAATTGGCTTCCAATCGGCCTCGGCGAGGACCCCCAGGTGCCGACCACTGTCGCCGTAGCGATCTCCTGTCCGGCTTCACTCCACGCAAGGGCTTGTTCAAGAACGTCGCTCACATATCTCTCCTGTGGAATTGTTTTGCCGCGAGTCTAGCAGAGATCGTTGGCGACAAGCAGATGGCTAGATCGCCGCAACCCGTTTCAGCCCCAGACCTTGTCCGTCAACGGCAGACCGCTGATATCGGCTGCAGAAAGCGGTCGGTCCGGCGTCACGCCAGCTTCTTCGAGCAGCGCCGCAACCTGCCGCATATGCTGGGCGGAATGCCACACCGTGCGTTCCAGCATTTCATGGCGCGAGGTGCCGCCGAAATAGGTTGGAACGTCGACAGTGAAATCTCCGCCAGCCGACTTGTTCGCCCACTCATTGAAACGCGACCGGACCGCCTCACCGAATTCCGCGATTTCTGCGCTTGTCTGCATGCCATCCGGCGGCGGCGCGACCATATTGTCGTAGCTCAGAGTCTCGCCCGTCTCCTCCATATCCAGGTAGGCCGTGGGAATCTGGAAGACATGATGCAACAGAACCAGCCATGACCGGGGCCGGTCGGGAAGCTCGTTGCCGAGCCTGTCATCCGGCATCTGACGCGTGAGCCGGATCGCTGTTTCAAGAAAACGGTCGTAGCGCTTGAGCAATTCATCCGGCGACAACTCGGGAGCCGTATCGTCCGGAAGATCCAGGAATGCGACGACGTCCTTGATGACCTGCCCGAACACATAATCGTCGCCACGTGCGACCACGGGCACAGAGCGTGCACCAAGAGCACTCAGCGTGTCGAGCCCGCCCTCGTCATTCATGACATCGATGGATTCGAACTCGATCCCACGGACCGAGAGGTACTCTTTGACCCTAAGACAGCTCGTTCAATGAGGCTGCCAAAAGACCCGGATCGGCGCGTCCATATGTGTGACTCCGGTGTTTGATTGGACCGACTATAAGAGCGTGCGAAGACCCGGGCAACGTGTCAGCGGGAAAACACTTGTTAGGGTACTGTGTTGCTAAGTTGACGTCCCGCACTTGATGCGGGACCCAAGGCGATTTCGCACCACATCCCATTTGGCCCTGGATCCCGCATCAAGTGCGGGATGTCATATTTTTCCTAACAGTGAGACTTGTTGCTCAGCTCAAGATTGCATCGCCTGATCCAGGATGGCGACCACCTCTTTGTGCCCTTGATCGAAAGCGAGATCACGCGCGGTCTTGCCCTCCACGCTCTTTGCCTGGACGTCGGCACCTCGCTCCAACAAGAGACGAATGAGATCGTCACGGCCCCGGTACGCCGCTGCGCGAAGCGGGGAGCCGGTCCCTGTTGCACCGAAGAGCTGTTCCGGATCGGCATCCAGACGGGCCTTGATCACATCAATCGACGCACCAGCCATACAAAGATCGTCCACATTGCAGCGATCGGAGTAGGCGTCCACGAATGTTGCCTCGGATTCCGACTTGCCGAGAAACGAGGACCAGCCGAGAGGTGTCGAATCATAGGTATCGTCTCGGGTCACGGGACTGGCGCCGGCATCGACCAGTAGACGGATGGTTTCCGGTTCATCGGAAAAGGCCGCACTATGGAGAGGCGTCTGCCCGCCATTATACGCGAAGTCGGCCTTTGCGTTGACATCTGCGCCGGCTGCGATCAGCCACTTGACCGCATCATGCCGTCGAGAGATTGCGGCCCAGATGAGGGGAGACCCATTGCACGGCACACTGTCGAGACCCGCGCCGCGGTCGTGCAGAAAGGCCATGGCCTCCAACCGTCCATTGCGCGCGGCGAAACTAAACGCATCGTCGATGATTTCCTGCTCGTTGCCGGGCGTTGGTGTCCATGGCGGAAAACCGGAGTGAGGACGATGAAACGCGCGCTTGGCACCGGCATCCGGTAGCAACGTCTCGTTTGCGTCAAAGAAGTCCGCAAGCGCATCGGTGTCTCCAAGCCCGGCTGCGACGCGCAGATTGAGTGGCACAACGGCCAGGCCGGCGAGATAGTCAGAGACCTCACGATGCCCCCACCACAGGGCGACCGTCAGTGGCGTTCCGCCGTCGCCATAGGATTCCAGATCGATCGTCGCACCGGCATCGACGAAGAGGCGGGCCGCTTCCACATTATTGCTGTAGGCCGCCTGATGAAGTGCCGTCCAGCCTTTCTGGTTCGCCGCATCGACATCTGCGCCGGCTTCGATCAAGGCACGCACCATCTTGAAGCGAGGTTCCAGGTCCGTGTTTCGCTCGCGCGGGTTGCTGGAAAGATCGGGCGTCACGAGCGTCGATGTCGCCAGCCCCAGAAGCGTGTTCCCATTGGTGCCTGGAACACGAACAACCTCCGGGTTAGATGCTAAGACGGGATCGAGCGCAGTTGGATCACAGTTTTCGATTGCCTGATAGGCTCGCCGAAAAGGATCTTCCGTCGCGTCTCCATCTTTCTCCAGCGCCGCAAGATGCACGGTAAATGAATCCCAGGTATCAAAACCATGTTGGGCGGCAACGACGAGTGCTGCGTCATCATCATCGAATGAACGCCACGCCGTGTCAGTGTCGTCGACGGCCCGGTATCTCGGATGATGAAGACGGACCTGTTCCCGGGCGAGAGCGTCATCCACTTCGATCATGCTCTTGAGGCCCGATGCCCGGTCACGGAAATAATCGGCATCCGTTCGGAACAGATGCAGGCGCACATCTCGCCCCTCTTTCCAATCGAACCACCATTTGAGGCGTGGCCAGCTCGGGAAGCCCGACTCGCGCGCGATCACAAGCTGCGCGTGATGCAATTTCAGCGCAGATGCATCGACATCTGAAGAATGACGAAATAGCGGATGAGAGGCCTGCAGCCGCGCGAGAGAGCCGCTATCTCCATCGCGAAATGCTTTCAACAGTTGTTTGGCGCGTGAGCGCACATTGGCAAGCGTCAGCGTATTGTTGTCGGAAGAAGACATCGTCATGGCACACACCCTTCATGGACCGGTGCCCGCATGCCGGTTGAAAGGCATGGATATGGCGTCAGTTATGAACGCTCGTCTGTCGAGTGAGCCAAGTCTTCCCGCGGACCGGAGGCGCCTCGATGCACCTTGCGACGAACGCTAGGTCAGCATCGAGGTCGCGTCAATTGCTATCGGCTGTGTTTCTCATCGAAGTCCCAAACCGCCTCAAATCCCATCAGTTTGCTGAAGTCTTCGAAGGGATGGAGATCCAAAGGTTGATCTGCCGTGGAACCGGTTGTGTGGAGCGCCTCGTAGGCCTTACGGAGCGAGGCCGCAGCGGAGAGAAATCCGCTGGCGGGGAATATAGCCAGGGCGTATCCGATCTCCTGGAGTGCTGCTTTCGACAAGACGGGCGTGCGTCCCCCTTCGACCATGTTTGCCAACAGCGGTGTGTCGAAACGCTCGCAGATGGTGCGCATCTCTTCTTCGCTCTCAGGCGACTCGACAAATAGGACATCCGCTCCGGCAGCAGCATATGCTTCTGCCCTGCGCAAAGCTTCGTCCAGACCGTCCATCGTGCGGGCGTCGGTCCTTGCAACAATCAGAAACTCATTGCTGTCGCGCGTCTCGACCGCGACTTTGACCTTGGCGACCATGTCCTCCACCGGAATGACCCGGCGCCCTTTGACATGCCCGCACTTCTTAGGGAATTCTTGGTCCTCGATCTGGATCGCGGCGGCTCCCGCCCGCTCATATCCGCGAACCGTATGCTGCACGTTTAGCAACCCGCCATAACCAGTATCGCCATCTGCGATGAGTGGGACAGATATGCCATTCGCAATGCGGTCGACCCGGCTGACCATGTCCGTGAACGTCGCCAGACCGGCATCGGGCAGACCGAGATGCGAGGCAACGACGCCATAGCCGGTCATGTAGAGCGACTCGCATCCGACATCGTCGGCCACTTTAGCCGAAATCATATCGAACACGCCCGGAGCGATGAGGATTTCTTCAGAGTTCAGGCGTTGTTTGAGGCTCTTCAAAATACAGGCTCCTCAGCAAGCTATCTTCACAAGCCAGGCAATAATGCACGAAACCGCCATGGGTTGACCGGATCGCATAAACGAATTCGAGCCTCACAACAACAGGCTTCACTATATCATTCTGGAAGCATGGAGCAGCGCAAACTCGATGATTCCAAAGTGTCGCATCGGCCAATTCGTCGTACGAATATAGAACGGTCGCCCTAAATGGCACTTCTCATAAACAGACGGGACATCGACCCTATATGGATCCGCTGACACAAGGCGCGCTGGGAGCGGCACTCCCGCAGGCGATACGAAAAAGGACCAATGTCGGCATCGCTGGCATCCTCGGTTTCCTGGGAGGGATGGCGCCGGACCTCGACATCTTCATCCGCTCAGATGTCGACCCCCTGATCTACCTTGAGTATCACCGCCAATTCACGCACGCACTCATCTTCATTCCGGTTGGCGGCTTCCTCTGTGCCCTGGCGCTGCACTGGATTCTCGGCCGGCGATGGCAATTGACGTTTGCGCAGACTTTTCTCTTCTGCACTTTGGGCTACGCCACCCATGCATTGCTCGATACCTGCACCTCTTATGGCACGATGCTGTTCTGGCCATTCAGTCACGAGAGATTTTCGTGGAGTGTCGTATCCGTTATCGATCCGCTGTTCACAACGCCGATTCTGGTGTTGGTGGTCATAGCCGGCCTGCGCAAGAAGCCGGCGCTGGCACGCATTGCCCTTGCCTGGGGCGCCCTATATCTAACGGCCGGCCTGATACAGCAGCGCTCGGCGCTGGACATGGGCGCCGAGATCGCAGCATCGCGAGGGCATGATCCAATCCGTCTCGAAGCGAAGCCGAGTTTTGGTAATATCGTCGTTTGGAAGACTATCTACGAGACCAAGGATCGCTATTACGTGGATGCCGTGCGCGTCGGTGTCGGACCGCGCGTTTTCACCGGTGAGTCTATTCCGAAGCTCGACAAGGGCCGCGACCTGCCCTGGCTTGATCTCACGACAACACAGGCGAATGACATAGAACGGTTTCGCTGGTTCAGCGACGACTTCCTTGCCAGGGATCCGAAATATCCCAATCGGATTATCGACGTGAGATACTCGCTCATACCGAACGAGGTGAATGCGCTCTGGTCGATCGAGCTCGCACGAGACGCTTTGCCAACGGCGCACGCCCGCTTCCGCACGCATCGTGGCAGCAGCCTAGAGAGGCTTGCTCAATTGTGGCGGATGATTGCTGGAAATTGAGGCTTATTACTTCTCGTCATTGGTTTGCCGGCGCTTGCGCGCATGACGCGCACGCGCTTTGACCGAAGCTGCATGGTCTCTTTCATCACTGACTAGGGCCATGTCCGCGCGTTCATCGAATCTGGGATGCTGTATCGCCAAATGCTGATAGGCATCCATCGACCACGCCCTCAAGAAGGGTCGCGTGTGCTGCAAGAGGCCATCGAGCCAGTCCGCAGCGTTCACCGCGGAAGTCTCTGGAATATCGAGATACGCAAATGATTGACAGAGGTGGAGCTGTGCGGGCCAGGTCCCAATCTCGCTCAGACCTGAAAAAAGAACCTCCGTCATTTCCGGCGCCAGCCGTTCGCCGTTCTCCAGGCAATTCTTGATCAGCCATGTCGCACCATCGCCAACATGTTCTGTCTGATTGGAAGCAAGCTCTACTAGGTCGGACAAAAAGGACGCACGCGCACCAAAGCGCGCATGGGCTTCCGACAGGATCGAGACGGCCTTGCCGTCAAATTCACAAAGAGCCTCGAACAGCGCTGACATGTCACACTTCGATTTCGATGACCTGTGGTCTTTCGCCCGGCAGGTTGTGGCGGATGGTGGTAGAAAATCCGGAGCGGTTGAAACTATAGCGCTTCCATGAACGCGTCGCACTTAGTCAGGAGGGACTCATGTCGGATGCCAATGAGAAACACGGTCGGTGTCTATGCGGAGCCGTCCAGATCGTCGCGAAACCGGTGAGCAACCGCGTTGGCGTATGCCACTGCAATATGTGCCGGCGCCACTCCGGTGGACCGTTGATGGCAATCGATTGCGGGACGGACGTCTCGATCGAGGGCGCAGACAACATTACGCTGTATGACTCATCACCCTGGGCCGAACGTGCCTTCTGCGCCAAGTGCGGAACCAGCCTGTTCTACCGGCTGAAAGAGAGTGGGCAGTACAGCATGTCCGCAGGGATTTTCGATGACATGGACGACCTGGTTTTCGACAGCCAGATTTTCATCGACGAGAAGCCGTCTTACTACGATTTCGCGAACGAGACGACGAACATGACCGGGGCCGAGGTCTTCGCCAAATACGCACCGAAGGCGTGAGTGCGTCGACCATGAAGCTGTCTGGCCTTTTTATAAGTTTTGACTTATATAAGTGGCAGCTGCACTAACCCAGTCGGATGCCATGATAGATTTTCGCCGGGCCCTTGGAGCTGAATTCCGGGAGGTCCAGGATCGCTTGTTCGAAGACAAACCGGCACGTGTCGTTGTTGCGTCGCGGACGTATGACACGAACCAAGACGATCTCTGGGATGCCCTCACGAATGCAGAGCGAATCCCGCGTTGGTTTCTTCCAATCTCGGGCGAACTCAAACTCGATGGCCGATATCAACTTGAAGGGAACGCAGGCGGACGGATTACGCGGTGCGATAAACCGGATGCGCTGGATGTCACCTGGGAGTATGCCAGCAACGTCAGTTGGGTCACCGTGAGGCTCAAAGCCGACCGCGATGAAACCCACTTGACGCTCGAGCATATCATGCTGAAAGACGAGGCCGGGGAAGAGCATTGGCGGAAATACGGTCCAGCGGCAACCGGGGTTGGCTGGGATCTTTCATTTCTCGGAATGGCTCTGCATCTGGAAAGCCGTGGCGGTGCGATCGACCGCGAAGCTGTCGCGAATTGGATGGCATCCGATGAAGGCAAATCCTTCATGCGCCAATGCGCGGATGCATGGGGAGCAGCGCATATCGCCGCCGGCGAACAGCCCGACATTGCTCAAGCGATGGCAACGCAAACGGCAGAATTTTATACAGGCAGCTGATGCACGCTTTCGATGTTCTGGGCGACCCGGTACGCCGACGTATCTTGGAAATTCTGGCCGGGGGCGAGCATGCATCCGGCGAGATTGTCGCTATCGTGAATAGAGAATTCGGCATCACGCAGTCTGCGGTCTCGCAACATCTCAAGGTGCTTCGCGAAAACGGATTTGCCATCGTCACCGTTGACGGCACGCGCCGGCTCTATGAGCTAGATGGAGCGCCTCTGGCAGAGGTCGACTGCTGGCTGGCGAAGTTCCGGCAATTCTGGGAGCCAAAGTTTGAGGCACTCGCCACCGAAGTCGCACGTGGCAAGCGAAAGCGAAAAACAGCTGAGTGATCTGACGGGTTGCCTGCCCTGTCAATCGGCCTCGAATGGCAGGCCATACCGGACGAAATGCGAACCGTTTGGGCTGCGCGCGCGCAGATGCGGACCTCAGAGCACTGACAATAGAACCATCCTCACAGACCGGCAATTTATGCCTCAACACTGAATATCTTGCCGCCTGAAAATCCAATTCCAAATAAATGCTCTCCTAGAAATCTGCATTCATTACATTTTCTCCTTGGCACACACCTTGCTCCGTATACGCCGTGTAGAGTCAGTACTGGACGAGTGTAGTCATGACACCGGACTATCAAACGCGAGCGTACGCGAACTCGGCAGGAGCGAACGGCCCTGCATTCAAAGCCACTCCCTCAAATGCCCAACAACGCGCCAGCACATTCATCGTGCCGGTCTCTGACGACAAGCCAGACAAATCGGTTTCTTATTCGACACTGTCCCCGCAGTCACTCGTCTCCAATGCGGTGAGCGCGACTCTGCTTCATCTTCAAGACACCGGTACCGTGTTTGGCGACAAAGATAGCGACCTCATGAACATCCGAGGCGTTACCGACCAGGAACGCCAGCGTTTCGCAGAAATTGTGCAACATGCTGCCTCGACCGGAGGGTTCGAAAACCCGGTCGACTACATTCAATCTCTCTCTCGCGATGACATTGAAGTCCTGCGACGCGTGCACAGTCTGGCGGAGCCAAGCGGAGTCAGAAACACAAATGTCGAAGGCGCCGTGAATCTCCTTCTGCCTCCTCAGAACCACACGGATTTGAACAATGACGGGCTGGTGGCAACGGGCGCCGCGGTCGGCTTTGTCTTTCCGCCACCGAACGCGCCTCAATCTGTGAAAGATGCGTGGGAGGAAACCACGAAAAACATGTCATCGGATGAGCGACTTCTGGCGTCAGCGCATTTTCTGACCGCATCCATCTCAGCAAACATCAAGTTCGACAGCGATGGCAAAGCCATCGGCATCTACGATCATACCGATCCCGAATACACAAACATTTACGGCACGACAGAGGGCGAATGGGAAACGCTGTTGTCTCAACTGCTCGAGCAAAGCAAGAAGGCAGAGAGCATCGACCCGAGCTACCGTGAGAGGACAAAATTGCTGACAGAGTTTTCCGAGTTTTTTGCAGCCGAGCGAAATGCCGCTGCTTAAGAAACCGGCCCAAATTGCAAGCCAGGATTGTGCGTGTTTCGCCGTATCGGTTAGCGCGGTCAGGCGGTAGAGACTGATTGCAATCTGAACACTCAAGAGCCTTTCAGATGATGGCAAGGTCGCAGACATTTCACTACCGAATTATGTGCCTACTGGAAAAATTCATCGTTGAAAATCACCTCGGACCCATCGCGATTGTCTACACACCACGGCGTCAACTTGCCGAAATCATCAGGTTTGCGGACGGCGACCTGGCCACGCCATTGAACTCGCGGTGTGTAGTATTTTAGGAGAGCAAGGCATTGGTTTCGGTTGATGTCGCGGTCGACACCAATCGTGAGTCTGCGACCGGTATTGCTGATTACCTTGTGCGCTACCAACTCGAAAGGTTGTGATGGGGGCGTGGAGATTATTAGTTCATGCTTCGGCCTAGAAGAAGGCTTTGGTTCCAGACTGCCAAGCAACGCCAGAACTGCTAGCGCCATCGCGGCAAGCAAGATTAGCTTTCCGCGCATCGCAAATTCCCCAGCCTCAACCAGTTGCCGATACCACGAAATTACTATAGT
The DNA here is from genome assembly GCA_965227905.1 of Methyloligellaceae bacterium. GTDB lineage: Bacteria > Pseudomonadota > Alphaproteobacteria > Rhizobiales > Methyloligellaceae > CBDDHT01. The sequence goes on from OZ245780.1 coordinate 5,880,802, forward strand.
GCCCGCACGATTACTAATGCTGTGAATCTCACAGCGACGCCGCGACTAAGCGCCGGCAAATTTGCTGTTAGTTCTGCGGGCCTACACAAATGCCCAAAAAACTACATCTCAAATATCAATTGTCTAAAGGACTTTCCTGGCGGAGGGAGTGGGATTCGAACCCACGAGACGGTTGCCCGCCTACACGCTTTCCAAGCGTGCGCCTTCGACCACTCGGCCACCCCTCCTAAGCCTTGGAAGTGCGACGCACTATAGCGATGCGCCGTTGGTGTGCAAGCATTGCGCGCAGCCGCGCAACACGTCCGGGCAATCTGCGCCGGGCGATTGAACGAACGGCCCAAAGTGCCTATTTTGTGCCTAAGGATTATCACCCCATCTTTTGGCAGCGTGGCTTGGGTCATGGTTTTTCGCACTCTCGGTCTTTGGTCCGTTCTGATCGCGGTTCTGATGCTTGTGATCGACGGAACGAAATCGTTCAAGGACGAGGAAGGTTGGGCGACCACGACTCTCGCCGAGCAATGGAACCAGATGAGCGCGACCGGTTTCGCGAACTTCCGCACCATGGTCGAAGAGCAGCTCGGCAGCGGAGCCTGGGAGTATGGCGTGCTGATGGCACTCCAAATCCCGACCTGGGTATTCTTCGCCGCGCTGGGCGCACTCTTTTACTGGGCCGGCCGGCGCCGCCATCGCATCGAGGTCTTCAGCAACTGATGTTTTTCTTCCGCAAAGACGCCGTGATGCCAGAGCGCGACGCTGCGCTTCCGGGTCGCGACACACCAATCCAAGTTTCCGAAGGGCACTTTGTATTGAAACAACCACTTCAAGGCCCGTATCCGGACGGTCTCGAGACGGCCATTTTCGGGATGGGGTGTTTCTGGGGTGCCGAACGTCCGTTCTGGGGCTTGAACGGCGTCCACGTCACCGCCGTTGGCTATGCGGCCGGCTATACGCCGAACCCGACCTATGAAGAGGTTTGTTCCGGACGTACGGGCCACAATGAAGTCGTGCTGGTCGTCTTCGATCCGGCAAAGATTAGCTATGAACGACTGCTACAGGTGTTCTGGGAAGGCCATGATCCGACCCAGGGCATGCGGCAGGGCAACGATGTCGGCACGCAGTATCGCTCAGGCATTTATGTCACCAACGATGAACAGAGAACGACCGCCGAAGCCTCGAAAGCGGCCTACGGACAAGCCCTGAAAGAGCGGGGCTTGGGGCCGATTACAACCGAGATCGTAGATGGCGGCCCGTTCTATTTCGCCGAAGACTACCATCAGCAGTATCTCGCGAAAAATCCGAATGGCTACTGTGGGATGGGCGGGACCGGTGTCAGCTGTCCTATTGGAACCGGAGCGACGGCTTCAGCTTGAAGCCCGGATCAAGCGACAGTGGTTTTCCATTGAATTTGTCTTAGTGGCTAAGTCGTTTCTCAGTTCATTTTCCAATGTGCCAATGGTCGTCTTCCCAGCGAAGGCTGGGATCCAGGACTGCTTCTAGATTTGTCATCGTCGCACTGGATTACAGCCTTCGCTGGAATGACGAATTGGTTGGGATTTTTGGATCGGCCGACCCTTTGATCCGCCACCTTCCGCCTCCATGTCCCGATCAAGTCCGGGCCTGGGGATCGTAGCGTCGGCGTTTCACGCCAAATCGAGTGCGCGACTTTTTAGGTCCGCAAGATCGACCACCTCCAGCGTCCGCTCATGAGTCGCCGAAAGAATGACGCGCGGCGCTACGCCGGCGGCAAAGGCTTCCTGCCAGCGTGCGGCACACAGGCACCATCGATCGCCCGGCTGAAGTCCGGGGAATCCGAATTCAGGCAAGGGCGTGGAGAGATCGTTGCCTCGGGCCTTCGAGAACAAAAGAAACTCCGCGGTCACCTCGACACAGACCGTATGGATCCCGGCATCGTCCGGTCCGGTTTCGCAACACCCTGTGCGATAGAATCCGGTCATCGGATGGAGCGAACAGGTCCCGATCGGCTCACCAAAGACATTGTTCTGTTCATCGTCGTCCATGGCTTCACTCATCTCGGCTTCCTATCGGGCAGGGAGACTTCCCCCTCTCGCTTGACCCAGCCTGTTGCCGGTGGCCGCTGCGATGCGGGAACAATATCTGCAGACGGAACATCATGGGCGTTCAACACCAATTTGCAGTCTGCCGGCAGATCGGCCAGGCGCAATCGTCGCCTCTTCTTCGGTTTCTTCTTAGGCTTCGTTACTTTCGGCGGCGGTTTCTTTTTCGGCTTCATCGCCCGCTTCAGCAGTTTAAACCAGTCGTCGAGCTGCTTGCCGCACCCGTCCCCGGCCGGTGCCGGCTTTTGGTTGACGCAACCGCGCATGCCGCGCGGGCACGATAGGCGGACATGAAAATGATAGTGGTGTCCCCACCAGGGGCGGATCTTGTTCAGCCAGCGTCGATCGTTGCCGGCCGCTCGACAAAGCTCTTTCTTGATGACGGGGTGCACGAAGATCCGTGCCACCTCGCGGGAGGATGCAGCCCGTTTCAACAATGTCACATGGCCCGGTTTCCAGGCCCGCTTATTGATCGACAACCGGTCCTTGCCCAGCATGGAAATTGCCGAGATCTTCTCGCGTTCCTGACGGGTCAGACGCCTGTTCGGCATAGGCTTCAGCCAGATATCCGCATCGAGACCGATCTGATGGCTGCGATGCCCCGTAAGCATGGGGCCGCCACGTGGCTGCGACAAATCACCGACCAGCAGACCCGGCCAGCCATCGATCTCTTTGGACTCGGTTGCAAGGCGCTCGACATATTTGACCAGAGCCGGATGCCCCCAATTTCGGTTTCGCGAAAGCCGCATCGCCTGCCAAGCCGTCCCGTTAACAGGCAGCATGGCCCCGCCTGCCAGGCAGCCACGCGCATAAGACCCTATTGCGCGTGAGCGCAGATCAGCGGGCGCTTTCTTGGCACCAAAGAGCTTGCGCGCTTCAGGCGCACTGAAGGCTTCGAGCGGCGCAACCACCAGGAAAGCCAGGAATATCGGAAAAAGAACTCGGCGCATCTCGGATTTTGCTTAGGACCCGTCATCACCTCGGCTTGTCAGATTCCAGGGAACACCAACAATGGCCCCTACGCGAATCTCAAGCTTTCGCCGCATACTACAGCGGCGCGTTGCATTTTGCCATTCATCTGAAAGCACCGTCAAAAATCCGTGTCTGGACGTCGAAACCGTTGCAAAGGCTTGCCTCGCTGCCTGCCTTCCCATACCGATAGGATCAAATTCAACCGCTTTGGAGAACATCAAATGGAACCTTGGCAAGTCTATTTGTCTGGCGAAATTCACACCGACTGGCGCGAAGTTATTGAAGCTGCGGTGAAAGCTGAAGGTCTGCCCGTGACCTTCACCGCGCCCGTCACCGACCATGACAGCAGTGACGATTGCGGAATCTCAATTCTTGGATCCGAAGACAAAGGCTTTTGGAAAGACCATAAGGGCGCCAAACTCAACGCGATCCGTACACGCAATCTCATTGAGCGCGCCGATATTGTCGTTGTGCGCTTCGGCGACAAGTACAAACAGTGGAATGCGGCTTTCGATGCCGGCTTTGCTGCCGCTCTCGGGAAACCGCTCGTCGTCCTCCACGATGCAGCACTGACCCATCCACTCAAGGAAGTCGATGCAGCCGCATTGGCCGTTGCCGAAGAGCCGCATCAAGTCGCAGAAATCCTGCGATATGTCATTCGCGGCGAGCTGGCAAAAACAGCATAGAAGAAAGACGGCTTAATCTTCTTGATTATCGATCTATTTACCAAGAAAGATCGATTCAAAAGCTTAGATCTTGGAATATTACCCATGCCTCCCCATGTTGTTAAATCAGCTGGGAGGCATACTTATGCAACATCTCGCGCGAGCCGTATCGGCTGGCCTTGTTCTGCTCGTGTTCGCATTTGCGGCGCCATCGGCGTCCGCCGCCGCCATTGTTGCCAAAATCGACAAATCTGCGCAGCGCATGACCGTCTACGTCAAGGGCGCGCGCGCCTATAGCTGGCCCGTCTCCACAGCACGCCGCGGCTATCGGACCCCACTCGGAACCTATCGTCCGACACGCCTCCACCGCATGTGGTATTCGCGGAAATACAACAATTCACCTATGCCCTATTCGATCTTCTTCCATGGCGGTTACGCCGTCCACGGAACGAACCACATTCGCTCCCTGGGGCAACCCGCATCCCATGGCTGCGTACGATTGCATCCTGCAAACGCTGCGCGGCTCTATAGCCTCGTTCATCGATATGGCATGGGTAACACACGCATCATTGTTACGAATTAGCCGACCTTCCCCTTCCGGTCATGGCATGCGCCGGGTCCTCGCACATCGGGACCCGGCGCACTCATTTTTGCCGCATCCCCCTCGACCTCCGAGACAGATCATGGCCAAATGGCATGGTCCAAAACACTCTCGGCGAGGTCGGCCATGCGCCTTGCATTTCTCCTGATTGCAGCGAGCGGTTTCCTTTCGACGCCTGTGCTCGGTGATGATCAGCCTTGCGGCCCTCGGTTTGTGGTCACATTCCAGGACAGCGATCCCGATACTTTCACGATCGAGAACAAGAGCGGAGAAGGCTGGACGCTTGTCGGGCTGTCTATCGTTCTTGCAGGCTCTGCCGGCAACCTGATCTTCGATACGGTTGCCGGTGGGCTCGGTAGCGGTAGCCCTTCTGCCTTTTTCTCCAAATTGGATTCTCCAGTAAAGCTGATCGATGCCCGAGGCGCCGACGATGGGGGTCGAGCCGTCTCACTTGCTTTTGAGGCATTCGAGCCTGGCCGCAGTTTCGATTTCCATACAGACGTGGATGACCGTTTGCCTCAATCCAGTCTTGGACAACCGCATGTGGAGGGCTCCGAGTTCCGCGGCGCATCCGCCTATGGGGTTTTCAGAGGGCTTGGCGACGAACCGGTCAGAATTGAAGCCGTCTTCGATGACAATGCGCAAGCCGACACGGGCAGCGGCGGCTGCGTTTAGGCAGCAGGGCCGCGGGCCTGTGGATAACTCCGTTTCTCGTGCACATCCCAGGCCGCGCTATCAGGAGAGTGGTGAGTCAGCGGTCATTGGTGACGATCCTCCGATCACCATCTGAATATTGACGTTTCGGGACTGTGGCACGGCTGCAACGCAAATCCGGAAAATTGGTAGCGTCGCCGCTTTATCCTCGTGACCCGCCGGCTTCTCGAATAGCATCGCCAGCGGGGTAGATGCTCGATTGAGCTGTTGTCAGGAGGGGTCCACATGAATTTCCGGAACACATTCGTCGCCAGTGCAGTGCTAGCAATCGCTGCTATGACGGTTACGGCTCCGGCGCAATCCGGTGGTTTGAAAGACCCGGTCGTGCAATCGCATTACGGTTGGTACATCGAAGGACGTTTCGGCGGCGCGCTGGATACGGAACGCGACGTCGATTTGTTCAGTTCCAATGTTGCTGGTGCTAATGGTCGGCTTGTAACCGAGGCCGATGACGGCTTTGGCTTTACATTTGCCGTCGGCAAACAAATCGATGAGCTCTGGCGTGCTGAACTGCAATATGGCTATGGCAAGGCGGACGATCTGACCGTCAATTATGCGAACGCACCCCTAAACCCGCTGTTCCCTCAAACGCTAGCTTCCGGCGGCGATATTACAATCAACTCGCTGCAGGGCACACTGCTGCGATCATGGCGCCGGACCTTCTTCAACGGTCGCCTGCGGCCATTCAGCGGAGCAAGTATCGGCGCTGCAAAGATTGATATGGACAATGTTGGCCCGGCAGGCTCACGCTTCCTCATCGATGACGACGATACAGTTTTCTTGCTGGCCCATCACAGTGGCATTGATGTGAGTATTTCGGAGCGTGCCGTCTTCACGCTGCGCCTTTCCGGTGTCCTGACGACTGGTGGAGACTTCCAAGCTAGAGACACAACTGGAGCAGGCGGGATCGCTCAGCTCGAGACCGATACCGAGTATGATCGTGTCGTCACCGGCGGGATCAGGATCAAGCTCGGTCAGTAACACTAGTACCGAAATTGATATGCCCCGGACTTGATCCGGGGCCCAGGGCTATGAGCATGAACTCAGCATGCCGCCCTGGATCCCGGATCAAGTCCGGGATGTTGTTTGCCTGGCTACAGTGTTCTCAATCGTCAAGGCGGGCACCGTCCGCATTCAATAGGGCGCGAATCTCGGCGCCCTCGAAGCTTCGAACAGGTTGATGTCGCTCTACCGCGAGAGATGCAGCAAGCCCTGCCGCATGACCATAACCAAAGCACTGTGCCGTTACCCTGCATGACGCGAGCGCCTCATGCTCGGCTGACAGACAGCGGCCTGCAACGATTAGATTCTCGCCCTTCTCCGGCAGGAGTGTCGCGAAGGGCACTTCGTAGTAGTCGTCATCGAGCCATTCGAGTTTCGGCCGCTCCCCTGAGTGCAGTTCGATGGGCCATGGCGAGCGGACGACACCATCTCCACGCTTTCGGCGCGAGACGACATCTTCGTTGGTCAACCGATCGACACCGACGATCGAGCGCGATTGCCGAATACCGGCTTGGACACCCGTATCGTTGACGAAGTTCCTCTCACAACCGGGAATATGATTGGCCAGAAAGCGCGCATATTCTCGCACCTGATGGCGCCCAACGAGTTCGGCCTCTGTGAGATCCTCGGGATTGCCCGGGTAGAGCTCGCGGCCATCTCGCCCGACCAACCTCGTTGCATTGACGAGCAACTCACCGGGACGCGGCGTCGGGAAGATCCAGATCTTCGCACGCGGCAAATCATAGTCGCCCGACGCATTCGCTTCGATCAACTGCTCCGTAACCCTGGCCGAGCAAATGGTATCCGAGCCCCAGAATTCGAGGAACCGCGGCATATCCACATTGCCGATGCGGAAAATCATAGTCGGGTTCTGCACGGTCCCATCCTGGCCGCGCGAGTAGCCATAACCCGCTCGAAAGACGACATCCGCATCGCCGCTGGCATCGACGACCACACCCGCATTCACGACGCCTCGACCGGCTTTCGAGTCGACAAGCGCACCTTTGACAACCTCACCATCCATAACCACGCCTAGCACAAGCGCGTGATAGAGAACCTTGACCTTCGTATCAGCGAGAAAAGAATCGGCCGCTTCCCGCCAACGATGCGGGTCGTGGCAGTGCGTCCACGTACGCCCGTAGCGCTGCGGTTCCGTGATCCCATTCGTCTCGGCCATCAACGCTCGGAACCGTTCGGCAAAACCAAACACCGCCTGTTCCGGGCGATTGGCGACACGTTCGCTGGAAAGATAGAGACCGCAGATGGTGCCTGAAAGGCCGGCCACGGCGTTGCCGCCGCAGAAACCATAGCGTTCGACCAGCAGGACGCTGCGGCCGTGCCGGGCAGCCGTCTCGGCGGCAGCGACGCCGGCAGCACCACCCCCGACGACGAGAACGTCGACATCAGCCAGGACGGGCAAGCCGTGATCCGGCGCGAGCCTTTGAGTCTCGAGCCAGTTCACGAAGACTGCGGCACGGTCACCCGCGCTTCTTCTTCTTGCCAACGGCTTCCGGGAACACCCACATGGAAGCAACCATGAAGATCGCCGTGCCGATCACGAACCAGAAAAGGTGCGGATTGCCGACCGACACCTGCCAGTAGGCGAGCGCAACAGCAACGATCATCGCGATCACCGAGAGGATGGCTTTGATATCGTTCGGCATATCAGTAGGCGCCCATGGGCTCCGCTGCCGCTTCGTCGGGCCGCTTCGGACGGCCACGCAGATCCTCCTTGAGATAATCCGTGTTGTAGCCGTTGAAGATATGCCCGAAGAGACCGCGGTCCAGGTCCGAAGTGCCGAACAACCAATCGGCGATGGGGAATGTGAGGTTCATGTTCACTTCCATCATCAGCTTGGCATTGTGATGCGCCGTGTGATGCCGGCGGATCGTGTTCACGAAGGGGCAGTTGCGGACAAACCAGTTTTCATCCACGTGGCAACAGAAGTGCATGAACTCATACAGCAGGTACATGCCCGTCGTCGTGCACATGAACAGCCAGCCGACATTCGGTGAAATCAGCCAGCCAAAGAAGAAACCACCCGGGATCGACATGAGAATGAAGACAACCAGGGCGTAGGGCGGGAACACCGTCACGCGCCAGTCCTTGTGATCCCGGAAGCGCATTTCCTCATCGGTGAAGAACTGATGGTGATTCAGCGTGTGACGCTCATAGATGGCGCGCACACCTTTTATGTTCATGGGACGGTGCATGATCGTCTTGTGGATCCACCATTCGAAGATGTTCGTAAACATGAAAGTGAGCGGGATGGTCAGCCATTCCCACCAGAGCACATTGCCGAAATTCTGGAGATAGATGTAGAACGCCGCCGCGCCCATCGCATAAATGATCGCGATGTGCAGATAGCCGTCGTACCAACCGATAATGCGCGAGCGGTACTCCTCGCGAAAATTGACTTGTCTGTCGGTGATCATGTGTTCCTCCTGTGGTACTGGCTATGCCGCGCAGCCTATTGCCTTCATTCGGCTGCCGCGGTCCAGTCTTCTTCCTGTTGAACAGCGAAAATCGATGTATAGCCCTTGGACCAATCCGGCGGCTGCAGACAGGGGCGTGGATCGTGATGGGCGTAGCGCGCCCGATGCCCGCGGACGATCGCCTGATCGTATTTCGAGTAGAGCGGATTGTGGGTGTAAGGAAACGCATCGGCTGATGCAAAAACATTCAGCAAAAGCGGACGCGGAATGTCGGAGTGATTGGCCGCCGAGTAGTGGAGCGTTCGGCAATTATGAATGGTCACCGATCCGGCCGGCCCATCGAGGAATACCGCCTTGTCCATATCAATCTTCGCAGACGCTTCCGGACTGAGGCATCCGACCCACTCGTCCTTGTCATTATACTGGTCATAAAGCGGATGCTCGTGGCTGCCCGGCAGCACGGCGAGCGGTCCCTGTTCAAGCCCACAATCGTAGATATAGGTACCGGATGTACAAGGGCTGTAATTGGTATGCGGCCAGAACGAAATGTCCTGGTGCCACTTCACTTCATCTCCGCCGCCCGACCATTTGAAATTCAGCTTGGAGTGATGAAACTTCACGTCCCGCCCAACGAGATCAGCCATGACGTCTGTCAGGATTGAGTTGGAAGCATAATCCCAATAAGCCTCGTGATGATCGTTGGGGCTGGAAAGACGCCGGAGCCGAGGATTTTCCGCCGAATGGCCCTCATCGAGATCCCAAACCTCGTCGGAAGCCGTAATCTTCTTGCTCCGCTCGACCATCGCTTCGGTCGTTGCACGAAGCTGTTCGACGCGGTCTTCGGGAATGAGACGTTCCAGCAGAATATAACCGTTCTCGAAATAGGATTCGCGTTGCGCCTGGGTAAGAACTTGCGGTTCCTGGGAAAGAATATCGTCTGGTGTCATGATTCTGCCTCGCGACGGTTAGCCACCCTCTGATATATTACAGATACATCAGAGGGATTCTGGCGTCAATATAGGCATTTTCGTCAAGCGTCGTGCTGTTTTTGTGCAGCCAACCGCCAGATAGTCTTGCCCGGCAACTCCGATTGCTCTGGGACGGACTGAATTGCATCATAGGTGAAGCATTCGCTCGCCGCCGCCTTGGTCGCATCGCTACATACAACGATACTCAGTGCATCACCCAAAGGTTCTCGAGCCGCGGATTCGACGCGTTGCGCGGCGTTGACCGCTTCACCGACGATCGTGTAGTCGACGCGTCCCTTGAAGCCGATATTGCCAACGATCGCCTCACCTGTGTGAATTCCAAAGCGTGCCCTGCAGAAAGGTTTGCCCTGGGATTTGGCCTCCTTGACGAGCGCATCCAGGGCGTCTGCAGCCTTGAGTGCGCCTGAGCATGCGGCCTTGGCATGATCATCCATGTCGCCCGGCGCACCCCAGAAGGCCAGCAATCCATCTCCGGTATATTTGTCGATCGTCCCGCCACTCTCCTCGATAATCGGCCCAATACAGCCAAATACTTCCGAAAGATACCGCACAGCCTCTTCCGCACCCTGGGCGGAGGAATAAGCGGTGAAACCTGCGAGATCGAAAAACAGGATTGTGAGAGTCTTCTGCTCGCTGTTTGCCGCGTCGGAGCCGAGGGAAATGAGACGCCTGACCTGAGCGCGCGGCAAATAGGTCTCGAACCATTCAAGCCCGGTGGCCATCTGCTCCAATGCTCTGGCCGTCTCGTTCACTTCTGTGATCGACGTTCGCGGCAATGATTTGAGCTCTTGGAAATTGAAGCCCTGCACCTGATCTGCAGCCGATGCGAATGCCTTCATCGGCCTTCCGACGCGGCGTGCAACAAGAAGCGCACTTAACAAGCCGAGAAGCAGCAACAGCGACGCCAGAATCCCGATGATGCGCACGGTCCAGCGCGATACACGCGTGTTTGTTCCCGGCTCATGGATCCCGATAATCCAAGGGGTCGGCCCAAAGCCCTTGATTTCCTTGTAGAGATAACCGTGTGAATTCCTGCCAACCCAGCTCCAATGACCACTGAAATCTTCAAAACCGCCATAGGCGGTAAGGACATTCTTTTCGAGGCTCCAGATGCCTGCCAGCACAGGGTCGTCAATGGCGTCGACTGTCGGCAATCCGGTACGATCCGGAAGATTCTTGATGACATATTTGTTCGCAAGTCGTGGATGAGCGAGAACAGTCTGTCGGTCAACCAGGATAAATGGCACCTGTTCGCCATCGGCCGAAATCTCCGCCAAGCGCGCCGAAAGATCGGCCATGGAGATTGCAGCAACAACGACGCCAAAAAACTCATCCCCCTCATAGATCGGCGCACGAGCAGTGATAATGGGTTGGTGATAGATCCGGCTCCATTCCACCTTGCCCCAGTGGACGCTCCTGGAAAGCTGAGCCTCTGCCAAAGCAGATGGCGCAACGACAACGCGCTCGAACGGCTCTTCGGTTATTGTCTTGCCCTTGCGTCGGAAGATTGTTGTGGAACCGTCGGGTCGAACGAAGCCGATCGCTGCAACTTGCGGCGTTCCCGCCAGTGCGCCAAGAATGAATGATTGGGTGCGGCTTTCGTCTCTCGGGTCAGGGTTTTTCGATCCCAACCCCGCCGCGATAAATTTCATCTGGGCTTCGACCGGCTCCAGGACGTCCTTTGTGGAGTGCTCGACCGCACCAATGAACATCGAGGCACGTTCTTGCAGAAAAGCCGTTGTCGTGGATGAGGCGCCAAAATAGCTCAAAGCACCCAATGGTACCACGGACAAGAAGACAAAAATGCCGAAGAGCATCATCAGAAGCGTTCCGATGGGTGCGCTTCTCGGCTGCGGAGGCGGTGGCTGCACTTGCTCAAGCATGGACCTGTTCCTGACTATTCGTCTTCAGAACAGGCCATTGATGCGTCCGCAATGAGACCGCGTGCCGCGGCGCGATCACGCTTAAGCGATGATCATAATCTGACGCCGCTACCTGAATCCGAGCATTTGCTCGGGCAGCCATAAGACGAGCCCCGGAAAGGTCGCCACAACCCCCAGGCAGATCAGCTGAAGGATGATGAATGGAACGACGCCGGCAAACATGTGCCGCAAAGTGATTTCAGGCGGACTGATCCCTCGCAAATAGAATATTGCAGGGGCCATCGGCGGGGTCAGATAGCTGGTTTGGACAACAATCAGGAACAGAATGCAGAACCAGGCAGGATCGAAACCCAACGCCTTCACGATTGGGATGAAGACTGGGATGAAAATCAGCAGGACCGAGATCCAGTCCAGGACAAAACCGGCAAGGAAACAGATGAACAGGAACGCTCCAAGCGTCAGCCATGGCGTGAGATTGGCATCCGAAATCAACTGCTCCGTCAGCGAGACACCGCCGGAAGCGATAAAGACACCGGCAAACATGTTCCCACCGACAATGATCCACAAAATCATGCACGTGATGCGCAAGGTTTTGAGCACGGCGTCGTTCAGCACCTCCATTGAGAACTGACCATACATTACGGTGAGAAAGATCGAGCCAAATGCACCCATCGCCGCAGCTTCGGTCGGTGCGGCAAGTCCGAACATGATGGATCCGAGCACGGCGATGATCATGAAAATCGGCGGCCAGAGCGCAACGATCGTCATGCGCGTCTTTTCCCAGAAACCGGGATCGTCATCGTCCGGTGGGAGAGCGGGCCCGAACTCCGGATTCAAGATGCAGCGACCCAGGACATAAACAATATAGAGCCCGGCCATGATCAGTCCCGGAAACACCATACCGACAAAAAGATCGCCAACCGACACATCTGCAACAGGACCAAGCACCACGACAACAACGGAAGGTGGAATGATCGTTCCGAGTGATCCGCCCGCACAAATCGTTCCGCAGATCAGGCGCTTGTCGTATTTGTATTTCAGCATGATCGGAATGGCGAGCATGCCAACAACAACCTCTGTCGCGCCGATAACGCCGCTCGATGCAGCGAACACCACGCACATGAGGATCGTTCCAACCGCGAGACCGCCGGGGAGACGGCGCGTCCAAAGGTGAATAGCCTCGAAGAGACGCTCAGCAATCCCTGAGCGCTCCATCATTGCACCCATGAAAATGAAGAGCGGCACGGCAGCGAGCACAAAGTTCGACGCCACCGAGTCGACCTTTTGTGCAAACTGAAAAATGACCGCGTCGCCAAAGGTCACAAGACCGAAGAAGAGGGCAATGCCCATCATGGAAAAGGCGACATGAAAGCCGAGAAACAACGCCAGCATGAGTGCTGGAAACATCAGAAGAGCGAGATATTCTCCCATCACTGGTTCTCCAGGCCGCCGCCCGGCTCCCACTCATCTGATAGCCCCGTCAAGAACCGAACCGTTTTGATTAACTCGGCAATGCCCTGCAGCCACAACAATGCAAAGCCGGCGAAAAACGCGAAGCGGAACGGCCAGATTGGAGGATTCCAGGCGGATTGCCCGGACCGTTCGCCGATCTGATAAGCCTCGATCCAGTAATCCCAGAGGCCCCAGCAAAGCCATGTCACGATGGGCAGGAAAATCACCACATAGCCCACGGTGTCGACCAGCGCCTTCATCTTTTCCGGCATGAGCGAGTAGAGAACGTCGATGCGGATATGTGATTTCGTGCGCAACGTGTAGGCAGCCCCCATCAGACCATGCACGCCCATCGCCATGTAGCCGAGCTCAAAAGCCCAGATCGTCGGTTGTCCAAGGACATATCGGGAGAACACCTCGTAGACCGAGGCGAGGATCAGTGGGAAGACGACCCAGGCGACAACAAGCCCGCTCGAGTCCGACACCCACTCGATTCCGCGCACAATCCGATTCATGGCAATCCCCCAACGGCAAGCTGTTGCCGACCAGAACCCAAGCCTAATTCAAAAGGAATGGTAATACGAAAAAAGAGGGGCGGCCCGTGGCCGCCCCTCCTGATGAGTCAGGACTATTTGTACTTCACGTTGCGATAGCTCGAAGCATTTTCCCAGAGCTTTTCATAAGCCTGCTGGTGCTCCCAAACTTTCTTGAACCACGCATTGTCCTTTGCCTGTTCATTGGCCCAGGCAACAGCAAGATCCTTCGCTTTGCGCTGAACGGCCGGATCCAGCTCAATGATATCGTTGCCTTCCTTCTTGAAGAACTCAAGAGCTTTGGCGTCCTCGTGGCCGATCTTCATCCAGCTCTCAAGGGTGACCTTCTTGGCAGCCAATTCGACCATCTTCTTGTCGCGATCGGAAAGCTTGTCCCAGGCTTTCTTGCTGATGACCACTTCGAACGGCGCGGTCGGCTGATGGATTCCGGGAATGATCACGTATTTCGCAATCTTGTGGAAACCGGAGGTGATATTCTCATAAAGCGTGCCCCACTCGGTCGCATCGATCGTACCGCGCTCGAGCGACTGGAACACTTCACCGCCTGGCATCGTGACGGGTGCAGCGCCAAGTCCCTTGGAGATAGCGAGCCACGCACCTGCTGTGCGGAACTTCAAGCCCTTCAGATCTTCAAGGGTTCGCACCGGCTTGCGTGAATGAAGAAAAGCTTCGGCTGTCCGTGTGAACATTGGAAATGAGACAACACCGAACTTCTCCAGCGCATACTCACGCCACATTTCCAGCCCGCCACCTTCATAGATCCAGTGCAACATCCGTTCCGAATCCATCGAGCCGGCAAATCCGCCGAATAGCACCGTTGTCTTGTCGATGCCCCAGTCATAGCCCATCCAGCTATGAGCGGCCTCGGTGACACCCTTGACCACGGCCTGGCGTGCCTTAAGGCCTTTAGCCAGGGTCCCTGCCGGGAAGACCTGGATCTTCACCCGACCTTCGGTGAGATCACTGACGTCTTTTGCAAATGCCTTGGCACCGATTTCCTGCAGCGGTCCTCCGCCCCAGTCCGTCGGCATTTTCCAGTTATGCTCAGCGGCCAATGCCGGCGTGGCCATCATGGCGACAGCCAAACCCATTGCTGCGCCAAAACGATGTACTTTGCTCATATACCTCTCCCTGTTCCTTGACGTCTTTCAAAAGGTGTTGGCCTTGCGGCCGCTTGCAATTATCCGCGCCTCAGGCTGGTGTGGCACGGTTCTCGAGTCCAGCGAGAACCGGCTCGATATCTGCGCTGGTCAATGTCCAATCATTGTCCAGATTGGCGATCACCTCCTTCATGAAGGCATCGCTGAGTTGAATTGCGCGCCCGCCATCGCCAAGAAAATCGACGAGGATCGCTAACGCCAGCTGCTGTGGCGAGACGCCTTCATAGGACCACTCAAAACCGAAGTTCGTATATTCGTGAATGGTGGTCGCATCATCGAGCGGCTGTCCGTCAACCGTCACGACAAGCCCGTCCATCGTTCGTTGTCCGGCATATGTTTTCATGGAGTGCAAATTTTCATGGATGAGGCCGCAAACAGAAACTCTAAATCCTTGATATATCACCAGTATGTTAATGGCCTTCGCAAGCCAAGTAAAGCATGCTTCTGATGCGTCCCCCATCTAGGCATTGCGGAGGGGCGATCGTCGTCACTCGTTGAACCCGTCCATGAGAAAGTTCTGCCAGAGTTTTTCGCCAATCAGGCAGTCATAGGATTGGCCGGTCGGCGCATATTGTGCCGGATGCAGGTGATGCGGTGCATGTCTCGGTACATTCGAGATTTCCAAGAGGAGCTTTTGACGAATGGCCGCAGCGATTTCGGATGTCTTACGAACGGCGAGGGCAAAGGATGACGGCCCGCCAATAACGCAATCGCGATAATATCGGTCCAGTTCCGGGATCTCGAAATAGCCGTAATAGGCATCGGGGGATTTGAGGATCAGTGCAAGTCCGTTGACGATGATTCCGCGACGCACCAATGCGTCACGTGCGTCTTCAACCAGTGGTCCGATATTGTTGGGACCATCGCCGGATACGTCGATCACACGTTTCAGGCCCGTGATGCCGTTTCCATCAAATTGTGCGGCAGCGAACATCATTGCTGCCGAGATTGATGTCATGCGCGCCTGGCGAATGGGTGGCTTCGAAAGACGGTCGGCGAAGGCATGAGATTCTTCGGCGCTGGAAATGATCTGCCACGGCACAACAATGGATTGGATCGCCTCACCGGCCCACTCCACATATGTCACGGCAATGCGGCCAACCAGGCCGGAGCGGATTGCCTGGATGACAGCCGGATCACGGAACGCAGCGATATAGCCGTCTCGCTGCAGTCGCTGCTCGTCCGCTTCCATCGAGAGCGAGATGTCGACAGCCAGCACCAGTTCCAAGTCGACTTCCACTTCACTGGCAGCCGGCTGTCTGGATAAAACAATAAACAGGACAGCAAGAATCAGGTTCAGAAGACGACCCGATCTTCGCCTGGCCATTCAGGATGCCTTTCTCAAACCGCCTCGATGGTTGCCCGTGTAAAACTTGCCACATAATCGAGCAGTTTGTCGCATGCCTCAGCCGCTCGATCGGCGTCACCCTCTGCAATCGCGCGTGCTTGTTCGGCATGAAGGCGGGCGCAAAATGGCAGGTCGGCCGCTTCCTTGTAGTGCGAGTACCAGTATCGCCGTGACAAGCCTTGCAGAAATCCGATTGCGCGACTTGCATACTCGTTCTGAGCCGCTTCCGAGATCAGCCGGTTCAAATCCCTATCCAGACGCATGAAAGCAATCCCGTCGTTGCTTTCCGCAGCGGCATCCATGCCTTCTGCGATGATCAGGAATTCCTGGATCTGGGCAGGCGTACGCCGCTGGGCACCTGTCCGAGACAAAAGCCTTTCGAGTTCGCGCCGCACTTCCAGGACCAGAAGTTGACGGCGCGGATTGGTATCCGAAACCAAGATCCCCTTGCGGGGAAGGATCACGACCAACCCTTCACGGGCCAGCCGCTGCAGCGCTTCTCTGATGGGCGTACGACCAATGTTCAGTCGCTGGGCAAGCAATGTTTCCGAGAGAATTTCGCCTGGCGGCAGTTGCAGCGTAACGATCAGTTCTTCAAGCTGATGATAGGCTTGCTCCGTAAGCGTCTCAGGCTTCTCCGGAACAAGGTCCGCGGTTTCATCGAGCTTCAAATCTGCGTCCGCCATCGCGCTGTCTCCAGGTCAAATCTGTCTGCGCTTCTCGACCATTGATACGAACGCATCAAACATTTCATCGCCAACCGAATAGGTGTGCTCATCCGCCGGGAAGGTCCCTTCCTTTACCTCGCGTACATAGTCTTTGATACCACCGACTGCCACATCGGTCAGCGCCGCAAACCGTTTTGTGAATTTCGGCTTGAAATCCGTGAACACGCCAAGCAGGTCATGGCAGAGCAGGATCTGGCCATCTGTTCCGACACCGGCGCCAATTCCGATGGTTGGAATCGTGAGTTGCTCGGAAATCACCTTCGCAATTCGTCCGGGTACGGCCTCGAACTCCAGCATGAAGCAACCTGCGTCTTCAATAGCCAGCGCGTCCTCCAGGATTTTCATGGCTGCTTCCGCTGTCCGACCCTGAATCTTGAACCCACCGAACATGGCGATGGTATGGGGCGTCAGGCCAATGTGCGATGCGGTCGGAATGCCGGCATCAACAAGCGCCTTGAGGATGTGGGCCTGGCTCTTTCCTCCTTGCGGCTTGACGGCGTCGGATCCGCCTTCGGCCATGAAACGTGATGCGTTCATCAACGCTCGATCGACGGTGTTGTAACTCTGATAGGGCATGCAGCCCAGGACAAAGGTCTCGGGCGCACCACGGCGAACAGCCTGCGCGTGCATCACCATCATTTCCATGGTCGCCGGAATGGTGCTCGGATGGCCATGGGCGATCATGGCCAGGCTGTCGCCCACGACGGCGACATCGACACCGGCCATCTCTGCCCACTGCGCAGACGTGTAGTCCGGCACGGACATATAGACCATCTTTTCGCCGGTTCGCTTGGAATCACGGATCTCTGTAATTGTGCGTTTCTTCCGCTCTACCTCTGCCATTGTCCCTTCCCCGGCCTCATCGGCCCACCTAATCTATTTCTGATATATGTGACATATGTTAGGGACCTGTATTCCCTGGAGCAAGCGTCCTACCGGGCACAAACCTATCTGTAAATTGGAGACATAAGATGCCGCTTCCTCCGTGGCCCGAACTTGCAACATTCATGGTGCTGATCCTGATCGTGTGCACCTATGTGATGGCGGCAAGCGGCCATTTCCCGAGTGAAGGCCGCTCGCCTCGGATTGCTACGACAATCGGAACCACAATCCTGTGGAGTACAATCGTTCTCGTTGCGCTGGCGACAATATTCGCTCTTTTTTTCGCCTATCTCACCATTCCCTGGTATGCCGCCGTGATAGGGGGAGGACTGATGATGCTGATCGCGCCATTTACACTCCAGCCGTTTCCAGATCGGTTTGTCGACGGGCCGAGCGTGCTTGTTGCTTTAGCCCTGTTGGCAACCACCGTCAGCATCGGCGCCTGGCAGGCAATCATCTAATACGCTTCCACATCGAAACGGACATCACTTCGTTTTCAGCCGGTTGACACCGTCCCAATCCGGGCCCGGGGGATCCTTGGCATAGATGCGTGCAACTTCGGCGAAATGCGTTGCTGCGGTGTCATACTTGGCCAGTGCTTCAAACGATTGCGCCGCTTGATCGAATTCACCGGCCCAATAACGGTGCAATGTCGCTTCAAACTCGGCCGTGCGTTCGAGAATTTCGGCTGAAACCTCCCCCTTCATTCCTAACGGCTCATAGACATCCAACGCCTCATCGCGGCCCTTGACCTGCAACCGATCGAGATGACGGAACAGCATGTTGTCAGGGCAAAGAGCACGGGTTGTCCCTGCGACCATTACCTTTGTACCGTACACCTTGTTTGCCCCCTCCAAGCGCGCCGACAGGTTGATGCCGTCACCGACGATAGTGAAGTTGAGCCGTTTCATCCCGCCGACATTGCCTGCAAGCATGCGGTCGGTTGCGACGCCGAAACGCATCGCAAATTCTGGAGCGCCCTTTTCGTGCAATTGCGCTGACAAATCGCGCACACGTTCCTGAGCCTTCAATGCGCAAAGAACACTCTTTTCCGCATGTCCTTCCAATTCCTCGAAGGCACCGAAGACCGCCACAACCGCATCGCCAGCATACTGTGTGACGAATCCTCCATACTCCTCCACCGTCTCATTGGAGACGCCGAAGATCTGGTTCAGGAGCGCAACAATCTCCTTCGGCTGTTCGCGTTTTTGCTCGGTTATCGTTGAATAGCCAGCAATGTCAGAGATCCAGACGGAAAGTTCGCGAACTTCGCCCCCTTCCTTCAGCCACTCATCGTTTTCGAGAACCTTTTCAGCGATCTGAGGCGCCACATAACGACTAAAGGCATCTTTTAGTTGGAGCTTTTGGCGCTCCTCAACAATAAACCGCACACCATACGCAAGTCCGCCGGCAGCGAATGCAAGCCCCATGGGCATACCCATCGGAACCCAGATTTGCGCACCGAGCGCCGCGACCGTTCCCGCAAATGCAATGAGAGTCAGTGCCACGACGAGACCAAGAGCAATCAAGGGGCTTAACAACAGTGCTGCAGTCGCACCAATAGCAGACATTGCAACAGCTAGTAGATCCGTAAGCCTTTGTGATAGAGGTTCAGGAACTCTCTCATTCAGAACTGCGGCGGCGGCGGCGGCGTGCACATGCACGCCGGGAACGGAGGAAACAGAAAGCACTGACGGTCCCAACGGACGCGGTGGACATGTCGGCGCCTCACGCTCTGTTGCGACCCGTTGTCGTAGATAGCGCCCGCTCGTGAGCAACCGATCTTCGCCTGACAGAGCACTGCCGACGAACACAACGCGATCCTTCACGACATCGCCGAGATTTTCGGCCGTCAACTCTCCACAAGTGAGGATGTCGATCATCGCGTATGTCGGCTGCGTTTCCAAATGATGCTTCGGTGTCAGAAGCACATTGTCAGGGATTTCCGCGACACCGGCGCGTGTCAACGCCGCTCCCGCAAGCGAAAGAGCTTCGCCGGACGACGCAGGAGATCCAGGAGCTTTCTTCTTCGCCAGCCTTAAGTGCACGCGGCGAACGATCCCGTCGACATCGGGTAGAATGAGCATCTGTCCCGTTGCACCCGCAGGCTTGCTTGGGAGCAGGCGGGTATAAGCCCGGTTGGGAACAGCTGGCGACGCACTGCCAAGGACGATCTTCTTCCGATTGCGATAGATTGAACGCTTAAAATCCGTATCCCATTTCGGACGGACCGATTTGTCCCACTCGGCGAACAGTTTTGCCGGCGAATATTCGAACAAAAAGTCGAAAGCGACTGATTTTGCACCCGCCGCCATCAAGACCGTAATCAAGTCTGCCCACTGGGCCTGCATGAGAGCACGTGGCAGTTTGCGCAAACGCGCGTCATCAAGACTGCGTTGGTCAAGGGCGATTACGACGACAGGCGCATTGGTATCGACTTCGCTGTCGTTTTGAAGAGCGCCACGCGCCGTGACGGCAGCATCAAGCCAGTAGCCATCGATGAGACTGCGGGCACCGACCACAAGATGCGCGCCGAGCGCGAGCAACGCACAGACCGCGATTGTTATCTCGCGATACCTGTGCGTCAATCGCGCTTTCAAAGGCATGGGCACCGATCGATTGCGAGCCAATCGCGGCCCGTTTCGACCAGCCAATCTGCGCCCTGACGGGCGCGAATTGACCTAGTCGACGTAGAGAAAGACAACGGCACTCTTGCGATCCACATTTTTTCCAGCGGTTCTGACCCAAGTCTCCGAGAGCTTAGCCGATTTCTTGCTTTCAAGCTTCACCAGGTATGGCGTGTCATGAGTCAGGGACGCAGCTTTCGCCGGCCAAACGACCGGATCGCGCGATACCGGTAGATCAATGACCAGACCATCGGCTGTTTCAACCTTGATACGGTCAACAGAGGCCGCGCGCTTGCCGCGTAGGAAAATGACGGGACGGATCGGGAGAGCCCACCGAATAACAGCGGGCTCGACCTTTGGTTTCTGTTTGAAGGATCGTAGACGGACGCCGCCAACGACGCCTTCGCTCTTGAGCGCGATCTTTTCGGGACATTCGGCTTTCTCGGTCGAAACAACCTCACCGCCGGGATTCGAAAAGTCCTTTTCGTTGACAATCAGGATTCCGCCTTTGACACGGATTGTCTGGCAGAGTCCCATATGGTTGAACGCAACGGTCGTCGATCCCGGCAGCACATAAGCCTCGCCCGCCTTGATCGGGGCGAACTCCTCGAGCCCGGGCGGGGCAGCACCATCCACCTCAAGCACCAATGCAGCAGGATCGTCCTCCGCTGCTTGCACTGCCGATACGCCGAGCGCAAACAGCATTCCTATAGCAGTCAGTACGTATCGCACCATAGCTCCTTTCCAAACCGGTATGGTCAGTCCAGCCGTCGCCGGACCTTTGGATCAATCTGCCCTAAATCAGAATCGATTGCAGGCATCAGAATTGACCATTTTTCTAAAGTCCTCCAGCAACAGCTGTGCATATGATCAAACACAGGTTGCTCGAGCACGGAACCCCCGGAATGTCAGGGTGCGAACCCTTGAGATCGCATCATGGTTGAAAGCGATCCTTTCCTCAATGTGGTCGTGCATGCCTCCGCACGCAGATCACATTCTCGTGATCGCACAAAAGCGCACCCCCTTTTAACGACCGCTGCATCATCAAATTGCGGGACTTGTGCACTCTAAGCCCTTCAATTGCAGATAATCTGCACAACCTAATGTTAATCATTAGCTGTGCACAAAGGTCTGCGACAACGGTAGAGATCGTTTTCGCCGCCACAACTGTCCAATTTCGGCAGAAAATGACCTGATAGTACGCGCTCGCACATGACCAGATGTGGGATGAGCGAACGCGTCAATGTCCGGTTATTGGTCAATTAACCATCATCATTCACCCTATCCTAGATCCGCCGTGAAATGGCGGGCTGTTCAATTGCGTGCACTCACCGGATGGGTCGGGCTGGTGGTGACATTATTTCTACTGACGATTCCTCTGCACCCGGCACGCAAAGGAATCGCCAAGGAGTTCGTGATGCTGGGAAAGTTGACGAAAAAAACCAGAACGAAGAAATTAGCCAACCACACATATGAGACGATGGTTTCGAATATGCCGGTTGCGGTCATGATCTGCGACCTCAAAGACTTCACCATCACTTATGTGAATCAGGCAACGATCGACGGCTTGAAGGGAATTGAACACGTTCTTCCCTGCAAATCAGAAGACATCGTTGGCCAATGCATCGATATTTTCCACAAGAATCCCGAGCATCAGCGCAAGATGCTGTCCGATCCGAGTAACCTGCCGCATCAGGCGAAAATCGAGGTCGGTGGCGAGATCCTGGACCTCCTCGTCAGCCCACTCTATGAAAAAGGCAAATATGTCGGCCCTATGCTGACGTGGAAGGTCATCACCGAGCAAGCCCGTCTCGAAGCCGAGACAGCAAAGCTGATGCGGATGCTCGATGAGATGCCGATCAACGTCATGGTCCTCGACAAGGACAGCTTCGAAATCTCCTATTTGAACAAGACCAGCATCGAGACTTTGCGCCCGCTGCAATCTCTGCTTCCTGTTCCTGTCGATGATCTCAAAGGCCAGTGCATCGACGTCTTCCACAAAAATCCAGAGCACCAACGCAGACTTCTCGGCGACCCGTCGAACCTTCCGCACAATGCGAAAATCAAACTGGGCGACGAGACGCTCGATCTGAGAGTTTCAGCAATCTCGGATGAGCACGGGAACTATGTCGGCCCAATGCTCAATTGGATGGTCGTCAGCGACAGGGTGACACTTGCTGACGATTTCGAGCAGAATGTCGGCTCGGTCGTCGAAGCTGTTTCGGCAGCATCGGCAGAAATGGAAGCAAGTGCCGGTTCCCTCGCATCGTCAGCCGAGGAAACCAATGCCCAGGCCAATATGGTCGCCACCGCTTCCGATCAGCTTCGGTCATCGATCCAGGAGATCGCCAGCCAGGTCGCGACTTCGAACGAGATCTCACAGAAAGCTCTTGGCGAAGCCCACCACACGAACAAGCTGATCGAAGGGCTTTCGGAATCAGCCAACACCATTGGCAATGTGGTGAGTATGATTCAGGACATCGCAGAACAGACCAACCTTCTGGCTCTAAATGCCACGATCGAGGCCGCACGGGCGGGTGAAGCAGGCAAAGGCTTCGCGGTCGTGGCATCGGAAGTGAAGGAGCTTGCAAGCCAGACGGCCAAAGCGACGGAACAGATCTCCGAACAAATTGAGGAAATTCAAGGCGCGACCGGCACATCTGTCGAGGCCATTGGATCGATCAACAAGGTGATCGAGGAAATCGCTGAAATCTCATCAGGCATCGCGGCAGCGGTCGAGGAACAAGCCGCGGCAACGCAACAGGTCGCAGATAATATCGGCGGCGTATCCGCAGCATCCCAGGAAACAGGAAACATCGTATCAGGTGTCCGGGAAGCCGCAGGAACTCTCTCTACTGAGGCCGCAAGCCTGCAGACTCGTGTCGAAGGATTCCTCGGACAAGTGCGCGCGCTCTAACACCGCAACAACCGGATCGCAGCTTGGGATCGATCCGGCCCAGACGAACGAAAACGGGCGGTACAATCGCGTACCGCCCGTTTTGCTTTGTCGGTATCGATCGCAGATTACGTGCCGGTGAAATTCGGCTTTCGCTTTTCCATAAATGCCCGACGGCCTTCGGCATAGTCGTTGCTGTTGAAGCAGGCCTGAACCATTTGCGCGAGCTTCTCATCGTCCCGCTCCGATTCCAACTTGCCAAGCTCTCGCGCTGAAGCCTTGATCGATGCGATGGTGAGCGGCGCATTCTCGGAAATACGGCTCGTCAAATCGTCGACAGCGGCGTCAAGCATATGATCGGGCAAGACGTCATTCACCAGACCCATCTGGCGCGCTTCCTCGGCAGAGAATTGCCGGGCCGAATAAAAGAACTCCATGGTTCGTGAAAGACCGATGATCTCTGCAAGCCGACCCACACCGACCGGCCCATAGCCAAGTCCCAGTTTGGCGGCCGGAATTGCGAAACGCGCCCGGTCATTGCAGAAGCGCAGATCGCAGCAGGCAGCCAGATTCATCCCTCCACCGACGCAATAGCCTGTGATCTTTGCAATGGTCGGCTTAGGAAACATATAGAGCGCATCGTAGGCAGCCAGTGAAGTTGCGGCATAGCGTTCAACCGCCTCCTGGCTCGACCGTTCGCTCTCAAACTTGGAGATGTCGGCGCCTGAGACAAATGCCTTGCCACCCGCGCCTGATACGACCAGAACACGGACATCGGCATCATTGGTATAGTCCGTCAGCAGGGCACCGGCCTTCTCCCACATGTCGAGTGACACAGCATTAAGCTTCGCCGGATTGTTGAATATGATCTCTGCAACGGCCCCGGTCTTGCGGCCGATCAGCTTCTCTTCCACTTTCGCGTCCATGGTGGTTTCCAGCTTTCCTAATTCCGGTCAGACGACATTGTCGTCGTGCAACTGCGCAATAGCATCTGCGTCATAGCCAAGGTCTTTTAGAACCGAATCTGTGTGTTCCCCTGCCAGCGGCGTCGGACTGCGAATCTCGTTCTTGGTTCCATTCATCAATATGGGCTGCCCGACGATCTGCGTATTGCCTCGCTCATGGGACCTCACGTCTTGTGCGAGCCCCAAATGCTGAACCTGATCCGATGCGAAAACACGATCGATCGAATTGATCTCACCGCAAGGAACCCCGGCTTCATTGAGTTTGGCGATCCAATCGGATGCCGTCGATGTTCGCGTTGTTTTGTTGATCACATCGTTCAGTCTGTCGCGATTCTCCAACCGCGATGCCCCGTCGGCAAAATCCGGACTGTCGAGCTCGGGATCGCCAAGGACCATCTTCAATCGCTCCCAGATGATCTGTCCTGCGCTGGCGATATTGATGTAACCGTCACTGGTCTCGAAGACACCTGTCGGCGTGCTCGTGGGGTGATTATTGCCAGCCTGGCCGGCAACGTCGCCATCCATCAGCCAACGCGCCGCCTGGAAGTCGAGCATGAAGACCTGGGCCTGAAGAAGTGATGTCTGGACCCAACGACCAACGCCGGTTCGCTCTCGTTCCAGCAAAGCCATCAGGATAGCCTGTGCACACAACAGACCCGCTGTCAGATCCGCGACGGGAATTCCGACACGCATTGGTCCTTTGCCGGGTGCACCGGTAATCGACATCAGGCCTCCCATGCCTTGCGCAATCTGATCGAAGCCCGGGCGGTCGCAGTCGGGACCATCCTGTCCAAAGCCGGATATGGAGGCATAGACCAATCCGGGATTGTTCGCTTTTAAGGTCTCATAGTCGATCCCGAGGCGAAACTTGACGTCTGGCCGATAGTTTTCGATCACCGCATCTGTCTCGGCCGCCAGTTTTTTGAAGATTTCAAGACCGCGTGGATCCTTGAGATTCAGTGTGAGGCTACGCTTGTTGCGATGAAGGTTCTGAAAATCCGGACCGGCCCGCGGGCCCCCGAGGCCGCCCTTGTCGTCCGTTTCCGGCATTTCGACCTTGATAACATCAGCACCCCAATCGGCGAGTTGCCGCGCCGCCGTCGGCCCTGCCCGGACACGCGTGAGGTCCAGAACCTTGTAGGGCGACAGCGGAAGGTGGCTGGTATCGGAAGTCATCGAGATACGCCTCGTTCGGTTATGAGCGGTAGGTTCAGGTATGACCTAGCAGGTCAACGGCCCGAAAGTCACTTTGCCGGTGCCGAGTACAATCCCGAAAGAGCACTGATACTCGTCTCGCTTGACAGAAACCGCGCAGACGAGGCCGCCTCCATCGCGTTTCTGAAAACCGCCAGTGCATTCGTCTTTTTCTTCCCGCGCCGTCATCGCCGCATAGACCTTTTGGGCAATTTCGCCCTCAAGAATGATCCCAAGCTCCTTCTTGTTGGATCCGTCACTTGCCGGAGCAACCTGCCCTTGCCCATGGAATGGATGCAGGTTCTCCTCGGCGCCCCCCGGGTGCGCCACAGCGATCCAAAGAAGTGTTGCTGCAAGGGTGAAGATTGCTTTCATGACCATTTCCTTACGCCGCGATACATGATGCCACCTTACAGTACTGCCAATTTGGATGGGGCGTCACAATATCTGGCTGGCGGGCAGCGAATTGACGAGCGACACACATTTTTTCATCTTGGGCTGACGGCGCATGTCCAAGACTGCGACACATACCTCGCCAACCACAGAGAGGGCTCATGGCGACAAGATTCGAAACCGCACCGCTCTCACCGTCATTCGGTACAGAAGTCAAAGGCCTGGACCTCAGCCAGGAGCTTGACGACGAAACATTTTCCGCACTCTACCAGACCTGGCTCGACAGCGATGGCATCGTCGTTGTCCGCGACCAGGAGATGAGCGAGGCTCAGCATGTTGCGTTCTCGCGACGTTTCGGCCCGATCTTTGACGACGAAGATACGATCCGCATGAGTTACACGGTAACTCAGTATCTGCACCCTGAATGGCCACAGATCTATCGGGTTTCGAATATCACCGATTCACAAGGGCAACCGCTCGGACGTCGCAAAGCCGGTACATATTGGCACTCGGATGTCTCTTTTCTTGTTGAACCTGCCCAAGCCTCGATCCTCCTTGCGATCGAACTGCCGCCCATTGGCGGCGATACGATGTTCGCCAATCTCACCGCCGCCCATACAGCCCTTTCAGACGCAATGAAGTCTCTGCTTGATGGGATGAAGGTGGTCCATGATTTTGCTGTGGCGAGTGCCGGCTGGCAGCACGAAACGAAGTCCGGCGAAGACCTCACGTCCCGGACACGCAACACGCATCCCATAGTGCGGACTCATGCAGAAACCGGACGAAAATCCTTGTTCATCAATCGGGGATTCACCTCACATCTGGCAGATTTCGACCCGGAAGAGAGCCAAGCGCTACTTGGCTTTTTGCTCAATCACAGCGAGCAGCCGGAATTCATCTACCGCCATCGCTGGCGTCCGCATGATATGGTGATCTGGGACAATCGATGCGTAATGCATCGGGCAATTGCCGACTATCCCGACGGACATCGGCGCCATCTGCATCGCACAACCGTTATCGGTGAGCGGCCAATCTGAAACCACTGGGACCTCACACACCATGAGGGTTGTCGAAACATTCGCAGATTTGGTGACAGGCTTGCGCCTGCGGCCTCTTCCAGAAGGTGCATTGATCGGCGCCCGACGATCCGTCGTCGATTGGTATGGCGCCACCATCGCCGGCGGCAGCCTGCCACCGGCAACACTTCTGGCCGGTGCCCTCGCCCAGAGCGGCGGAAGGGCCAGGCTTTTGCCATCTGGCACACCCTGCGAACCCCGTACGGCCGCACTGATAAACGGAACCGCAGCCCATACAGTCGAGGTCGACGACATTTATCGCGACGGCCTCTACCATCCCGGCGCACCGGTAATCGCTGCGGCACTCGCACTCGCCGAAGAACGCGGCGTCCGTGGCATCGATCTCCTGCGTGCCGTGATCGCCGGATACGAGGTTTCCAACCGAATAGCCGAGGCGGTTAACCCAGCACACTACCGCTACTGGCATACGACGGCGACCGTCGGCTTTTTCGGCGCTGCCGCTGCCGGAGCGTCGATACTAGGTCTCGATATTTCTCGGACATCTCACGCAATCGCCACAGCCGGGACATTCGCCGCCGGGCTACAACAGGCTTTTCGCAGCGATGCCATGAGCAAACCGCTACACGCAGGCCGTGCAGCCGAAGGCGGTATCCTGGCGGCACTAAGCGCAGAAGCCGGCATTACGGGTGCTCTCGATATTCTGGAAGGCCCAGCCGGATTCGCTGCCGCCATGAGCGAAGCGGTGGATTGGGAAAAAGCCACATACGATATTGGAGAGCGCTACACGATCGAGGCGATGTCCCAGAAAGCACATGCCTGCTGCGGTCACACATTTGCAGCAATCGATGGCGCACTTGAACTGCGCATGGAGCACGATCTCAAGCCTGACGATGTCGAGAGCGTCCATGTCCGCACCTACAATGCCGCCCTCGAAATCTGCGGCAACCCTGTGCCGCAGACAGCCTTCGAAGCCAAATTCAGCCTGCCATACTGCCTTGCGTCTGCCCTTTGCTACGGGCATGTCGCTCCTTCGGTCTTCAGCACCGGCGCCCTCAACGACTTCGATCAACGAAAGCTGATGGCACGGATTACACTAGCATTGGATCAGGAGCATGAAGCCGCTTTCCCAGCAAGGCGATCGGCAACCGTCGTGATCACGACGCGAAACGGGCACACTCTCGAACGCTATCGCCCGACACGGAAGGGCGATCCCGACGATCCACTGAGCGATGGTGAGCTATCGTCGAAGTTTCATGCTTTGTGTGACCCCGTGCTTGGAGATCAAGCGGCTGCGTCTCTCGAACAGATGCTCTGGCGACTGGATGAAATCGACAATCTCGCAGCTCTGCCGTTACAGACACCCTCCTTAAAGAAAGCCCACGGCTGAACCTCGAACACGTCGTACTACTGGGTTTTCCTGTCCGGCTCGAACCAGCCTTTGAGCCGCTCATAGGCGAACGGCGCGGCAATCACGATCACGAGAATGCGCCCAACATGGAGTGTCGCGACGAAACCCACGTCCAACCCTAACCCCAACGCGACGAGGCTCATTTCCGCCAGTCCGCCCGGCGCGAACGCCAAGACGCCTGTGATCACAGGCAATCCGACAAAACGCTCAATGAAGATCGCCAACGCAACGGAAATCCCCATCATCAGCGTGACATGACCGAGGGCATAGACGAAGCCGGCTCGCACCGCCGCGAATGTTTCGCCAACGAAGCGTGCGCCGATATAGGCCCCAAGTACGACCTGCGCGGCCACGATCGCCTCATAAGGGGGGCTTGCCTTGCTGATCCCTGTGACATGGATCGCTGCACTTGCGATCATCGGACAAATGATCAACGCGCCGGGGAAACGTACGCGCATCGCGACAAGGCCGCCGACGACACCTGCGGCTATGAGCAGACCCAGCTCACGATACGGAACTTCCGCAATTCCAATCGATGCTTTGGCGGTTGTGCCCGTCTCCACCTCAAAGAGCAGCCGGATAATGAGCGGAATCGCAAAGACCACGAGTGTGACCCTGAGGGCGTGAGCGAGCGAGACACGACGGACGTCTGCGCCTGCATCTTCAGCAACCGTCACCATGGTATAGAGACCGCCAGGCAAGGCGCTGAAATAAGCCTCATTCAATGGAAAGCGTGCGACGAACCGATAGTAGGCGGTGCCTAGGACTGCGACGAGCAAGACATAGATCGGCACGAACACAAGGCTTCCGCCGAGGGCCGATAGTTTGGAAACCAGCTCGGGCGTGATAGTGGCGCCGAGCATCACGCCAATGACGACACGCATCGGGAGAACAAGAGGTCGACCCGGCCGGGCTACCGGCCACCCGATCATGGCCGCAGCTCCCGTCGCGGCAAGACCACCGAGCATGTATGGAAGCGGCCCGCCAGCAAAGTCCATCGCCAGGCCGCCGACAAAGGCGATGGCGAGACAGAATAATATGCGCCAAGGCGCAGTGACAGTGTGCTCAGCCATAAGGTCGCTGGAGGGCCAGAAGAAGCAAGGTTGTTGCGAGTGCACAAACTAGGGCATGTGCCGCGGATTGCAAATCCAACCGATTTCTCGATGCCCGATACCAACCGCCGCCAGCACTAGAGCCTGATTTAAAAGCCCTGAAGCCAGCTCTCAGATCTGAGGACTGCGAGGGTTGAATATTCGCGGCGGCTGAGGCGGTGGCTTTTGAGGCATGGATGGTGGCGGTACGATTTCGACATTAAGAGTCCCATTTTCCTCAAAGCCATGACGCGAAAACGGACGCTTTAGAATGATGCTGCCCTTTGACTTGGAAACAGCGTCTACCGCATCTTCCAGATCTTCAGCAGCGCGCCGCCGCCAGGGTAGTTTGTAGTAGCGCGGCTCCATCTCCCCATCGAGCCTCAGCCAGAGATAGATAGCTTCGCCTTCGTGCAGAGAAATGCTGAGTACGGCCGCACGCTCTACATTGCGTTCGAACCATGCGAAATCGACCGGCTTGGGTTTGCTTAGGAGGCCAGTGAAAAAGACGTAGGCGAGCGGCATGAACAAAGCCGTGACCAGGACGGCTACGACCCGGATCCAAACGCGGCGAGGCGCCCAAATCGCGATGCTCGCAAGCAACGCGGCAATACCAATGGCGGCAGCAAAGACGTAGATCAGGACATCCATGATCTAAAGTCCCTTTGTGATGAGCGATCGGCGGAGCGTTGTCACGCTGCCATCGACGAGCTCGCCTTCACCGGTCAGCCGAAAACGGAAGGCCGTCTCTTCCTGATTATGGGTTGTCAGAACGACAGTCGATTTGAGCAATTGGTTGGTCGTATCAAGCGACTTGCGGACGCTGACGACAACGGTGACCGGTACAAGCTGGCCGGCCGGCAATGGCCCATACATATGGACATTCACCACATACTCGCCTGCAGGGATTCCGCGGCTGTACGAGATCTCATAGTTTTCGTCCGTTGCGTCCCCGTCGGCCCCAAGATCGTCGCGTAGCAGATTGAAGACCTGATTGCCCTGGTTCCAGAAACCGACGGGACCCGCACCAGGCGCTTTGACCCATAGATCGACGTCATACGGCTTGTCGCTCGGCCAATGCATCTCGACGATCACGTTGCCTGGTGCTTTGTGGTCCTCGGCTACGCGTTTGGCCTTCTGCAAATGCGGAAGCAGCATGATGACCATGGCAACGAAACCGATGAGCGCCAGAAGCAACACATCCCGGAAGACGGTCCCAGCCGCATGCTCTTCATCGAAATCATCAAGTCCTTGCACCGCGCTCCCCCAAAGCAACGATTTCCGTGAGAAGGTCGACTGTGCCTGTCGCCAGCAATCGATGATTGACGATGAGCCAGACGTTCAGAATAGCGCCAAGCAGCGTGGTATAGAGCGCAATGGACATGCCCGTGATCAGCGTGGAGACCATGGGTCCGACTGTGTCGACCTCGGCCGCAGCCTGCGGATCGACACCGGAAAGCGCAATGATGAAACCGATTACGGTGCCGATAAGGCCGAGAAAAACGAGTGAATTGGCCACATGACGGACGATTGCGATTCTGTGACTGAGTTTCAGTCGCAACATACCGATCCGGATTGAACGGCCTTCGCCGTCCCCGCCGGCAATCGACTCCAGGTAGGTTGCGGCGCGCCCCCCGGCAGGCGGCCTGCCGGATTTCACGTCATTGAGAGCGCGGCTCGTTTGCCAGACCTTCAGGCCGGCAAGCGCAAGCCCATAGAGAAACACGGCAATGATGATTCCGGAGAGAATGATCATATGCTGGCCGAACAAGGCCGTTAGCCAACCTTGGAGATAGGCTGCGCCCGAAAGAGCGAAAGCCACCAGATTGATCAGAACAAACCGCAGCAGCAACAGATAGTCGTGTGCCAAGTGATCCTCCTCGCCCGCGGGCGCGTTCATCCAACGTTTCGGTTAGATGCGCATGCACGCCGGCGAAAAGAATACCACTTTTGCGCGAAACACATGTTTTGCAGACATGTCGCTCTGGATTGCATGCCAGACCTTGTCTACTCTCTGGCCAAGACAAGAGCTCAAGCCAAAGTGAGGATAGACAATAATGGCCGTCTCAACTCAGATCGCCGATGAGATTTCTCCCGCCGAATGGCAAATGCGTGTGGACCTGGCCGCTGCTTATCGGCTCGTGCACGAATATGGATGGACCGACCTGCTGGCAACGCATCTCTCGGCGCGCGTTCCCGATGCGACCGATCAGTTTCTGATCAACCCCTACGGGCTGCTCTTCGAAGAGATCACCGCATCGTCTCTCGTCAAAGTTGACGAGCACGGCAATATCCTGAGTGAGACCGAATACGACATCAATCCGGCCGGATTTACGATCCACTCCGCGGTTCACATGGCCCGCCCGGATGCAGCCGCCGTCATCCATACCCATACGGCGGCTGGCGTCGGTGTTGCGACACAGAAGCAGGGTATTCTGCCGCTTACACAGCAGTCACTCGCGGTCATCGCCCATACGGGTTATCACGACTATGAGGGTATCGCGACGGATCTGTCAGAACGCGAGACAATCGCCAGAGATCTTGGCGATAACAATGTGCTGGTGCTGCGCAATCACGGTCTTCTGACAGTTGGGCGCACAGTTGCCGAAGCCTTTGTTTGGATGTTCAGGGCGGAACGAGCCTGCCGATTTCAATTGGCTTTCCAGCAGGCTGGCGCCGAAGCCATGGAGATTCCCGAAGAGGTGCAACGCGTCACCATCGAGCGCGCCAGACAATTCGCGTCAGACAGCGGGTATCGCCCGATCGGCAAGCTCGAATGGCCGGCATTGATGCGGAAACTCGACAAAATCGATCCGTCGTACAAGGACTAACCGGTGAGCGGAGTGCGCCGCACGGCGCTGATTACAGGTTCAGGCAAGAATATCGGCCGCGCGGTCGCCCTTGCTCTTGCCAATGACGGCTTCAATGTCGCCGTCAACGGATCGCAGGATCGAGAGTCTTGCGAAAGTGTCGCTGCAGAGGCCCGCGGTCTTGGTGTCGATGCAATCGTTGCAATGGGCGATATCGGCTCGCCGGAAGGGGCCGCATCTGTTGCAAAGGCTGCGATCGATGCCTTCGGCGCCGTTGATGTTCTGATCAATAACGCCGCGATCCGTCCAAAATCGCCATTTCTTGAAATGGACGAGGCGGAGTGGCACCGCGTTCTGAATGTGGATTTGAATGCAGCCTTCTGGTTGGCAAGGGCCTGTCTACCAGCGATGGTGGAGCGTGGTTGGGGCCGTATCGTCAATTTCGCCGGCATGAACGCCCTCAAAGGTTATGCCAGCCGGCCGCATGTCTCCGTCGCAAAGCATGGCGCCTGGGGGCTGACGAAGTCGCTGGCGATGGAGTTCGGCCCGAAAGGCATCACCGTGAATATCATCTCGCCAGGACCGATCGGTACGGAGCATGACGATAACCCTGAGATGGCGGCTCACATCCAATCGCAGGTCGGACTCATTCCGGTCGGACGGTTGGGCCATCCGGATGAGGTGGCTGCGGCAACCGCAATGCTTGTGTCTGATGGCGGGGCGTTCATCAACGGTCAACTCATTCAGGTGAATGGTGGCGCACAGACATAGTGAGAATCGCAATTCTGATGGCTTATGTCTGCCATGTCGCGCAGCAGCGCCATTCCCTGACGTCGACCAAGCCGATATACCCTAGAAATGCCCAAAGCGTCGCCACCTGGTATGCGAAGGGCGGTAGCGCGCAGAATCGCTCGCCGGACCGCTTGGTGGAGTACTGTTCCCGGCAATGTTCGCGGGAGCATTTGGATGCTCATCGCGGCAGGTTTGTTTGCGGCGATGGTCGCCATGATCAAGGCGGCCGGTGAAACGCTGCACGTCACCGAAATCCTTTTCTTTCGCCAACTCTTCATGATCATGCTGGTCTTGCCGGTGATCGCCCGCGGTTTTCCCGAAGTGCTGACTACCGCACGTTTCGACCTCCAACTTGTCCGCATTGCATCCGCATTAACAGCGATGCTTCTGAGCTTCACAGCCGTATTCCATCTGCCTCTGGCCGATGTGATCACGATCGGCTTTGCCAAGACCTTCTTCATAACGATCTTCGCCATCGTCATTCTCAGCGAGACTGTAGGCATTCGGCGCTGGTCAGCCATGGCAGTCGGATTTGCGGGTGTGTTGATTGTCGCGAGCCCCGAGGGAGGCGAAAGCCTCAATATCTATGGACTGATGGCTATTGCCGGTGCCGCCGCGGCAGCTTTGGTGATGGTCATCATTCGAATGCTGACACGTACCGACAAACCCGTGACGATATTGACCTACCAAGCCATCGGCATCGGACTTCTGACACTCCCTCCGACGATCTGGTTCTGGAAAACCCCGACACTGGAAGAGCTTCTTCTTCTTATTGCGATCGGTGGTGTATCTTTGCTTGGCCAGATGTCCAACATCTACGCATTTCGTGCAGGCGAAGCCAGTGCCATTGCCCCTCTCGACTATCTGCGCTTGTTCTATGCGACAATTTTCGGATTGGTCTGGTTCGATGAATGGCCTGAGCCCAAGGTCTTCATCGGGGCCGCCATTATCATCGGCGCGGCTCTCTACACGATGCGTCGCGAACTGCAGGTCGCGCGAGAAAAACAAAAGGCCGTCCAAGACGACACATGAGACCAACGGCCCCGTTCGTCAGATAATCTTCTTCGCCTTCAGTTCGGCCCGCTCACTAGCATCGACACCAATGCGTTCAAGAATCGCGTCCGTGTCTGCGCCAAGCGCCGGCCCGGCCTTATTGGGGAGCGCTTCTCCCGCAACACGAACAGGCCCCGTCAGCATGCGGACCTTCTCTTCACCTTTTTCATCGGTAAACGGTCCGACGCGGCCTTGTTCCTCGACAAAGGGGTTCTCGAGAGCCTCTTTCACGTCGAAAACCGGCGCGACCGGGGCTACGCCGCTCAAATGCTCAAGCCATTCGGCTGTTGTCCGTTGCATCAGAACCTCATCGAGCATCTCGGTTACGAGCATCCGGTTTTCCAACCGCGCTTTGAAGGTCGAGAAGCGTGGATCGTCAGCCCACTCTTCATGTCCAAGCTGTCGTGCCAAGACCGGCCAGAATTTCTCCTTGTTGCACATGACAAAGAGCCAGCCATCCTTAGTGCGATAGAGCTGCGATGGTGTTAGCGAGGGATGCGAAGAGCGCGCCTCACGGCCCTGGACATGGCCTGAATTCAAATACCAGGAGGCCAGATAGCCGACATTGTGGAGCGCCGTGTCGAAGAGACTGACATCGACATCCATGCCTTTTCCGCTGGCTCTGGCTCCGACAATACCGGAGACGAGACCGAACACGGTCATCAATCCGGTCATCAAATCGACGACAGATAGCCCGAAGCGCTCAGGCGCGCCGTCCGGATCGCCTGTGACACTGAGATAGCCCGCTTCGGCCTGCATCAAATAGTCATAGCCAGGCCAATCTTTGCGAGACCCCTCGCGCCCGTAAGCCGAGAGGTGCGCGCAGACAATCTTTGGATTAACCTCTTTCAGATCTTCATATGTGAGGCCGAGTTTTTCGGGCAGATCGCCACGGAGATTGTCAAGCAGACCGTCGGATTGCGCCACCAGTTTGTGCAGCAGCTCCTGACCTTCAGGTGCCTTCAAATTGAGTGTCAGACTTCGTTTGTTCCGATTGAACGAATGGAAGAACTGGCTTGACCCGTCCTCCATGAAGAACGGCCCGACGCCGCGGCTCATATCGCCGCCATCGACAGGGTTTTCGATCTTGATGACCTCGGCGCCGAGATCGCCGAGCAGCATGGTGCCGAAGGGGCCCGCCCCATACTGTTCGACCGCCAGTATCGTTACGCCATCCAGGGGCAGCACAGGGTCAAATCCTTCCTGCCGTCAAATCGGGTTCTGCTCGATCAGCCGCTTGGCGATGACCAACTTCTGAATCTCGTTGGTGCCCTCGCCGATGCAAAGTAGCGGCGCATCGCGATAGAGCCGCTCGACCGGGAACTCTTTTGAATAACCATAAGCACCATGAATGCGCATGGCGTCGACGGCGTTCTCCAAGGCGGCTTCCGAAGCAAACAGTTTGGCCATGCCGGCTTCGAAGTCGGCACGCTCGCCCCGCGTCAGAGCGTTGGCAGCTTGCTCTGTCAGCAGCCGGGCTGCCTGAACACGCGTAACCATGTCGGCGAGCTTGAGAGCAACAGCCTGATGGGCATGAAGTGGTTTCCCGAAGGACTTCCGTTGCTGACTGTAACTGACCGCCTCATCGAGTGCGGCCTGAGCCATACCGACGCCGCGGGCTGCAATATTGACCCGCCCAAGCTCCAGCCCCGAGATCGCACATTTCAACCCTACGCCCTCGCCGCCGATCAGATTCGCAGCCGGCACGCGATAGTCCTCAAACAGGATTTCACCGGTATCGATACCCCGATAACCGAGTTTGCTGAGTTTTCGGGGTACATTGAATCCTGGCCCCTTCTCGGCAATGAACAGGCTCATACCCTTGTGGCGCGGTTCGGCGTCCGGATCGGTCTTCACAAGAACCGCCATGCAGTCGCCATACATGGCATTCGTGATCCAGGTCTTGGCGCCGTTGATCACATAGTCGTCGCCATCGCGGCGCGCATTGGTTCGGATTGCCTGCAGATCGGTGCCGCAATCAGGCTCGGTCAATGCGATCCCGCCGCGGACCTCTCCAGTGGCAAAGCGAGGGAGAAAACGCTGTCGCTGCTCCTCGGTTCCCATCGTGTCGACAATGTAAGCCATAATCAGATGAGAGTTGAGGAATCCGGTAACGGACATCCATGTACCCGCGACCCGCTCGATAACCCGCGCATAAAGCGCAGGCGTCAAACCAAGCCCGCCATAGGCCTCGGGAATCATGGCCCCGAAAAGTCCGAGCTCCTTGAGACCGGCGACGATTTCTTCCGGATAGATGTCCTTCTCTTCAAATTCTTGGACATGTGGCGCGACTTCCCGTTCCAGGAAGCGGTCCACACTATCCAGAATCATGGTCTCCTGCTCTTTGCGCTCTTGATCGGTCAGGACAACCTCAGGTGCGGCGGGCAAAGCCATGCGGATTGTTCTCCTTGAGATTATTTGGTGTAGGGCGAGAAAGGTTTCAGCGCTGCCACGGCATTGGGCGCCGCTTCCAGTCCAAGCATGGCACCAAGCATCCGCTCGATACCGTCACCATCCGTGGTCATACCTGCGTTGGCGCGGAACTTCTCTATGATGTCTTCATTGGAGAGCGGCCGGTCAGCGGCACCCCGGTTGATGTGCTCGCGGTGGCGCAATGTGCGGCCGTCATCCAGAGTGATGATCACCTCGCCAGAATAAGCCTTGGGGAAGGCCGAGTCCGGATCGGCGCTGCATCTCACCTTGTCGGCAAGAGCCAGGACCTGCTTGTCCCGCAATGCCGTCTCTTCGAGTTCCGCGAGGCCATAACGGCCCTTCACCAGTGCCGTCGAAACAAGATAATGCGTGCTGAACTGTGCATCATAGCTGTTTGCTGGCCGCTTTTTGTTGGCTTCCGGCTCGCAGATCGTCTTGATCGTTTCCTGCGGGACCAGCGTCTCAATGCTGACGATCCGGTCCGTGTCCCCAACTTCACTCTTCAGTGCCAGGGCTGCGTCGATGCAGGCATGCGTGAAGTGGCACGCCGGGAAAGGCTTGATCGCCGTTGCCATCAGTTCCCAATCTTCACCGAGACCTTTCGTTGCCAATCCCAGATCGCAGTCATCCGCCAGCGGACCGAGATAGGCATTGAAAAGCCCGAACCGACCGTCATAAGGCGCCGTCGCACCGTTAAAACCTTCCCGTGCGAGTGCCGCTGCTGTGATGCCTGCCGATGCTGCCCAGCCGGGATGGATCCGCTTGTTCCAGGCGCCATCCTCCAGGAATTCCATGCTGCCACCTGCCATGGACAAAACAAGGCCCTGAGCATTTTCGAGTTGACCGGGTGTAAGGCCGAAAATGCGTCCTGCAGCAAGCGCACAGGCGAAGGCGCCGACAACACCGGTCGGATGGAAGCCCACCTGATGGAAACCGCCCTTGGCAACCGCCCCGAGACGGGCAGCGACTTCCACGCCCACAACATAGGCGGTCACCATAGCGCGGCCGGATGCGCCGGCATGGGCTGCTGCAGACAGAACGGCCGGAAACACGCTGCAGGTCGGATGAATGATGCCGCCTATATGCGTGTCGTCGTAGTCAAGGCCGTGGATCAAAAAGCCGTTGATCAGCGCGGCATCGCGCGGGCTGAGGGCTGCCGGCATACCCAGCACCGGCACATCTCCCGTTCCGCCAAGACCGCGAACGCCTGATAGCATCTTGTGTGCGAAATCGTAGCGGGTCGATGCCAGCGCAATTCCCGATGCATCGAGCATATGGTGCAGGGCGCGCTCACGAACAACGGCAGGAATGGCATCGTGGCCGAGCGTTGCCGCATACTCTGCAAGCGCGGTTGCGACTGGCGTTTCCGATGCCTGGCTGGTCTCCAACGGGACGACGTGCTGTACGGACATAGATGCCCCCCCTTGTATCTCTCTGTTCTCTAACCGGCCGGCGCGTCGTCGACACCATGGCCTCGTTTCGGCACGAGGCTGACGCGCTCGAATGTCATAATCACGGTTCCATCGTCTTTATACCCTTCGGTGCGCGTAGTGACGATACCCTGGGTCGGACGAGACTTGGATTCCCGGATATCCATCACTTGTGTACGGGCATAGATCGTGTCGCCCGGAAAGACAGGCGCTGTCAGCTTAATGTCGCTCCAACCAAGGTTCGCGATTGCCTTTCCGCTGACATCATCGACGGTCAGCCCGGTTACGATGGCAAGTGTCAGCGTACTGTTCACAAGCGGGCGGCCGAATTCCGACTTCTCTGCATAGGCGTGATCGCAGTGAACCGGGTGCCGGTTCATGGTCATTAAGCTGAATTGGGTATTGTCGGCATCGGTGATCGTGCGCCCGGGCCGGTGCTCATAGGTATCGCCGACGCGAAAGTCCTCCAGATAACGACCATACTCGGCAACAATGGTGCGCCCGCCTTCTTGGGTCTGGCTCATGTCAGTCTGCTCCGCAGTCAAGCTTGTGTTTTCGCTACTTCGCCGCCACGGGAGATGGTTCCGGTGCTACGATCGAATCGAGCATGGCATCGTCCTGCCCGAGCTTCGGAGCCACCTCGTCGCGATCAGGTCGGTGACCATCGAATGTCAACGGCAGCCCGAAAGCGCGAAGGGTCTCATCCGCACCCCGCAGAATATCCAGCGCTTCGGTCTGAGGATGAGAGGCAACTTCAGCAACGGTCTGAACCGGTGCCGATGGAATGCCTGCCTCTTCCAGTCGCGCGGTCCAAGTCTCGGTTGTACCCGTTTCGATGATTGCCGCGATGTCATTGCACAGCACATCGCGGTGCTGCACACGGTCGCCATTCGTCAGATATCGTGGATCACTCGCCCACTCGGAACGTTCGAGCACAGTGCAAAGCCGCTTGAAAAGCATATCATTGCCTGCAGCCACAACGATCTCCCCATTGGTCGTCGCAAACGCCTGGTAGGGTACGATCATGGCAACACCCGAGCCGACTTTTTTAGGCTGTTGGCCGGATTGCGTGACAGCGGCGAGATGATAAGTCATCCAGGCCAGCGACGTCTCAAAGAGGGATGTCGCGACTTCGCTTCCCTTCCCTGTCTCGGCCCGGCGGAGCAAAGCCGTTACAATGCCAAGCACGATCCAGATTGCCGATCCCATATCGATGATGGAGACGCCGGCTCTGACGGACGGCCGCCCTTCTTCCCCGGTAACGCTCATGATGCCGCCGAAAGCCTGCATCAATGGATCGTATCCCGGATGGCCGGCAAGCGGTCCAGCCTCACCGAACGCACCGATCGATGCATAGACCAAACGCGGGTTCAAGGCATGGAGCGCATCATAGCCAAAGCCCAGACGGTCGGCATGTCCCGGTCTCAGATTCTGCAGAAAGACATCGGCTCCTTCAGCCAGTGCGACGATGGTTCGTCGACCCTGTTCCGACTTCAAATCGATCTGCACCGACTTCTTGTTGCGGTTCAGTGCATGGAAGACGGTTGACATTCCATCATGAAACGGCGGGCCCCATCCCCGCGCATCGTCGCCGCGTTCAGGGCGCTCGATCTTGATGACCTCGGCGCCGAGCTCGGCAAGTATGAGACCTGCATAGGGTGCCGCAACACTGTGGCCAAGCTCGATAACACGCATGCCCTCTAACGGCAGGGCGGCCGCATTCTCTGTCATAGGGATTTTCCAGTTGGAATTTCTTTATCTTGCCGATGGACAATAAGCGCATTCTCTGCGGCGCTCAAATATTGCACAGTGCCGCAGCAACGGAGTATGACGATTGCCGCAACCAAACCACGGCTTTCAATCGTCATTCCAGCGAAGGCCGGATTCCAGCGAAGGCACCTCTGCTTAGCTGGAAACCAGATTTGGATCCCAGCTTTCGCTGTGAACCTGGCAGTTGAACATTTTCTCCGCGCCCGCAAAGGACCCTGGAAATGGATCTAAGCTTCGAGACCCTTGCGATCGACAAGCCCGAACCCGGCATCTTGGTCGTGACGATGAACCGGCCTCAGGCACTCAACGCAATGAATACGCTCATGATGACCGAGCTGCGCGACTGCTTTACGGCACTCTACGGCGACCAGAGAGGCGTGAACTGTGTTGTCCTCACAGGAGCTGGCAATCGCGGTTTCTGCGCCGGCGCCGATCTGAAAGAGCGCGATGGAATGAGCGACGAGGTCTGGCAACGCCAGCATGCTATCGTCGAGCAACTGATCCGTGCGATCATGGATTGCCCCGTTCCTGTGATTGCCGCCGTCAATGGTGTCGCGATGGGTGGCGGGCTTGAGATCGCGCTCGCGACCGATTTCATCTATGCCGCCGACACTGCACGGTTGGCATTGCCCGAGGTGACGCGCGGCATCATGCCTGGTGCAGCAGGACCGACCAACCTGCCCCGCGCTTGCGGCGTGCGCCGTGCCAAAGAGATCGTGATGACCGGCTTGCCCTTCAGTGCGGCTGAAGGATTGGAATGGGGCGTTGTGAATCGGGTCTGCACGCAGGAAACCCTGATCGACCAGGCATTGGAGACAGCAAAACGCATCGGCGAGAATGCTCCGATTGGTGTCCGTCAGGCCAAGAAGGCGCTCGACAAGGCAACGGAGCTCGACCGCGCATCGGGTTATGCCTTCGAACTCGAAGCCTATTACCGCACCATGCCGACCGAAGATCGGCTTGAAGGCGTGAAGGCTTTCAACGAGAAGCGCAAGCCGGTTTTCAAGGGGCGTTAGAGCAAGGATAAACAATGGAAAGAGACGTCATCGTTCGCGAGGTCGGTCCCCGCGACGGCCTTCAACTGGTCGATCAGTTCGTCGATACGAAAACCAAACTTGCCTGGATCCGCGCTGAAGCCGATGCGGGTGTCCCGGAGATCGAAGTCTGTTCGTTTGTTCCACCGAAAGTCGTTCCGCAGTTTGCCGACGCCAAAGCGGTGGCGGAAGGCGCATTGGCTATCCCGAATCTTGTCGCAAGTGCCCTTGTTCCCAATCGCAGAGGTGCCGAGAACGGCGTCGCTGCAGGCATCAAGAAACTCAACTATGTTCTATCCGTCTCGGAAGCGCATAACCAAAGCAATATCAGGCGGAGCACAGCCGAATCCCTCGCCGACTTCCAAAATATCGTTCGCCTGAGAGACTCCGAGCCGGGCTGGAAGGGTGTCGAACTCGGCTTCGCGCTATCGACAGCACTCGGTTGCAGCATAGAAGGCCGGGTCGACCCGCAAGCGACACTAGCCCTGGTCGAGGCTGGCATTGCTGCCGGTGCCGACGAGATCACGCTTGCCGATACGGTCGGTTATGCTGCACCAGGCCAGGTCCGCAGCCTTTTCGAATCTGCTGCAAAGTTCACAGGCGAGACACCGCTTGTTGCCCATTTTCACGACACGCGCGGTCTTGGCCTTGCGAATGTCGCCGCAGCACTCCAAGCCGGCGTTCGCTTCTTTGATGCAACGCTCGGCGGACTCGGCGGCTGCCCGTTCGCACCCGGCGCAACAGGCAATATCGTGATGGAGGATCTGGTTTTTCTTCTTGAGGCCGAAGGGTTGCAAACCGGTGTCGATCTGGATCGATTGGTTGGCGTTCGCTCGATTGTGCAAACCGCTTTACCAGATGAAACACTGCATGGCGCCTTTCCAAAAGCCGGTTTCCCGAAGGGCTTCCTGCATGGCGCCCTTGGACAGGCAGCAGAGTAAAAAGCATGGATCAGATGACCGACGCAGCGCCGACCTTGTCGCTTGAGCCGAGTTGGACCGATATCCGAGAGTCCGTGGCCCGTATCTGTGAAGGCTTTCCCAACGACTACTGGGTCTCGCTCGAACACGACGCAGAGTATCCGACGGAGTTCGTCAAAGCCCTGACCGAAGGGGGATTTCTTTCGAGCCTGATCCCGGAAGAGTATGGCGGTTCGGGTTTGCCGATCTCTGCGGCAGGAGCGATTCTGGAGACAATCCATGAATCCGGATGCAACGCTGCAGCCTGTCATGCTCAGATGTACACGATGGGCACGCTGTTGCGTCATGCAAGCGAAGAGCAGAAGCAGCGCTATCTGCCCGACATTGCATCCGGATCTCTGCGCATGCAGGCCTTCGGCGTTACCGAGCCCACGACCGGTAGCGATACGACCCAGCTTAAGACCCGCGCCGTTCTCGACGGCAATCAGTATGTGGTCAACGGCCAGAAGGTCTGGACGAGCCGCGCGCTCCAGTCCGACCTCATGCTCCTCCTGGCGCGCACGGCATCCGCCGATGAAGTTGCACGCCGTAGCGACGGACTATCGGTCTTTCTTGTCGATCTGCGCGAGGCGGTTGGCAATGGAGTCGAGATCCGCAAGCTCGATTCCATGATCAATCACAACACCACGGAAGTCTTCATCGACAATCTGAAACTGCCACCCGATGCCCTGATCGGCGAAGCAGGCAAAGGCTTTCGCTATATCATCGACGGCATGAATGCCGAGCGGATTCTGATCTCGTTCGAATGCCTGGGCGATGCAAAATATTTCCTGCGCCGGGCAACGGACTATGCCAGTGAGCGGAGCGTCTTCGGTCGACCCATCGGCCAGAACCAGGGTATTCAGTTTCCCCTCGCGCGTGCCCATGCCGAAATGTGTGCCGCGGAACTGATGGTCCACAAGGCTGCTGCCCTGTTCGAGGCCGGACAAGATTGCGGGCCGGAGTCGAATATGGGGAAATTGCTCGCTGCGGACGCCTCGTGGCATGCGGCAGAGGCCTGCATGCAGACCTTTGGTGGTTTTGCCTTTGCCCGCGAATATGGCATCGAGCGCAAGTGGCGCGAGGCCCGTCTCTATCAGACGGCGCCGATTTCATCCAACATGATCCTGGCTTATATCGGCCAGCATGTCCTCGGAATGCCGCGCTCGTACTAGGAAAAAGAAGGGCGGCCACCGAGGCGACCGCCCATCGTCGTTCTTCGATTGAGTGCAGA
The DNA here is from genome assembly GCA_965227905.1 of Methyloligellaceae bacterium. Lineage (GTDB taxonomy): Bacteria > Pseudomonadota > Alphaproteobacteria > Rhizobiales > Methyloligellaceae > CBDDHT01. The sequence goes on from OZ245780.1 coordinate 5,923,389, forward strand.
ACGGCAGCCCTATCGCTATTGCCGGCCGCTGCCGCGCTGCTGCCGATTACGCCCGCGATCCTGCTTGTCGAGGACCCCGTCATCATTGCGGTCCATCTTCTCGACTGTGTTCTTGAAGGGTCTCAGGAACTCCTCCTCCGTGACACCCGCATCGCCGTCGATATCGAGCCTTTGAAAGCCGCGGACCATGCGCCGCTTCATGACCTCCAGCCAGAGCGGTTCGAATTCCTGAAGCGAGAGCTTGCCGTCCTTGTTGGTATCGTATTTGGCGAGAAGTGCCTTGCGGGCGTCGTCCAATTCGGACTGGGTCAGTTTCCCGTCTTTGTTGGTATCAAAACGTTCCATCAGTCGTTCGTAACCATGGCCACGATGCCCGTGATGGCGCGCTTTGCCGCCGTAATGGTGCTTCTTACCGTGCATGCTGGCATGACTGTCGGTCACAGCAACACCTGCAACTCCGGCAGCGCCAACCAGGCCGACGGCCCCGGCCGCCAGAACAATCTTGGTAACGGTCTTCATCTGAGAGTTCTCCAATGTCTGGATCAGTTTGGATGGCGTTGTGCCACCGGACGCGTATTGCGTTCACTTCAGATACGGTGCAGCGCAGAAAACCCGTCGGACAATCTGAACATTTCGCGAAGTGCTGTCGATTCAGTGAGACCTCGCTGTCGGCTAACAAGGCCAATGGCGGCGAGGCCAGTTCAGCTCCATGGGAATTGGGACGATCTGCAAAGCAATTCGAACGATGAGCAATGGCGAGATATCGTTGCCCAAGCCAGATTTAGTATGTGGATCGCTGGCTACCAGAGGAGCTTGTGAAATCCACGTCTGCACCGAATGTTAGATGGGAGATCACAATGAAATTGAAACTGGCTATGGGTCTTGCCGTTGCAGCAGCTGTCGCTGTCTTTGCTGCTGGCCCGTTCAACAAGACCGCGACCGCGCAGATGTCGGAAAACTGGAAACCCAAATGGACAGCCGACGGCAAATTGAAATTGCCCGAAGGATTTCGCGAGTGGATTTTCCTCGGCGCACCGCTAACGCCCAATGCCTTAAATAATGGTAAGGCGGGTTTTCCGGAATATCACAATGTCTACATCCACCCAGAAGCCTACAAGATCTACAAGGCGACCGGCGAATTTCCTGAAGGAACAATCCTGCTGAAAGAGCTTCAACTCACCAAGAAAGGCGAGGAGAAGGATGGATCGCGAACGGAAACATCCGGGCGCGGGTTCTTCCCAGCTGCCTTCAACGGCATCGACATATCGGTGAAAGATTCCAAACGCTTCTCCGAGACTCAGAACTGGGGATACTTTAATTTCGGACATCATGCTCCGCCTTATGCCCCAACGGCAGCAGCCGCCCCGGCGGAAGCATGCGCTGCCTGCCACATCGCAAGCGCGACCAAGGATATGGTGTTCACGGAATTCTATACGCTGCTCAATACCAAATAGTCTGCATCTTTCACCGGTCGTCGGTAGTCAAGCTCAGCGAGACACGTCTCGCTGAGCTTTTTCGTTTGTCACGCGATAATGCGACAGAGCCTAACGACTATCTGCAGACGTCGGTTCGACAATAATTCGCCGTTTCTCTCTACACGCTCATGACGGACAAGGGAGCGTGTGATAAATCTCGCATCGAGTGTCTGGATAACCATGAAGGCCCAGGCACTTTTGCTATGACGCGGACGTGGCTCGGCATGAGAAGTGCTGCGAGTCCTTCTAGACCATGGATCCGAATACAATGGGTGCCACACTCGCCGAAAAGATCATTGCCCGGGCGGCTGGTCAAGACGTCGTCACGCCCGGCGATCTGGTTACGGCAAATGTCGATCTGGCCATGATGCATGACTCCAGCGGGCCGCGACGCGTCAAGCCGATCTTGGAACGTCTCAACGCTTCTGTTTGGGACAAGAGCAAAGTGGTCGTGATCTCCGATCACTTTGTGCCAGCAGTGGATGCCGAAAGTGCACGCATTCTGAACCTGACACGCAGTTGGGTCGCCGAACAGAACATTGAGAATTTTCACGACATGCAGGGCATTTGTCATGTGGTGCTCCCGGAGCGCGGTCATTTGCGCCCAGGCATGTTTGTGGTTGGCGGCGATAGTCATTCCACGACAGGCGGTGCGTTCGGCGTCTTCATGTTCGGTGTCGGCGCAACCGATATGGCCGGCGTCCTCGTGACCGGTGAGACATGGGTCAAAGTCCCGCAAACGATCCGCATCGAATGGTCAGGCAAGCTCGGCATCGGAGTCGCTGCCAAAGATATCAATCTGGCTTTGTGTGCCCGGCTCGGAATGGACGGCGGCAAGTATCAGGCAATCGAGTATACAGGTTCGCTCGTCTCGGCCCTCCCCATGCAGGAACGCATGACGCTATGCAATATGGCAGCTGAACTCGGTGCTCAGACAGGCCTGATTGCACCCGATGAAACGACTGCCGCCTATCTCTCGGGCCGGACCGGCGACGATGTCGACCTTTCGCGCTGGCAGCCTGATCCCGATGCATCATACATGGAAGATCACCATTTCGACGCCAACACATTGGCCCCGCAAGTCGCTGCGCCCCACAGTCCTTCAAATGCTGCCGCCGTCGACGAGCATGAAGGCACGGCCATCGATCAAGCCTATATCGGGGCCTGCACGGGAGCGAAGCTTGCCGATTTGCGAATGGCGGCTGAAGTCCTGAAAGGTCGCAAGGTTGCAAAAAATGTTCGCCTGTTGGTTGCACCGGCATCGCGAAACGATTCCACCGAAGCGATGAAGGATGGGACAATGGCTGCGCTTGCGGAGGCCGGCGCCATCATGATGCCATCGGGTTGCGGCGCCTGTGCTGGCTACGGCCCCGGGATTCTGGCTGAGGATGAGGTTTGCATCTCTTCCACGTCGCGCAATTTCCAAGGCCGAATGGGGGCGAAATCGGCGCAGGTTTATCTCGGTTCTCCCTATACGGTTGCCGCTGCCGCGATCGCTGGCACGGTTAAGGATCCGCGGCACTTCCTGGATGGGAACGCGTCATGAGTACGGCATCGGGCAAGGCGTGGGTGTTCGGCGACGACATAAACACAGACAATCTTGCGCCCGGTCCCTATTTGAAACTACCGATCGATCAAGTTGCGCCCCACTGCCTTGAATCTGTCGATCCGGATTTCGCAGCCAATATCGTCGCTGGTGATGTCGTCGTTGCCGGCGCGAATTTCGGACAAGGATCATCGCGCGAACAGGCTGCAGAGGTCCTTCGCCATCTCGGCGTTGGAGCCGTGATCGCCAAGTCGTTCGGCGGCATCTTTTATCGAAACGCTTTCAACTTCGGCCTATTGGCTTTGGTGTGCGCAGAGACGGACCGTATCAGAGCCGGTGACAAGATTGTGCTTTCACCGGAGGTCGGTGAAATCCAGAATCTGACGCAGGGCGAAAGCATTTCTGTCGAGGCAATACCGGGCCACCTTCTCGATTTGGTCCGTGATGGCGGACTGGTGCCCCATCTCGAACGCAAGCGAAATGCCGCCCAATAGAGGATCCCGCATGAGCCAATCAAATTCAGCCAAACTTCGTGCATTGGTGGCCGCCGACGGCATGACGATCGCGCCCGGCGCTTATGACTGCATCACCGGAAAACTCATTGAACGTGCTGGGTTCAGCGCGGCCTATATGACCGGGGCCGGCACGGCTGCGAGCCTTGGATATCCGGACTTTGGCCTCGTGACCATGACAGAAATGGTCGAGAATGCCGGCCGTATTGCCAGCTCGGTGGACATACCTCTCATCGCGGACGCCGACACGGGTTATGGCAACGAACTCAATGTCATCCGCACGATCCGCGAATATGAGCGCTTCGGCGTTGCGGCAATACACATGGAAGACCAGGACTTCCCAAAGAAGTGCGGGCATCTCGATGACAAGACGCTGATCCCCCTGGACGCGTATGTGGCCAAGATCCGGGCGGCAGTGCACGCCCGACGCGATCCTGACTTCGTGATCATCGCACGAACGGACGCACGCGCCGTCGAGGGCCTTGATGCTGCCATCGCGCGGGCGAATGCAGCGCTGGCAGCCGGAGCGGACATTGCCTTTGTGGAAGCGCCTCAAACGCTTGAGGAAATCGCGATGGTTCCGAAGGCCGTGAACGGGCCCTGTCTGCTCAATGTGGTACGTCGTGGGAAGACACCTGACCTTCCCCTGAACGATGCCGAAGCTATGGGATACAAACTCGCGATTCTACCGAGCATGCTACTCCGCAATGTCATCGGGTCGTCAGAGGAGCTTCTCGATCAACTAAAGACGACGAACATCTTTCCGGTCCCCGCAAAGGATATCTCCGTACGCGAGGCCTTCCAGCGCTTCGGTGCAGACGAATGGGATGAAATGCGGGATCGCTTTTCCGAACCGGACCAAACCAACGAAGCGGCGGAATAGGCCACCGCGGTTCAATAGCACTCAAGAGAATAGGCCGTGCGTCTGTAACGGACGCACGGCAGTTTCGCTATTGTGAGCGCAGCTTTGGATCGAGAGCATCACGAACGGCATCGCCGAAAAGGTTGAAACCGAACACGGCAAGCGTGATCGCAACACCTGGCCAGATCGCCACCCATGGCGCACTCTCGGCATATTCCTCAGCGCCGCCCTGCAGCATCAGACCCCAGGCCGGAGTCGGTTCCTGAACGCCGAGACCAAGATAAGAAAGCGAAGCTTCGAGCAGGATCGCCTGGCCGACAAAGGCCGTGATCATGATCAGATAAGGCGCCATGACGTTCGGCACCATGTGGCGCATGATGATCCGCGCGTTCGAAAAGCCATTGGCGCGCGCGGCATCGATGTAAGGGATCTCGCGAATGGCGAGCGCGCTTGAGCGCACGACCCGGGCGCATCGCGGAATGAACGGGATCGTAATCGCGATGATCACATTCTGGATGCCCGTTCCGAAGATCGAGACAACCGCCAGCGCCATAATGATCAGCGGGAACGCCATGAAGACGTCCATGACGCGCTGGAAGATGAGATCGAAACGGCCGCCGAAGAAGGCACTGGCAACACCCAGAACCAGACCAATCGTCGAACCGATAAAGGCGCAGGTAAAACCGACGAACAAGGCCGTCTGCGCGCCATAGACAATCCTTGAAAACAGATCGCGCCCGAACTGATCCGTACCCAGGAAAAACGCCGTACTCGGCGGCGTCAGCATGTTCTCGAACGAGTTCGCCTCCGGGTCGTAGGGAGTCAGATAGGGCGCGAACATCGCCATGACAATCATGGTCAGCACGATAATAGCGCCAACGGCACCGACAGGCTGCTTGCGAATAAGTTCGCCCATGACTGAGAAAATCGAACGCTTGGGCGATAGATCCTCAATCGCAGCTTCCACTCTGACTTCGGAGGTCGTCGGCATAGGGCTTCCAATCAGCTATAGCGAATGCGTGGATCAAGCCAGGCATACATGACGTCGACAATGAAATTCGTGAACACGAACACGACAACGACGATCATGACGAGCGCCTGTGTCATCGCGAAGTCCTGGTTCGTCACGGACTCGACGAAGAGTTTTCCAAGGCCGTTGAGATTGAACACCTGCTCGGTGACCACCAGGCCGCCCATCAGGAAGGCGAATTCGATCCCAATGATGGTAACAACCGGCAAGAGTGCGTTCTTGAGCGCATGACGGTTGATGATGATCTTTTCCATCAGACCCTTCGCCCTCGCCGTCCGCACATAGTCCTCACGCAGCACCTCAAGTAGTGTCGATCGCGTCATACGTGTTGCCACCGCGGAGTAGCGGTAACCTGTTGCGACTGCCGGCCAGATCAATTGGCTCAAATTGCGCAGCGGGTCCTCCCAAATCGGTACATAGTCGATCGGAGGCATCCAGGCCTCGCCAAACCAGGCTTGGGTCGTGATCAGGAGTCCAAGAATGATGAGAATGCCCAGCCAGAAGGATGGGATCGCAATACCTGCAATTGAAAATGTCCGGACGATATAGTCGATCCATGTATTCTGGCGAACCGCCGAAATCGTACCCAGCGGGATGGCAATAAGGATCGTCACGATCGTCGCCATCAGTGCGACCTGCAATGACAACTGGAACCGCAGTCCCAGCTCATAGGTAATCGGCCGGCCCGTCCACATCGAGTTGCCGAAATCAAACGTCGCAAGCCCGACGATAAAACTGCCAAATTGAACAAGAATGGGATCGTTGAGCCCAAGATTCTCACGGCAGAGTTCGATCTGCTCCGGGTCGGCATAAAGGCCGGACCCAGCCAGTCTAAGCTCACACACATCGCCTGGGATCAACCGCAAAAGGAAGAAAACAAGACATGCCGCCCCGATCAAGGTCGGGATCATCAATAGAAGTCGCTTGAGTATGTATTGCCACATATGCCCGAAACCGATTTGTCCACCGCCCTCGACCTAAAAGGCCGAGGGCGGTGAATGCCAGTCAATACGCCGTTACTTGTCCAGCCAGATGTTGTCCAAATGCTGGTTTAGGTAATGGCTCGGTGCGATCTTCCAGCCCTTCACGTAAGAGCGATGCGGATTGATCTTGTACCACCACAGCGTAATACCGATGTGCGCCTGGTCGCTGAGCGCGCGTTGCTCATATTGACGCATCAATGTCCGCTGCTCGGCTTCGGTTTCTGCCTTAAGCAGCTTCGCATAGATGGCCTCGAGCTCCTGATCGTCATACTGACCATAGTTGTTTCCTGCAGAACCCAGGAACTTGGTCACGTCAGCGATCGGGTTGATAACGCTCTGGCAGTTGAAGTCGATTGAGACATCGAACGATTTCTTCTTGCGCAGGATGTCATAGAAGATCGGGCTCGGGTTCACCTGCTGGGTGACCTTCAGACCGACTTTCCGCCACTGGTCGATCAACCAGGTGCCCACGACCTTGTAAGGCTGGTCGACACCGCGGTTGTTGAGTACGAACTCAAGACCTTCGGCACCGGCTTCCTTGAGGAGCCGTTTTGCTTCTTCGCGGTTCGCCTTGATGTCCTTGCCATAACCGGCGAGCTTGGTCATCTCGGCTTCTGTTGCGGCCATCGGGTGACCCGGGAACACAACGCCGCCAACCGTCTTCACGATCGCGATCTGCGAGAGATACTTCGAACCGCCCCAGCGATCGACGGAGAGCGTCAGTGCACGGCGCACCCGAGGATCGTCAAACGGCTTTTTCTTCTGGTTCGGCGTGAACATCAGCACGCAGTTCCAGTCGCTCTCCTGCACCGTGATCTTGTCGCCAAGAGCTTTCTGCAGATCATCGCGAGCCTTCGGCGGGAAACCACGGAATTCGATACCGGCGCGGTCGCCGCGAATGGCTTGCAGTCGTAGTGCCATCTTAGGCGCCGAAATGGCCTTGAAGCCATCCAGGAAGGGGCGTCCCTTGTGATGGTAATCGGCGAACTTCTTACCTTCGACAAAAGAACCCGGCTGATGCTGGACAAAGCTGAACGCACCGGAGCCGTTGATGTTCTTCTGGTGCCAGGTATAGCCGTGCGTATCGAGATCCTTCTTCGAATAGATGAAGTTGAAGGGCGTCGCGACAGCCGGAATGAAGGCACCGGACGGGAACTTCAGCTTGAAGACGACCGTATAGTCATCCGTTGCCTTGACGGACTCAACCATCTTGAAGAACGCCTTGCGCGAACTTGCAATGCCTTCCGGCGGGAAGATGATCTTCTGGTAAGTGGCCACCACGTCATGGGCCGTCATTTTCGTTCCGTCGTGGAACTTAACGTCCTTGCGGATCTTGAAGGTGTAAACCGTGCCGCCTTCTTCACCTTTTGGCACGTCGCCTTCACAGACATCGCAAACGAAGTCCGTCGGTGACGATGGATTGTCAGGATTGACGCGGATCAGCAGGCTATAGAACGGCCGGATCGGATGAACCATGCCGAATGTCGTTTCGACATGTCCGTCATAGGACGGAATCTTAGAGCCGACCACGAAATTGAGCACGCCGCCCGCTTTGGGCTTGGCTGCGTGACTCGCGGCCTTGGCCGCCCCGGTCGACAGGCCGAGGCCCACCAAACCAGCTACGGCGAGTTTGAGTACAGGTAGTCTCATTCAATTCCTCCCTTTCGTACAAACAGATGCGTCCGCAGACACTCGAAGCCCTTCTCAACGGGGCTTTACACTTCGGAGCAGGCCACCCAGTGGCCCGGCTTCACCTCCCGAAACTCTGGCACAGACTTGCTGCACCCCTCAACCGCGACGGAGCAGCGCGGATGAAACACGCAGCCCGAAGGCGGATTGATTGGGCTCGGTATTTCGCCCTTGATGATTTTATGGGCCCGCTCTGCCTCCACAGTCGGGTCCGGAATCGGCACCGCATCCAAAAGCGCCTTGGTGTAGGGATGGAGCGGGTTGTCGTAGAGCTCATCGCAGTCGGCGAGTTCGACCATTTTGCCGAGATACATCACGGCGACGCGCTGGCAGAGATGGCGCACGACACTCAGATCATGCGCAATGAACAGATAGGTCAGATCGAATTCGTCCCGCAGGTCTTCCAGGAGATTGATCACCTGGGCCTGAATCGAAACATCCAGTGCCGAAACGGCTTCATCGCAAATAATGAATTCCGGCTTGACCGACAATGCGCGGGCGATGCCGACGCGCTGGCGCTGGCCACCGCTCATCTCATGAGGATAGCGATCGGCAAATTTCGGATTGAGACCGCAGACCTCCAGAAGCTCCGCAACGCGCTTGGTTCGTGCCGCCTGATCGGGCTCCGTGTTGTGCACCATCATCGGCTCGGAGATGATATCGCCGATTTTCATGCGCGGATTGAGAGAGCTGTAGGGGTCCTGGAAAATCACCTGTATTCGCTGGCGAAGCGGACGCATCGCCTTTTTGTCCAGGCCCGTCAGGTTGACGCCATCGTAGAGGATCTCTCCGTCGGTCGCCTGCTCAAGCTGCAGAATACAGCGACCTGTCGTCGTCTTGCCGCACCCTGATTCGCCGACAAGGCCGAGGGTTTCCCCCTTGCGGATACTGAAACTAACCCCGTCGACCGCTTTGACGTGACCAATAACCCGCGGGATCAAGGCTCCCTCGGTTACGGGAAAGTGCATTTTCAGGCCACGGACGTCGACAAGGACTTCGGCCTCGGGTGATGTCGTCGTCATTGCACTATGCCTCTTGCGCCACGGTCGACTCGGTCTCGGACTCGTCGCTGGCGACGACCTCTTTCGCGGCTTCCGCAACGACTTCGTTTTGCCAGCAGGCTGCGAGATGACCTTCGTTCACGGCATTCAAAGGTGGATAGGCGCTTGCGCATTTCTCGACGGCATAAGCGCATCGCGGGCGGAAAGAACAGCCTTCATCAAGACGGGTCAGGTCCGGTGGCTGGCCTTCAACCGGGTCCAGTTTGGCCTTACGCGGCTGATCCATGCGCGGAACCGACTTCAAGAGCGCCAGTGTGTAGGGGTGACGCGGCCGGTGATAGATGTCGTGCGCCGTTCCACTTTCGATGATCTTGCCCGCATACATGACATTCACGCGGTCAGCATAGCGAGCGACGACGCCCAGATTGTGAGTGATGACAATCAGTGCGACATCCATGCGGCGCGTCAGATCCTTCATCAACTCCAGGATCTGCGCCTGGATCGTGACATCGAGCGCCGTCGTCGGCTCGTCGGCGATGATCAGTTTGGGTTCGCACGCAAGAGCCATGGCAATGACCACACGCTGACGCATGCCGCCACTGAGATGGTGAGGATATTGGGACAACCGCCGTTTGGGGTCCGAGATACCGACCAGGCCAAGCAATTCAACTGCTCGCTCCTTGGTCTGTTCTGGAGTCATATCCGTGTGTTCTTCGAGCGTCTCGGTCAATTGACGCTCAATGCTCAACACCGGATTGAGCGACGTCATCGGCTCCTGGAACACCATCCCGATGTCCTTGCCGCGGACCTCCCGCATTTCGTCTTCGGTAATCTGCAGCAGGTCGCGGCCCAGAAAACGGATGCTCCCTCCAACGGTCTTACCGGGTGGATCGGGGATCAGCCGCAGGATCGACATGGCGCTCACGGACTTGCCACAGCCCGACTCGCCCACGATGGCAACGGTTTCGCCTTCCTTCACGTCATAAGACACACCGTCGACGGCCTTGACCGTTCCGGCGGACGTGTAGAACTGCGTTTGAAGATTTTCAATTTCAAGAATATTCGACAAGAGCGCCCTTCCCGAGCCATCGGCTCGGCCTATCGCGTTTCCACACCCTAGAGTTCAATTTTTCTTTTTATTATTGATCACCGAAAATGGTGGATCAATGCAAGTTATCTTTTTGGCTGTAGGAGCGAACCCCCACAGGGCCGCGACATCAACAATGTCCTGCATAGAGAGTCAAGATGTCATTCTACGATAAGTGAATCTCCCGACTAGCGCTCGACGAAATGGATCAGAACGCCACCGACAGCCTTGGGGTGAACGAAGCCGATCCGTCCACGTCGCGACCCCGGTCTTCCGCGATAATCGATGAGAGGACACCCTTCCTTTTCGAGATGGTGTAGCGTCCGATCGATATCGTCGGTCTTCAAAGCTATATGATGGAGGCCGGCACCCCGCTTTTCGATATAGCGTCCGATCGCCCCTTGGTCCTGGCGTGTCGTACCGGCAGCACCATGATTCACATTTCTGCCGTGAGAGGCATCGAACTCCTCCAGGAACTCGAGTTCCGTATCGCCGACAGTCAGAAACGACACCCGCAATCCGCCGACAGGCTCAGGTTCGCGGCTATGATAAACCACGCCATAGGTATCGGATGTGAAACTCTCGACGATGGTTCGAACTTCCATATCCGTCTGGCGACTTTCAACAGGGCATCCGATCCCCTCTGCGAAAACACCCTCCGCCTTGCGATTGTCAGCCGATGCGATACCGATATGGTCCACACGTTCGACATGCTGACCAGGCTCAAAGGCAAGTCCGATCGAATCGGCGAGGCGCACTGCTACGCCGACGCTCGCATTCGGATCGACCCGTGCTTCCATTCGCCCCGCGATCCCAGGCCCTTCCTTCAGAGACAAGCCAAGCTTGGATGAAATGTCCGTCTGATTCGTAGTGTTGAGTGCGATATGATCCACACCAGGGCGTCGATGAGTGAGAAATGCATCGTCCTCCGAGAAAACGACGATTGCCGTTGCTCCGACCGCAAACGCGGGAACCTGACCTGTCGGGGTTTGGACCTGGCTGCAGGCGAGCCCCAGTTTATCGCCAAAAAAACCACACGCCGCAGCAACGTCGCGAACGGCGATAGCAATGTATGAAAGGCCCGGGTCACTCATGATGCCTGACTCACGGTCACTGGGCTGTCGTCCTTGGCCCCGACCGTCCCGGATGCAATGAGCTGATCAATTTGCGATGATTCCATTCCAAAACCGGCCAGAACTGCCCGGCTGTGTTCACCGAGTTCGGGCGGCGCCGAGCGGACGGTTCGCCCTTCGAATGCCGTCATTCGCAGTGGATTTGACAAAAGCCGGATAGCGCCAAGAGCCGGATGCTCGACCGTTTCGGCAAGACCTGCATGTTGAACGTGCGGATCCTTGAAAACCTGATCGAGCGAATAGACGGGACCGGCGGGCACACCCGCCTCCATCAGTTCCTTCGTCCATTCGAGCGCCGGCCGGTGGGCGAATAAGGAATCGAGGCGCGCTTTAAGGTCTGCCCGGTTGTCGGACCGAACCGTGTTGTCGACGAAATCCGCGTGCGTCGCCAGCTCGGGCGCACCTAAAACGCTACACAGCTTCGTCCACTGATCCTGCGTTGCAGCAGCAACGTTAATCGGCCCGTCTGACGCCGTGAAGGCACCGTAGGGATAGATGACCGGGTGATCGTTTCCGATCCGCCCTGGCACGTCGCCAAGGCTGAGGGTGCGCTGCCCCTGCACACAGAGCAAACCAACCAGACCCGCAAGGAGCGACGTATCCACTTGCTGGCCCTGCCCAGTCACATGGCGCTGAGCCACGGCTGCTGTAATGCCAAGTGCCGCCCACATACCACCAACCACATCACCGATCGGGATGCCGAGCCTGATCGGATCGCCATCAGGAAAACCTGTGATGCTCATAAGACCCGACATGCCCTGCGCAATTTGGTCGTATCCAGGCCACTGACCATAGGGCCCGTCCGCTCCAAATCCCGTGATACTGGCGTAGATGAGCCGCGGATTGTCTCCACTGAGCGTTTCATAATCGAGGCCCATTGCCTTGGTCGCGCCTGGTTTGAAATTCTCCACGACAACGTCGACCTCGCGTGCCAGTTGCCGCAAAAGAGCCAATCCCTCTTCGCTGCGAAAGTCGACGGCGAGGCTGCGCTTGTTTCGATTGATACTGAGATAATAGACACCGATGCCTCGGTCGAAGGGTGCCCAGCCCCGGCTCATTTCGCCGTCCGGGAGCGGCTCGACCTTGATCACGTCAGCACCGAGATCACCCAGGATCATAGTCGAGAACGGACCTGCCAAAGCACGCGTCAGATCCAGTACGCGGATGTTCTCAAGCGGCAATGACATGAAAAATTCTCCTGTCCTTTTCACGCATGGTCGATTTCTGCCGACCGTGTTAGCAGGACGCAAGCGCCATTGTATAGAAGATGCCAATCCGGCAAAGACGCAGGAGAATTGGGGATGACGGAATCGGTCGTGGAACACTCGGTTGACGAAAGGGGCGTCGCGACCCTGAAGCTGAACCGGCCCGAGGTGAACAATGCCTACAACGGCGACATGATCGCTGAACTCGGCGAGATCATGAGTGGGTTTGGAAACGACCCTGCCGTACGTGTGGTGGTCATCCGGGGAAACGGACGCCACTTCCAGGCGGGTGCCGACCTGGCCTGGATCCAAAGTGTGCGCGCGGAAAACGAGCAAGAGAACGTTGAAGTTTCCAAACGCACCACGGCGCTCGTTCACGGCCTCACACAATTCCCAAAACCAACGATAGCACTTGTGCATGGCGGGTGTTTCGGGGGCGGAGTCGGTGTTGTCGCTGCCTGCGATATTGTGATCGCAGCCGAAGATGCCATGTTTGCCATTACCGAGGCCCGCTGGGGTCTGATTGCAACCCCTATCGTCCCACAGTTAATCTCCCGCATGGGGCCGGGACGTGTGCGACGCTACAGCCTGACATGCGAGCGCTTCGACGGGAGGCGCGCCTTCGATATCGGTCTGGCCGACGAGGTTTGCCCGGCCAGCCAGCTGGATGAGACCGCCGCACCGATCATCGATGCGCTGCTGCATGTCCCACCGGAGGCGCTCGCCGAAAGCAAAGCCGATGCTCTCAAATTTGCCAACCTAGTCTATGACGATGCCGCATTGGACGAAATGGCCCGACCCCACGCTATGAAGCGGCTGTCGCCCGAAGCCGATGAAGGCCTCAAGAGCTTTCTGGAGAAACGCAAACCTTCCTGGTATCCAGGCTGACCGGGGCCTACACGCTTATGGCATGAGGGAGTACTGCCATGACTGACTTCGCCTTTGTCGATTGGGCCGTGAACAATCTGGATAAACTGGTCGTCGGTGCCGTTGGCGGCGCAATCGGTGTCGGCCTCAAAGAAGCCGGCCAGTATATTTGGGGCTGGTATCGGGCTGGACGTCACGAGGACGCTGGATTCCATATTGCGGCAACGATGTATCCGCAGATCAATCCCGCCGATCCAGGTCATCAGCGCTATCTGCCGGCACTTGAGCAAGGCAAGACCCATGTCCAGGAACTCATCTGGCTGGGCTCCGAAATCTCACTAAATGTTTTCCTGACAAATGCCTATGTTCTGCGCCAAACCAACAATGCCATGTCTGGCGCGCGAAATGCTGGCCTGCTTCTCGGAACCATGCCGGAACGGGCAGAACGCCCTCTGCTGAAGAAACTGGTCGGCTATCATAATGCCATCCCGTCGAATGACATTGTGCGGGTTTTCAAGTCGCATGTTGGGACCGACAGTGTCGGGCGTGTGCATGGGATATCGCCGCCGACCCATGAACACTATTCCGGATCGCCTCACCGACGCGTTCTGCGCGCCATGTTCGTGGCAGATAGCCAGCTTGCCAACGGCCTGCCGCACAAGACGAGCGTGCATTTTCCGCGCGAGATTCATGCCGACCGATACGACACGCTCGATTTTCTCATCGAAGAGCATCAGGTGAAGCCTGAGCGCTTTGAGGCCTGCCGTGTGTATTTTTGATTTCTTGAGATTGCATGGATTGCCGGGTCAAGCCCGGCAATGACGTAGTAAGGTCTATGCCAACCTCTCGTCAACGAACCACGCGCACGAGTGCATCAACCGCCACAACACCATCCTGCCAGACGAGAAGTGGATTGATTTCGGCATCTATCAGTCGCGGATCTGTTGCGAGCTGAGAGAAGGCTGCGATGGCCTCGGCGAATGCCTGCAGGTCTCCTTGGGGAAGATTGCGATAGCCGCGCAGCGGAGCGAACCCCTTGATCTCGGCAATCATCTCGCGAGCGGTTTCTATATCGACCGGCGCCAACCGAACAGACTTATCGTTGTAGAGTTCTGCGAGTACGCCTCCTGGAGCCAGAGTAATGACGGTCCCAACCTGGATATCACGCACCAGCCCCACAAGCGCTTCACCCAGAGCATCGACCTTTGGCGCGATCAGCAGGCGTTGCACGGCAATACCGGGTTGATGCGCTTCAACAGCTGTCTTGATGCGCTTGGCCGCACTGACCAACGCAGCACGATTTTCGATACCAATGACAACGCCGCCGACTTCTGTCTTATGCGCAATCTCCTCAGCGAGAACCTTGGCGACTACGGGAAACGCAAACGGCAACTCGATGGTGCCGACCTCATCAAATTCAGCAATAACATGAGGAACCGTTGGCACGCCCGCCCGCGAGAGAAGCGACAGTCCAGCCGCTTCATCCAGCACTGCAGCGCGACCTTCGTCTGCCAATACGGACCGTTTTCCGGCTTCGGGTCGTGGGGCTTGCCATTCGGCCCAGGCCCGAACCGCGTCGGCGCATGCCCATGTGCTCCGGAAAACGGGAATTCCAGCCGCACCCATCGCACGTATCGCGTCGGGTGCTTCAGGTACGAGAAAGGCACCAACAGGCTTGCCGTTTTTTTCGCAGTCAATGATGGGCTGAAGGGCTAACTCGGGATTGAATCGCGCCGACGAACCGACCGCCACCAGCACAGCGTCGAAGTCATCCGCCCGTGTCATGGCCTCCAAGGTTCCGCGCATGATGTCGTACCGCGCTCCTGCCAACGTGACATCCACCATCGGCCCGGCCGAGACGCGGATGCCCGTCTCCCGAATAGCCGTCAGCGTGTCTTCCGAGGCACGACCTATCTCAAGACCTGCGACCGACAGAGCATCGACAAGCGATGCACCGCCTCCACCGGTTGTCGTCACCACCCCGACACGCGGATTGGATCTGCTCAAAGGTCGCCGACCCGAGAACAATGGGACCGATTCGAGCAATCCTTCAAAGCTCTGCAATCTCGCGATCCCAGCATCGCGAAGAAAGGCCTCCACGCTTGCACCGTCGGATAGAAGCGCGCCAGTGTGTAGCACCGCCAGCTCCCGTCCTTCTCCCGACCGTCCGAGCGTGAAAGCCAGAACCGGCTTTGATCGAGCATGCGCTTCCGCCGCGAAACTTGCGATTTCCTCTGCATCGCGGATTGTCTCAAGAAAGAGCAGGAATGCATTCGTCGCCGGATCATCGAGCAATAGACGCCCGATGGCACCGACGGTGAGGTCAGCCTCATTGCCAACCGAGACGAGTTTGGAAAATCCAAGTCCCAGTGCCAACGCACGCGACATCAAGCCGCCGATCATGCTGCCACTTTGCGAAAGAAGCGCGACCGACCCCGGCCGCAATTCTTTTTCCGCGAATGCCGCGTTCGCAGTGAGCGCCAATCCGTTTGCGACATTCACAACGCCAAGGCTGTTCGGACCGACGAGCCGAATGCCGGTTTGATCGGATATCTCGAGAAGCTGTTCCTGCCGACGACGCCCTTCCGAGCCTGCGTCGGCAAATCCATCTGCAAGCAAAGTCGCGGCCGGCACGCCCATCGCCCCCGCTTCTGCTACGGCGTCGAGTGTAGCTGCCGCATTGACGAGCACGAAGACATGGTCCGGCACCGCCGGCAAGGCATCAAGACTGGGGAATGCTGCTTGACCCTGAACCCGTTTTCGCTTCGGATTGACGGGATAGACTGTTCCTTGAAAACCATGCTGCTTGAGAAAACGCAGGGGACGCGCCGTCGTCTTGGTCTCATCATCCGACACGCCAATCAAAGCGACGCTGCTCGGTGCAAAGAGCGCATCGCGCAGCGACGGTCGTACAGTTTGCTTGTCGCTTGCCATAGAACGTCAGCGGCCAGGTCGCTGCGAAAAGCGGCGCTCGAAAACCGTCTCCGCTATCCGGTTCTTCATCATCTCGACCGAGCCACCGGCGATCTTCCAACCCCTCGTTCGGCGAACGCAATACTGCACGAGGCTTTCTTCGGAAAAACCGTGACCGCCCATCGCCTGCATTGCGGCATCGGCAACATCGAATCCGGCTGTATTGCAGGCAAGCTTAGCCATCGACGTCAGTGCAGGATCGGGCAGACCATCCTTGGCGCCGACCGCTGCCCGGTAGAGCATGAGTTGGGCTGACTCCAGCTTGACGGCCATTTCGGCGAAACTCCATTGCAGGCCTTGAAACTCACAAAGCGGACGTCCGAACTGCTCGCGCGTCATGACGTGCTCGCGCGCGATGTTGAACGCATGACGTCCCAATGCAAGCGAGCGTGCCGCGTTACCGCACCGTTCGGCATTGAACCCGGAAATCTGTTTTTTGAATCCGCCGGCTGGAAGGAGCACGTTCTCCGGCAGGATCTCGACATTCTCAAAATGCAGCTCCGACCAGGCTTCGCCATTCATGAAGGCACTTGGATTGCCGATTGTCAGCCCTTCTGCCCCCCTTTCCACCAAGACCGATCCGATACCGGAAACGCCGGGTCCAAATCGGCAGTAGACGAGGAAGAGATCCGCCTCGGGACTGTGGGTCGAGAAGATCTTTGAGCCGTTCAGTCTCCAACCGTTGCCATCGGGTGTTGCCGAGGTTTGCAAATCGGTCACTGCCGACCCGGCACCAGACTCTGTCATGCAAAGAGCGATCAGCTTTCGAGCTCTCAAGAGATCATTCAGGTACCGTTCCTTCTGATCAGGGGATCCAAATTCGGCAAAGGTGCGGATTGCGCCGAAATTGCCGGCCTGCACCACATCGGCACTTCTCGGGCAAACGAGTGCAACCTGCTCGATCGCAATGACGGCATCCATGAGTGTGCCGCCCTGTCCGCCATCCTCATCGCGGATCGTAATGCCCATGAGACCCTGATCGGCGAATAGCTCGGCGACATCCCGCGGCACCGCCTCTGACCGCGCACGCTCAGCGGCCTTTTCCTTGAGATGGCGTTCAGCAATCCCGCGAACAGAATCGCGAAACAGAGACTGCGACTCGTCAAGCTCGAAATCCATAGCTACACCTTGCCTCAATCGAAGTGCGCTTGTGATGTCACAGCTTGCCCCGTCCGGGCAAGGCGCGGGCGCCGGAATAGGAATAGCGATGCCATCTCTTGTCCTCTCCTCCGAACTTTTCCGCAACATGTTCGGCACCGAAGCCATGCGGACCGTTTTTTCGGACAAAGCTCTCGTGCAGCACTATCTGGATATCGAAGCGGCGCTCGCACGCGTTCAAGCGAGTATGGGCCTGATCCCTTCTGAAGCCGGGACGGCAATCACACAGGCTGCTGGGATTGAGAATATCGATTTCGGAAGGATGGCGGCAAAGACGGAAATCGTCGGCTATCCGATCATCGCCCTCGTCGAGCAATTGTCGGAATCGTGCCCCGATGGCCTTGGCCAATACTGTCATTGGGGCGCTACGACGCAGGACATCATGGATACTGCCGATGCGCTGCAGATCCGAGACGGCCTGGCATTGATCCAAAGCGACACTGTGGCAATCGCAGAAACGCTTGCGGAACTCGCAGAGACGCACAAGCACACGGCCATGGCAGGCCGAACGCATCTACAGCACGCCCTTCCTGTCACGTTCGGCCAAAGAGCGACTGGCTGGCTCTCAGCGATCGATCGCCACATCCAGCGTATCGAGGAATTGAAACCAAGGGTCCTCGTCGGCGAGTTTGCCGGCGCAGCCGGCACCTTGGCATCCCTCGGCCAGGATGGGCTTCGCGTTCAGGACGCTCTGATGGATGAGCTCGGCCTCGGTAAACCATCTTTCACTTGGCACACGGCCCGCGACGGATTTGCCGAAACAACCGGCGCTCTCGCTCTCCTAAGCGGGACATTGGGCAAGATCGGATATGACGTCATGCTCTTGATGCAATCCGAAGTCGGTGAGGTCTTCGAGCCTTTCGTGTCCGGACGTGGTGCAAGCTCCACGATGCCGCAAAAGCGCAATCCGATCAGCTCCGAACTCCTGCTGGCCGCCGCCAAGATCACCCGTCAGCATCATGGCACGATGCTCGATGCCATTATTCAGGACCACGAACGCGCCACCGGCCCCTGGCACGCCGAATGGCATGCGCTTCCCGAATGCTTCATCGTGACAGCCGGGGCACTCTTCCACGCGAATTCCATGCTGGCAGGTCTCGAAGTCCAGCCCGATGCCATGGCGCGCAATCTCGATGTGACCGGCGGGCTCATCGTCGCCGAAGCCGTGATGATGGGTCTTGCACCGCATATCGGACGCCAGCGCGCGCATGACCTGGTTTACGACAGTTGCCGCCAATGTCTGGAAGGCGAGGAGACCTTTGTCGACGCACTCATGGGCGCGTCGGAAGTCGCGAATGCTCTCACCCGTGATGCCGTTGAAGCCCTTGTCGATCCGAAGCACTATCTCGGCGTCGCACCCGAGATGGTCGAGCGCTATCTGTCAAGCCGTGCGCAATAACGAATAAGTGTCGCCGGGCGAACCGTCGCGTCCGCGATTCGCCTGGAACGGATCGATCATGACCCGTATCGCATGATCGTCAGAGCCAGCGCTTGCGCACGTGGCACGACGGTTGCCAGCTCGAGATATTCCTCGGGGCTGTGGTTCTTGCCACCAACCGGTCCAACGGCACAGAGCGTGGGTGCTCCAACCTGAGCGGCAAAGCCTGAGTCCGCACATCCGCCTGACAATTCGCCTTCGATGTCCAGCCCGACATCTCCAGCCGTATCGACATAAAGGTCGAAGACGGTCTCGGACTCAGATGATTGGTTCAATGGTCTGAACTCACCCGAAATCGCAATCTGAGCTGTTGTTCCAGGCACGGAGCAAGTCTCGGCTATTTCGATGACGGCTTCGACAGCCTTGTCGCGATCGCTCGGATCCAGATATCGGAGGTCGATTCCGCACGACGCTTCAGGCGCGACCGTGTTGACGGACTGACCGCCCGAGACGAGCCCGACATTGACCGTTATCCCGCGATCGAGATCGGTCAGTTTATGCCAAGCCTGGATCTTGCGCGCTGCTTCCTCGATGGCGCTGATGCCATCGGTGAAGTTCCCACCGGAATGCGCGGCCTTGCCGAAGATCTCGGCCTTGAAGAAGACGCCGCCTTTGCGCGCCGTCACCACATTGCCGGACGGTCGGCCCGGCTCGGAATTGAAGACCACCGCTGCCTTGCTGGCTTCGCTCTCGATGACCGGCCGAGACGTCGGCGAGCCGATTTCCTCATCCCCCGTGAACAGTGCAACGAGTGGCGCAGGTGCGCCGCCAAGTTCAGCAAACGCCGCCAGAAGAAAGGCATTCTGAACAAGACCGGATTTCATGTCGGAAACGCCGGGTCCATAGGCACGCCCGTTTTCGATGCGGAATGGTCGTCGCCCGGCTTCTCCCTTGGGAAACACCGTGTCGCGATGTCCCATCATCAGGATGGGGCGATTACCCGCTGCCGCGGGAACCATTGCGCGCAAGGCATCGCCATGGGTTTCGATCGGCACGATCTCGCAATCGATCCCACGAGCCTCAAGGAAGGCACGAATGGATGCACCGACCGCATCGACCCCGGCTTTATCGTAACTGCCACTATCGATGTTTACGAGTTCCGCCAAAAGATCGAGCATCTCCTGCTCGCGCTCTGCGATCCATTCGACGATACGTTGTTCCTTTTCGTTACGCGTCTGCACCTTCGAGGTTCCCTTCAATCATTGTCTTCCTGGTCTGTCTCGTTCTAGGGTCTGTTGAGCATCAGGTTGTGGATTCTGGTTTTTCGAAATTGGCTCAGCTTTAGGAATGCGGGCGCAGGACATGCCTCGCATATTCAAGCCCAAAAGACGCGAAGATGGGCCAATTTCGAAAAACCAGAACCGCAACCTGATACTCAACAGACCCTATACGTCGAACCCGGCTGCGAGGTCGACTCTTTCAATCCCATCAATGGAGCTTTTTCATGCGTATTGCCGTTATCGGAACGGGAGCTATGGGGTCGATTTATGCCGCCCTGCTCGCAGATGCCGGGCATGATGTCTGGGCCGTCGATGCCTGGCAGGACCATGTCGATGCAATTCGGGGGAACGGCCTGCGTGTTGAGGGCGCGAGCGGCGACCGAACCGTGAAGATGAATGCCACAACGAATGCCGCCGATGTCGGTGAGGCCGCCCTGGTTATCATTGCAACGAAAGCTGATAACGCGGAAGCCGCGGCGCTGGCGACCAAGCCGATTCTCGGCGCGAACTCGGTTGTCCTCGCTATTCAGAACGGTCTTGGCAGCGCCGACCGGATTGCATCGGTCGTCGGTGGCGAGCGTGTTATGATGGGCGTCGTCGGCGGGTTCGGAGCGTCAATGAAAGGTCCGGGACATGCTCATCACAACGGCATGGAGTTTGTCCGCCTCGGCGCCTTCGAAGGCGGGATGACACCGCGGTTCGAAGAGGTTGGCGAGGTCTGGCGCTCGGGCGGCTTTAAAGTTCTGACCTTCGACGACATTCACAAGATGGTTTGGGAAAAACTGATCTGCAACACGACCTACTCGGGACCCTGCACACTAACGGGGCTGACGATCGCCGGCATCCAGGCAAGCCCCGATGCATGGTCTGTGGCGCAAGCCTGTGCCAAGGAGGCCTATTCGGTCGCACGTGCGAAAGGCATCGATCTCGATTTCGACGATCCTGTCGCCTACGTCAAAGCCTTCGGCGAAAAGATCCCGAATGCAAAGCCTTCGATGCTCCAGGACCATTTGGCAGGACGCCGCTGCGAGGTCGACGTGATCAATGGCGCTATTCCCCGCGTTGCTGCAGAGGTTGGCCTAGAAGCGCCAGTGAACAGTCTGATCGTCGCTCTCATCAAAGCGAAAGAGACCGGCTTCGATACGGCAAACTGAACCGCCTCAAACCCAAAAATACAAGGACAGGAACTCTATGCGTTGGAATGAGAGACGAGAGCGTTTTCGCGCGGTCTTAAGCGGCGACCGCTGCGTTCATCCAGGATCTGTGTTCGATCCGATATCGGCGCGGATTGCCGAAGATCTCGGATTCGAGGTCGGGATGTTTGCCGGCTCGGTTGCTTCGCTGACGGTTCTCGGTGCACCTGACCTGATCGTGCTGACCTTGTCCGAATTTGCCGATCAGGCGCATCGGATTTGCCGGGCGGGAAACCTTCCGCTCCTTGTCGATGCAGATCATGGCTATGGCAACGCTCTCAACGTCATGCGCACTGTCGAAGAACTTGAGAATGCCGGAGTCTCAGCGCTCTCGATCGAGGATACGCGCTTGCCAACATCGCATGCCAAGGACGGTGCGAGTGCTCTTCTGACGATTGAAGAAGGCGCCGGCAAAATGCGCGCGGCGGTTCAGGCCAGACGCGACCCTGGCCTCGTGATCGCCGGTCGAACCAGCGCCACGTCCATGAGCACCATCGAAGATGCGATTGAACGCGGGAAAGCGTATGAGGCGGAAGGCGTCGACGCCCTGTTCTTCATCGGCGTGAAGAGCCGCGAAGATCTCGACAAGCTGGTCGACGCGACATCGCTGCCGATCATTCTTGGTGGCCCTGCGAAGGAGTTGATCGACCTCGACTATTTGAGTGGTCGGAATGTAAGA
Source organism: Methyloligellaceae bacterium (assembly GCA_965227905.1). Classification (GTDB taxonomy): domain Bacteria; phylum Pseudomonadota; class Alphaproteobacteria; order Rhizobiales; family Methyloligellaceae; genus CBDDHT01. Next base: position 5,945,440 of record OZ245780.1, read on the forward strand.
GTGTGTCTGCAGGGACATCAGCCATTTGCCGCTGCTGTGCAGGCCGTGCACGATACATTGAAGGCTCTTCGCGAAGGAACGAAACCGTCAGATCTGACTGGTGTCGCCTCGTCCGATCTTATGAAACGGGTTACGAAGGGTGCCGACTATGACGGTTGGCGCGAGGACTACCTGAACTAAGCGCGCAGTATATGTCCCGGACTTGATCCGGGACCCAGGGCGATCAAAAACAATCGCAAATGCAGCCCTGGGCCCCGGATCAAGTCCGGGGCGTAGAACCAGGTGCTCTTTGCCGTTGATCAACCTTGAGTCGGAGAAGTTAGAATGCGTGTCGTGATCACAGGTGGATCGGGGTTTCTCGGCCTCATGCTTGCTGAGCGGATCGCTCAAGAAGGGCTTATCGACGGTTCCGGGACACGCAAGCAGCCCGAACAGATCGTGCTTCTCGATCAAGTGGCGGCCAATACGGATACGCCAGTGATATCGTCCCTCGTCGGGGACGTTACAGACATCGATCTCATTGCGCAGGCGATCACCCCTGACACAATCGCCGTGTTCCATCTTGCCGCAATCGTGAGTGCCCATGCCGAAGCCGACTTCGACCTTGGCATGGCGGTCAATCTGGATGCGACCCGCGCGATCCTTGAACGATGTCGTTCGGCAGATTCAGCTCCGCGGCTCGTGTTCCCAAGCTCGGTCGCCGCATTCGGTGGCGATGGTGGCGTCATGAGTGCAGCCGCAGCGAACCGGCCGCGTTCGTCCTATGGCACGCAAAAAGCCATCGGCGAGCTTCTGGTGAACGACTATTCCCGCAAGGGATTCATAGATGGCCGTGCCATACGCCTGCCAACCGTCGTCGTTCGCCCGGGCAAGCCGAACAAAGCGGCCTCGTCATTCGCGAGTTCCATTATCCGGGAACCGCTGAACGGCGAACGCGCAGTGTGCCCAGTGGGCACCGATCTCCGCTTGTGGCTTGCATCACCAGAAGGCGCAGTCGCCGGGTTGATCCACGCCCATGACATCGCGTCCGAGCGCCTTCCGGAATGGAGAGCGCTCAACCTGCCCGGTTTGAGCACAACCGTCGGCGAGATGGTTGCAGCCCTGGATGCCCAAGGTGGCGACTCATCCCTGATCGACTGGATACCCGATCCAGCCATCGAAGCGATTGTTGCGACCTGGCCTGCCAAGATTGAAACCGAATTCGAACACGCGCTCGGATTCAAGCCTGACTCATCTCTGGATGCGCTTGTGATTCAGTACAAAGAGCTGATGGCCGCATCAGCCTAGTTGAAATCGGGAGCAACGCCAGGCGGTGGTGAAAAGCCAAGGTCGCCGCGTTCAATCACGGCCTCCCGACCTCCACTGGCCTCCATCAGCTTGACTTGGTCGGCTTTCGCCTGTCTGTCGACAGCGTCCGGATCGACAATTGCCTTCAGTTCGGCGGTGAGATCTTCAAGGATCGGCTGTGCATTGGCATCTCTGGCGAGGTCTTTGAGTTCCTCGGGATCTTCTCCGAGGTCAAACAACTGCGGTTCATAGCCAACATAGTGCACAAGCTTGTAAGGGCCTTTCCGGATCATGTAGGCCGCCGTCTTGGAGCCCATGGCGTGATACTCGGAAAAGACCGCACGATCTGCATCTTCCCCGGAAATTATCTTTAAAATATCACCGCCTGGATGTGCATCCGTTACAGTTGCGGCGTCGGCCGCGCCGGCACCGCCAACAATCAACGGGTAAAGATCCAGAAGATTGGTCGGAGTCTCGACCACGCTTCCTTCAGACACCCCGGGACCCGCAACAATGAGCGGAACGGCAACGGCCTCTTCATACATGTTGGATTTGCCCCACAGGCCGCGTGCGCCAAGATTGTCGCCATGATCGCTGGTGTAAACGACCCTTGTATCATCCGTAAGTCCGGCGTCGTCGAGCGCCTTGAGCACGTTCCCGATATTGTCGTCGAGGAAAGTGCAGAGCCCGAGATAACCGGCGAGCGCTCGCTTCACCATCTCCGGTGTCTCGAAGAACTCATCATAAGCGAATGTAGAGCGGTAGTCCTCGAGCCAGGGATGCAGAGGCTGGTCGCGCTGGTCATAGAGTTTTGGCGACGGCAGATCCTGATCGTAATAGGGATAGTAATAATCCGGCGGTGCCGTCAGCGGAAAATGCGGGCACACGAAAGAGACGAACAGGACCCAGGGTTTATCCCGAAACGCCTGCGCCTCTTCGCGTAGCCAGATCTGTGCTCGCGCCGCGATTTCGCGGTCATAGAGCGTATATGGAGACTCTCCGGGGCCGGCCATCTTGGCCATCTTCCAGGAACCGCCCCTTTTCGGCATATCCTCATCGCGCACCAGGCCGAGCAGGTCTCCTTCGCCGTCGATGACATGCATGCCGATCCGTTCATCGGAGAAACCATTGTCGTCCTTGTCGGAGCGGAAATGCAGCTTGCCGATTGAAACCGTCTGATGACCACGGTCGCGAAGCAGACTGTGCCAGCTCTCATGATCCCCATGAAATGGCGTGGCGTTGTCCCAGCATCCGATTTGATGGACATACTTGCCGGTTGCGAACGAAGCGCGTGCCGGGACGCAAACCGGGCATGGCGTATAGGCCGCTTCGAAACGCGCGCCGCGTGCTGCCAACCGGTCGATGTTCGGCGTCTTTACGATGTCATGCCCATAGCAACCGGAGATCCGTCGCTGATGCTGGTCGGACATGATGATGATGAGATTTTTGGGCTCCATTTGAGGCTCCATTCAGCGATTCTTAAGAGGATCGAATTCGGCGATGGGGGTCATGACCGAGATGTGAGTTTTCGCTTCGGTTCTGTGTTCGTGCCTTGGCGAGACAACAGGAAGGCAATCCGTCGTCTATTTCATCATGGAGGCGATGCCAAATGCAAAGATGTGTCCTGCATGGCAGGTCGCATCGCATTGAGCAGGGGTGGTTTCCCGTATGGCATGACGCGTGTATGGATAGGCGAAACTGAAGTGAAAAGCAGTGGAGACCGTAGATGTATCAGGATGCGCATGGATTGGACTTGACGGCAGCCAATAGCAACGCCGTCGCGGCTTATGACACCGCGGTCAAGGCATTCCTGGAGTATCGGCTGTCGACAGGCGATCACATCAAGGCGTCGCTTGAAGCCGATCCCGACTTTCCGATGGGACTGTGTTTTCGCGGCTATCTGCTGATGCAACTCGGCACGACGGCCATCTATCCAAAGGTCCGCGCCGTTCAGGAGCAAGCCAAGGCAAGGGCCGCCGATGGAACAGAGCGGGAAGCTAAGCATGCCGAAGCGCTCGGCCACTGGCTGGACGGTCATGTCGGGGAAGCCTGCCGCGTCTGGGGCGAGATCCTCGCAATAGCGCCACAAGACCTGCTCGCTCTGCGCCTCCATCACTTTCTGAGCTTCTGGCAAGGCAACCGCGGCAGTCTGCGGGATGTGCCGCTCGCAGCACTCGCGGCCGTCGATGAAAGTCTGCCGGGATATGGTTTTATCCAGGGGATGGTGGCGTTCGGCCATGAAGAATGCGGCAGTTATGTTCAGGCCGAACGCTTCGGCCGTGCGGCCGTCGAACGCAACGGCGATGACCTTTGGGCCATTCATGCCGTATCCCATGTGTTGGAGATGCAGGGTCGCTACGACGAGGGCACGAGCTGGCTCGGTCAGCCATTCGGCACTTGGGAGGACCGCAATCCGTTCAAAGACCATGTGTGGTGGCACCTCGCTCTGTTCGAACTTGAGCTTGGGAACACCGGACGCGTTCTCGAAATCTATGACCGCGAGGTGAAAGTCGATGAAGGAGTGTTTTACCTCGATGTCCAGAATGCGGCATCGCTTCTCATGCGGCTGGAGCTTGCCGGCATCGATGTCGGGCAGCGCTGGGACCAACTCGCTGACCTGACCGAAAGCCGGATCGACGACCATGTGATTGCCTTTACGGACACACAGTTCGTTCTGTCGCTCGCCGGCGCCAGGCGCAAAGATAGCGCGCAACGCTACCTGGAATCGCTGCAGCGCTATGCCGCGAACGAGAATACGGACACTGCAGCGGTCACTGCCGATCTCGGTGTTCGGATTGCGGAAGGTCTGGTCGCCTATTCCGGTGGACACTATGCACAAACAGTGGAGCGCCTCCTGCCCATCCGGCACGATCTCGGCCCGATTGGTGGCAGCCATGCACAGCACGACATCTTCCACCAGCTTCTGATCGACGCAACGTTACGTGAAGGCCGTACGGAGCTAGCGCGCATTCTTCTCATGGAACGCGCCGTGATCAAACCGAACAGCAGCTGGGCCCAAGACCACCTAGCCGCGCTCCACTGAAATCGTGACAGATCGCGACAAGAGCAACACAGGAGTCCTTATTGTTGCAGCGCTGGCAGCAAGCTATGTGCTGTCCCAATTCTATCGGGTCTCAAACGCTGTCATCGCACCCGAACTCATGCGCGACCTCAGCCTGTCCCCAGAGGCGATGGGTGCGATCACAGGTCTCTTCTTCCTGACATTCGCTGCTGCCCAGATCCCGGCAGGCATTCTTCTGGACCGGTATGGTCCACGCCGTACGATGTCCTACATGCTGTTGATCGCTGTCGTCGGTGCAGTGATCTACGCCATGGCGGAAACAGCAACTGAACTGTCGGTCGGGCGGGCGTTGATCGGTATCGGCTGCGCCCCCGGCCTGATGGGCGCTTTTGTTATCCTCGGACGATGGTATCCGCCGGAACGGTTTGCCACGCTTGCAAGTCTCGTCTTTATTTTCGGTGGTATGGGTCAGATGGTCGCGACAACACCGCTGTCGCTGGCCAGCGATGCATTGGGTTGGCGGGGAGCCTTTTTCGGCATCGCGGGCGTCACGGCGATTACAGCTGTATTCCTCTACCTGATTTTGCGTGACGCACCGCCGGGACACATCACTCACAAACATGCACCGGAAAGCATCGGTACCATCGCAAGAGGCTTGATCGCCGTATTCGCCAACCGTCAGCTCTGGCACATCTCCGCGCTCCAGTTCGTCTGCTACGCGAGTGTGTTAACGGTCTCAGGTCTGTGGGGAGGCCCCTATCTCAAGGATGTGCACGGTCTGGACGGATCCGATCGCGGAAACGTGCTGATGGCCGTCAATGTCGCCATGATCGTGGGCGTTCTCGGCTATGGCCGACTTGAGCGCCTCACCGACTCGCGCAAGTGGACAATGATCGGCGGTGCGGTTGCCACCGCCGGAATCCTGGCCGTGCTTGCCGCTCTTCCGGACCCCGGCCTCTGGCTCGTCACAGCTCTGCTGATGGCATTGGGATGTTCAGGCAGCTACTTCATGCTTGCTCATGCACACGCACGGCACGTCATTCCGGACCCTCTTTTAGGACGCGGCATGACGGCGCAGAATATGGCTGTCATGGGCGGCGTCTTCGTCATGCAGGCATTGTCTGGGCTGATTATCGGGGCATTCGCTGAGCCGGGAACCGCCGCTCCGGCCGAAGCCTACCGCATGGTTTTCGGTGCGCTCTGCCTCTTCACCCTTGCCGGCCTGGGCCTGTATCTGCCCGTGCAGAACGTAAGGCCTAGCCAGCTCGCCGACGCTCAATAGGAATGATGTAAGGATCGGTGTCTCATTGAGCGCCGGATGATGTCTTCATACCAGCGGTGGTATTAGGGCTCGAGCCAGAACGGATCGACTGTGGTGCGGGCAAGATTGTTCGTGATAGTTGCCTGAGTGTACCAACCAATGATCGCAACCACTTCGACCAGTTCGGCGTTGCTCAAACCTTCATTGTTGAACTCGGCAAGCTCCGCATCTGAAATTCGGCCTTGCGTTTCGATGAGGCGCTGTGATGCCTTCTGGATCAGAGCATGACGGGGATTTGACATTGGCTGGCCGGTTACCGCCGCTTCGATATCCTCGGGCGCTGTTTTCATCATGCGCAAAAATTTGGTGTGGGCCGCAAGACAATACTCGCAGTCGTTGCGTCGGGAAACTTCCAAAGAAATGATCTCCCGCTCGGCCGCACGCAATTTGGTGCGCTGAAGCGTGCGTCGCATCGCCTCAAATGCCGTGATCACCACCGCGCTTTGAGCCAAAACCTTGTGGAAGTTCGGAATGCGTCCGTTGAACATTTTTGAGAGGTCTTGAAGAGACGCATCGGCCTCCTCGGAGCCGCCACCGACTTCGTAACCCGGAATACGTTGCGCACCTTCGCTCATTGAACTTGTCCTCAGCAATTGCGGTGCTTACAGGTCAAGCACCAGGAGTGGGGTCTTGGAGCGGGCCGAACAGATCATGACAAACTCGTCCTGCTCGTTATCGTTGAGGACGTAGTCATTGTGCTCGGGCTCACCGCCCAGATAGCGTGTCCGACAAGTCCCGCACAGACCTGACTCGCATGAGGTCTCTACCTCTATTCCCTGCTCGCGGAGAACCTGAACAATCGACTTGCCGTGCGGCACGTCATAGACCGCACCGCTCCCGGCTAGCTTTATCTGAAATTCCGCTTTTGTGGTGTCAACTCCATGACTCAATGACTGAGCTTTTTCGTCCGGTTTGAAGTATTCGCAATGAACGGCGTCGGCGGGCCAATGCTCCGACGCCGCCTTGGCCGCTTTCATAAAGCCGGTCGGTCCGCAGAAATAAAGGTGCGTCCCATCGGATCGCTCGCGGAGGAGCGTCTCGATATCCAGGCTTTTTTCGGGGTCGCCTTCATCGTGATGGATCGATACCCGCCCGGTCTCTATATGAGGCGCCAATGCTTCGCGAAATGCCGTCTTCGCGAGGTTCCTTGTGCAATAATGCATGTTGAAATCGGCACCTGCACGATGAAGATGGCGCAGCATCGACATCATCGGCGTAATGCCGATCCCGCCTGCCAGCAGCAGACTATGTTCGGCACTGTCAGATAGGGGAAAGTTATTGCGTGGTCCGCCGATCGAGATGATCCGCCCAACCTGCATCAAATCGAAGACAGCTCTTGATCCACTGCTGCCGTCCGCTTCCCGCTGTACGGCAAACTCATAGCGATGCGTCTCCGCCGGATCGTTCGCAAGCGAATATTGTCGCGCCTTCCCATCGGGAAGGAAAACATCAATATGCGCGCCTGCTGTGAACGGTGCGAGAGGTGCTCCATTTGGGTCGACCAACTCGTATGCATTGATTTCGTCGGCAAGATAGGTGACCGAGCGCACGCGAACCTGTGTTTTGGCAATTCCCACGCGAGCGCTCTCAGTCGTCAAACCGTTGCAACTGAAGAAATCGAACCAACTCTGTCACTGATAAGAACGCTCCAGTTCCTCGAGACGCGCGGTGATAAAGCTATCGCGCTCTTTGCCGCGATAGGCATCGCCTTCGGCGACAACAGCGAGTGCGTCACGGTTCAGTCGGGCGATCATTTCACGATCTTCTTCATCGGTTGCTCGGCGTGGAATTTTGAAGATGCAGTTGTTCGTATAGCAGTGTGTGGGCTGGCCCGCATTAGCACGCTCATGCATCGCTTCTGGCGTCGCTGCCGGATTCTCTCCTCGCAAGGCTTTGCGAATGAGCTTGCGGTTCATGTAGACGCCAAGATCCGCGCCCATGGGGTTTTCCAAAGCGTGGATAGCGATGGGACGTTGACTGGAAATTGCTTCCCAATCTCCTGGAAGCCTTTGGCCTTCTTCATAAGAACGATTGCCAGTCTGAGCGCCCAAAAAATCATTATCATCCAGGCCGACACGCTCTTCATTGCCGCCATCGTATGGATCGATTTCCTTTCCGAACATCCGCCATCCGAAAATGATGCTGTTGGTATCATCAATTGGGACATACCAACGCGACATGTGAACACGATGCCAGAGACGCCGGTCATCGCCATTTTCGAACAGATAGGCATGCTGGGTAATGTTGGGGACGATTAGATCGTTGGTGCGCACCCATACATGATCGTCATTGGCTCGCCGTCCCGCAATGAAGACCATACCGGTTCCATTGCGAACTTCGACATAATCCATGACAGGAAGTTGCACGAAGGCATTCGAGAGCGTGAAGGGACCCAGATCCAGATCTGCCGGTGGATCACCTTCGAAGAGCGCAGCAGGGTTGTGAAGCTGATAGGTGTGCATCTGGTCGGCGATGTTGTCCATCACCTGAAGCCAATTGCAGGGAAACACATTGGTGAAAGGCACGAGCCGAGTATCGCCATACTTCTCAAAAGCGTCATATTCGGGAAATGCCGGCTTATGTTCTGGCGGCCCCAGATAGGCGAAAACGATACCATCTCGCTCAAAGGCAGGATATGCGCCCTGGCAGATGGTTTTGGACAGTCGCTCGCCATTATCCGGCTCTCCGGGAACGTCCAGGATCGTGCCGTCGATGTCATAGTGGAAGCCGTGATAGCAGCAGCGAATGCCTTGGGTTTGAATAATCCCATATTCGAGTGATGCGCCGCGATGCGCACAGTGGCGGTGCAACACGCCTACATGTCCGCTCTTATCTCGAAATGCCACGAGATCTTCGCCCATGATGCGGATAAGGTGAGGAACATCTTTCAGTTGCTCCGACAAGCAGACCGGTTGCCAGAAGCGCCGCATATACTCACCAAGAGGCGTGTCAGCCCCGGTCCGAGTTATCTCTGCATCCTCTGCTGGGATCTCTCGTTTATGGTATCCGCTAAAAGGTTGATTGCCGCCGCGCTCGCTTGCGATGCTCTTCTGCATGAATGTAAGCCTCCCGAATCTGGCAGGACATTGACCTATCGGCCGACAGGCGCAAGGTCGCTCAGCTGCCGACCGTGCTCAAAGCTAGCACGCAGAAGCCTCATAGAGAAATAATTGATGTCGGTAAAATGAGCTTCCATCCCGAATAGTGGGATTTTCGTTCGGCTCGGCTCACGCCAAGAACGGGTGGATCGGTTGAAATACGGTCCGATGGCATTTCCCCATCGGACCGTTTTTATCAAGTTGGGATTGTTTGTACCCTTAGATGGCGCCCGCCTTTTCCATCAGTTTGAGCAGATCGGTCAGACCTTGCTCCTCAAGCATCCGGCGAGCGATCTTTGGATCGAAACGACCTTTTAGTTTCAGCCAAGCCTTCGGTGCCGCAGCGAACCAAAGCTTGAACTCCTCGGGTGTCGGCTTATAGATCGTCGCTTTCGGCGCTAGAGTCTTCGTAAGCTCTTCGCGCGCTTTGCGGTCGACGGCCAAATGCTCTTTCCTAGCTTCTTCGAAGACGCGGTCGACGATCTTTTTCGCCCAATCGGGAAGTGCGTCGTAGCGTTCCTTTTTCATGGAGGTCACGTGGGTGACCAGACCGCCGCCTGTGTGGGTAATATACGGGACGACTTCTTGAAATTTCCGTGCGGCGACGAATGCGTCAGGAATGTACATGCCCTGGACGACGCCGGACTGAAGGCCTTCGTAGAGCTGCCCCCAGTCATACGGAACCGGAACTGCCCCCCACTCCTTGATCAGGACAAATTCAACAGGGCTCTTTGTCACGCGGATCTTAATGCCCTTGAGATCTTTCGGAACACGCACTTCGCGGACGGAGTTGTCCAGATTGCGGAAGCCCATCGTGACCGTCGTGGATAGGACGTGCAGGCCGATGTTTTTGGCAGCCTGTTTTTTCAGATGCTCGCCATACCAGCCATTGAGGAGTTTGTCCGCCGACTCATCGTCTTTGAAGATGTAAGGCAGAAAGTTGATATCGAACGTATTGCCGAAATTCCCCATGTTTCCGGATGACGACGTTACGATATCGACTTGTCCGAGAAGAGCTTGTTCGACACATTTGTGCTCGGAACACAGCTTCTTCTGGCCTTTGACATCAACCGCAATGCGCCCTTCCGAATACTCCTCAAGACGTTTCGCAGCCGTGTCCAATGTCCGTGTTATAGAGACCAACGGCGCCAAGCCGTGGGCGATGACAAGCTTAATCTCGGGCTTTTTCTGAGCCAATGCCGAGCCTGGCAGGCTCATCACGGCAGCGGCGGCAAATGCCGTTGCTAACGCGGTATGCTTTAATTTCAACATAGTCATTACTCCTCCCTGGTTTCTTATTGATCGGGGTTACCGTACTTTCGACGCACTCACCGTCACGGTTCGTTGGGCACGACGGTCAAGTCACCCCTGCGCCAGCGCAACCAATCTTCCACAAGCACCGCGATCGCTGCGAGTGCCACCAGAACGCCGGAGATCGGAAGAATCATCATCGGGTAGCTCTTCGGCAACTCGCCAAGCTCCCAGAATTGACCCGGCACCTGCAGCGCGGCCTGACCACCGACTACGATCATGAAGATTGCAAATGCGAGGATTAGCAGCGTCCAAATCACCTCCAGCCAGAAAGCAAAGGATGGAGCGACCCGCGTATAGAGCGCCTGCATCGCAATCTGGTCGCGAGACCTTACCGAAAGGCCGAGTGCGAGAAGAACCATCCAGATATTTGCAAAAAGCGCGACCGTGTCTCCCCAGAATGGCGGGTTGAGAAACACATAGCGCATGACGATGGTGTAGCAGGTGAAGACGACGGTCAGGAGAATGAGGATTCCGCAAACGGCCGTGATCACCTTCGTCAACAGACGATCGAGCGTCCACAACACGCCTTTCTGCTCTCCGAACGGGCTGTTTTGATGTGATTGCGTTTCAACCATCGGCATTAGTCCCTTTCCGCATCATATCTTCATTCTTGCCTTCGCGACCTAGAGGAAGCCCAGCAGTTGCGGGACCCAGAGTGACAAGCCAGGGATAAGTATCAGCAGGATCAACGCGAACACCTCGACCAGAATAAACGGAATGATCGCGATAGCGACCTTCTCAAGGCTTTCCCGGGCAATGGCAGCGGCAGTGAAGTAGGAAACGCCAACTGGTGGTGTGACAAGACCGAGAAGGAAGCCGACGCAAACGATCAACGCGGCCTGGTACTGATGATAACCGACCGTCTCCATCACTTTGACAAGGGTCGGGCCGAGCACGATAACCAGAGCCACGACCTCCATGATCATCCCCGCGATAATGATGAAGCCGAGGAATGCCACGATGAACAAGACCGGCTGCTCTGCAAAGCCCAGAAGCCAGGTCTCGAGAAAATTCAATGCGCCAAGGCGGCTCAACATCCAGCCAAACGGGCCGGCCGCCGCAATGATTATGAAAACAGATGCACTCGTTCTGACAGCACGGCCTGTGGCGCCGGTGAATTCCGACCATGAGAGCGTGCGATAGAAGAAGGCCCCAATGATCAGAGCAGCCAGTGCCGTGATTGCGCCGGCTTCGACCGTGCCGAAAATGCCCGTAATAATACCGCCAACCAGCACAACCGGGATCATCAATGCCAGGCTTGCGCCAAGAAACGCGTCCCACAATGCTTTGAAAGTGAAAGGTTCTTCCAGACGCTCATAGCTGCGGAAAATCGCTATGACATAGCACATGATCATGAGCAGAACGCCGATCAGAATGCCAGGGAGAATTCCGGCTGAAAACAGCGCACCGACTGATAGGTTCAAACTGGAAGCCAGCAAGATCATAATAATACTTGGTGGAATGATGCCGCCGATCGTGCCGCATGTGGCAATCAGGCCTGCGGCGAATGCTCCGGAGTAGCCTGCTTTTTTCATCGCCGGAATCAGCAGAGAGCCGACAACGGCCGAGTCGGCTACCGCCGAGCCGTTCATGCCGGCGAACAGCATGCTTACAACGACGGAGATTTGCGCAAGGCCGCCACGCATGCGCCCCACAAGTTCACGGCTGAGGGCGAGCAGGCGGTCCGTGATTCCACCGGTGTTCATCAACTCACCGGTCAGCATGAAGAACGGAATCGCGATCAATGGCCCATGCGCGATCGCCTCATACATCTGGTATGGAATTGTCACCAGCGGCAACTCGCCCGTGATCAGGATGTAGACGGTTGGCAAGGCCACCATGATGATGCCGATCGGCGCACCCAGAATAATGAAGATGACCAAAAAAACGATCAGGACGAGGCTTTCCATGCACACCAACCCAGAATTTCGATTTCACCGAAAACTTTGGTCGTCTGAGACGACCGATGAGCTTACGTCGTGGTCAGTCGCGTACAGTCGACAATTCGAGTGGACGCGACCCGTCTTCAAAGGAATTGACTGTCAGCCGAGTGGCCGCTGACATCGATGGAATGAAGTTGCGCAATAGCGATCGAGAACCGGGCTGGCGGAATCGTGCCCATGCCATTGTCACCTCCCATGGCTCGATCCACTTACGGGACCGTAGCACGCTGTTATCAGCAGTCTTTTATAACTCTAGGCAATCGATTGGTTGCTGTGTGTCATGTAATTGACTCTCAACCCTGGTTTCGAACGCGGCCGGACAGACTGTATTCTCTTGTCGGACATAATGATGGGAATGCAGATCTTGGCATTGACCATGAAGAACCCGCATAGAGTCGATTTTTTGCCCTACGCTGCGACTGAATTCTTCATGACCGGTTTCGGATGGAAATCGTAGATGGCCAGTATGCTCGGCCCTGGGAAGAATACCCTTGTATCTGGCTGAATTCCTGGTGCTATAGTCGGTTTCTTCAACCAGGTACTTTTGGGGGGACCTCAGATGAAATTTGGAACATTCCACCTGATGGAGCGGCCCTTCGAGCGCTCTGAAGCCAGCATCTATGAAGAGCACCTCGCGCAGATCAAAGACGCCGACGCGCTCGGATATGATAGCGTCTGGTTGACGGAACATCACTTTTCCTCGCTTCCGCATGTCCCCCATGTCCCTGGGGAATACTGTGTCAGCGCCTCTCCCTACGCCCTCGCCTGTGCCGTCTCGCAGATCACCAACAACGTCCGCATCGGTTCTGCGGTTAAGGTGCTGCCGTTGGAGAATCCGCTGCGCACGGCTGAAGACGTGGCGATGGCGGACATACTGAGCAACGGGCGCATCGACTTCGGAATCGGTCTTGGCTACCGCAAGTATGAGTTCGAAGGCCTGCGTGTGCCGATGGACGAGAAGCTCGCCCGCTTTCAGGAAGCACTCAAAATCATAATCGGCGTCTGGACGACCGATGAATTCGAACATCGCGGCGAATTCTGGGATGTGCCGAAACTCACGCTCGTCCCTAAACCCATCCAGCAACCGCACCCTCCGGTCTGGATTGCAACGCGGCTCGGGACTCCGGAACAGATCAATTTCGCGGTTGAAAACGATTATCGACTGCTCTGCGCCTGGGCATCCCGGCCGGAGCTGCGGGAAACCTACGAGCTGATGGCGAGGACCCGCGCCGCGCGCGGTTTGCATGACAATTTCGACTTCACCTGTCTCCGTCACATTTTCGTTGCCGAAAGCGATGAGGAAGCAAAGCGCCTTGGGGGCGATTACATCGAGTATTATATGAACTCGACCGCACTTTTTCGGCCCATCGGCGATCACGAACGCAGCGAAATGGCATTCGGAGGTCCGGATACCGTGGTCGAAAAACTCGCGTCTCTACAGGCGGAAACCGGCGTCAACAATGTCGTTTGCTGGATGAATTTCGGCGGCATGCCCCACGAAACCGTACAACGGTCGATGCGACTTTTTGCAACGGAGGTCATCCCCAGGCTTCGACAAGACACGCCATTGAAAGTCCTGCAGCCAGCCTAGGGTGGGCGATACGCCCCCGGATTCACGGTCTAACGCCAAATTGATCGGTCCTAACATCTGGACAAACGCTCCTTGCGGCTCCATTTAGCAAGAACAGTTGGGCGGTGTGCAGGTTGATTCCCAGCTAACGTTGGCGCCATTGTATGCTTGCACCTGTTAGACGATTGCTCTAACCAGCGGACTTAACTCGCGATCCTCTACGTCTGTATGGCGTCTGGATGCAGGAATTTGGTGTTCATGCGGTTCGATTTCGACGCGTGATGTCGGAACGAACGGAAAAGGAGTCGGTAGATGCGTTTCATCCTTGCATGTGTAATGACAGTTGCAGTGAGCAGCTTTGCGACTGTGGGTACGGCAAACGCCGCATCATTGGCAGGAGCCTGGAGCGGTGGCGGAACAGTGAAGCTGAAAACCGGCCAGGTTGAGCGTGTGCGCTGCCGTGTGCGCTACAGCAAATCCTCAGGCAAGACGTTTGGCGTTTCGGCGACATGCGCGACAACTGCTGGGACGATATCCCAGTCTGGACGTGTTGTTAAAGTGCGCGGCAATCGTTACTCCGGCCGCCTCTACAATGCCGATTATGCTGTTTCCGGCCGGATTTCAATTTCGGTCAGCGGCAAGCGCCAGACGGTCACGGTTACAAGCTCGAAAGGCTCTGGCCGACTGTCCCTTTCCAAGCGCTAGAACTTTGAAGCTGGCGGTTATCCGCCAGCAATTTGCGGCATCAGATGTACTTCCGCATGCGGAGGAATCTGTTCAAGCAGCGCGTCCTGAAAAATCTGCCCATCGATAGACACGGCGACGCCAGCCTCTAGGTGCGGGGCGAGCTGCGGGTGCAACTGGCCGAGCGTGCGCAATAGCTGGGCGATTGTCGATACCTCTAGGTCGAATTCAACCACGCCACCTGTGTACTGTCTGAGGTTTCCCGTAAGCACGATCCTCGGCACCACACCCTAGCCTCCGTGATCGTTCGCAACATCTGCTTTTAATGCCGCCAATACTTTCGGCGGCGACATCGGCAATTCCGTAAACCGGATTCCGATGGCATTCTCAATCGCGTTTGCGATCGCTGCCATCGGCGGAACGATTGGTGTCTCTCCGACGCCACGAACGCCGAACGGATGGTTCGGGTTCGGCACCTCGACGATCACCGTGTCGATCATCGGCAGATCGGACGCGACCGGTATCCTGTAGTCGAGAAATCCGGGGTTCTGTAGTTTTCCGTCATCGCCATAGACGTATTCTTCGTTCAGCGCCCAACCGATGCCTTGTGCAGCGCCCCCTTGAAACTGCCCCTCGACATAGCTCGGATGGACGGCCTTGCCAGCGTCTTGCAGCACCGTGTAACGCAAGATGGTTACCCGCCCTGTCTCCCGGTCGACTTCGACATCGACAATGTGGGATCCAAAACTTGGAGCAGCACCCTGGGCATTGATACGGGCATAGCCCGCGATCGGTCCACCGGTCTTGCCGGCCATGCGCGCTAGTTTGGCAAACGACATGGGCTCGAACTTACCGGCATTGTCACCAGCCGGGACCGCATGACCGTCCTGCCAGTCGACGGCATCTTCCGGGATTTCCCAGATCCGCGCAGCCCGCGCACAAAGCTCGGCTTTGACTTCCCGAGCTGCCTCGACAGCCGCCAGACCACCTGCAAACGTTGCCCTGCTGCCGCCCGTAAGAAAGTTATAACCAAGGACACTGGTATCGGCGATGAGCGGTCGCACTTTTTCATAGTCGATACCGAGCTCTTCCGCCGCCATCATGGCGATGGAGGCGCGCGACCCGCCAATGTCTGGTGTGCCAATGCTCAAGGTTGCCGTGCCATCCTCATTCACGGCCAGACCTGTTGTCGTCTCCCCACCAATATTGAACCAAAAGCCCGAGGCGACCCCACGCCCCTGGTCTGCACCGAGCGGAGCGCTGTAATGCTCGTGTGTCTTGATAGCCTCAAGGCCTTCAACAAGACCGATGGGACCGAATTTCGGACCATATGCGGCTCGCGTCCCTTCCTTGGCTGCGTTTGCCAAGCGCATGTCGACCGGATCGAGATCCAGCGATTTGGCCAGCTCATCCACGACACATTCGGCGGCATACTCCGCCATCGGCGCACCGGGTGCGCGATAGGCAGCCGTCTTCGGACGGTTCGTGACGACGTCATAGCCGACGATGTCGACATTTGCGATGTCGTATGGTGCGAAGACACACATGCATCCAGGCTGGACAGGCGAGCCTTGAAAGGCTCCCGCCTGATAGACGAGCTCTGCCTCGGCCGCCGTTATCCGGCCGGCACGTGTCGCACCCATCTTTATGCGGATTTCCGCTCCGGGAGCCGGACCCGTCGCACGGAACACTTCTTCGCGCGACATCACCATCTTCACCGGCCGTCCTGCCTTTCGAGACAGCAGGAGCGCCACAGGCTCCATATAGACGACCGTCTTGCCGCCAAATCCGCCGCCAATTTCTGATGGCGTCACTCTGATTTTAGCAATATCGATGCCGAGGAGCTTTGCACAGTGACCGCGCACGACATACTGCCCCTGGGTCGTACACCAAAGCTGCGCCTCTCCATCTTCCGAGACGCTGGCGACACAGGCATGGGGCTCGATATAGCCTTGATGAACAGGCGCCGTCCGGAAAGTTCGCTCGACGGTGAGGTCCGCTTCGGCAAATCCCCTAGCCATGTCTCCATGTGAGAATGCAACGCGCTTCGAGACATTGGATGGTGTATCCGGCGTTTCATTGAGACCGGCTGTGAACATCGTATCATCGAGAAGGGGCGCATCCGGTCCTTTGGCTTCTACCGGATCGATCACATGCGGAAGAACCTCGTAATCCACCTCGATCAGCTTCAGGGCTTGCCTGGCGACCTTGCGGCTGGTCGCAGCGACAGCTGCGACCGCATGGCCTTCATACAGCGCCTTTTCCCTGGCCATCACATTGCGCACGAGATCGCGGTAGTTGATGAGCATTTCCCCGGCCGGCACGAATTCCGATGCCTGATCCTCAAAATCATCCCGGGTAACGACCGATTTCACACCGGGCAGTGCGATCGCCTGCGAGACATCAATCGATTTGATCCGGGCATGAGGATGCGGTGACCGAAGGACAAGCCCCGTCAACATTCCCGGCAAATGCAGATCTGCTCCAAACTTGGCACGCCCCGTGACCTTATCGACGCCATCGGGCCGGACAGGGCGTGTGCCAACCCATTTGAGTTCACTGTTGCTCGCAGGTTTGACCATCTCTTGCATATTACTAGCCCCTCATCTCAACGGCTGCATCCAACACGGCACGCACAATCTTGTCGTAGCCCGTGCATCGACAGAGATTGCCGGCAAGCCAGTAGCGCACTTCGGTTTCCGTTGGATCAGGTTTGGTCTCGAGCAATGCTTTGGCTGCCACCAGAATGCCGGGTGTGCAGACTCCGCACTGTAGCGCCGCATGCTCAAGAAACTTGCGTTGCAGCGGATGAAGGGCCTCACCGTCCGCGAGCCCCTCTATCGTCTCGACTGTGCGGCCCTGCGCCTCGGCACCCAATACGAGGCAAGAGCATACCAAACGGCCATCCAGCATCACACTGCAGGCACCACAATCTCCCGAGGAACAGCCCTCTTTGCTTCCAGTTAGATGCAGCGTATCGCGCAGAACATCGAGCAGCGTATCCTCACCCTCGCAGAGATACTCGACCTGGTCGCCGTTGACCGTTGTCTTAACATGGATTTTCGTCATGATTTGGCCCGCTCCAGTGCGATACGCGCCGTCCTGCGCGCCAAGACCCCAGCAACGTCGATTCGAAACTCTCGCGTTCCACGCTTGTCATCTATCGGTCGGCAAGCTTCGCCGACATGCTGCGCAAAGATTTCAAGATCATCCTCGCTGATACTTGTTCCGATCAGAACTTTTGCCGCTTCCGTGGCGAGTATGGGCCGCTCTGCGACAGCTCCAAGTCCGACTCGCGCCTCCATACAGATGCCAGCCTCATCCATGACAAGCTGCACACCTGTTCCGACCACAGCGATGTCCATCTCCGTGCGTGGAATAAACCGCAGATATGCGCTACCGGATCGTGGCCGGCGCGGAGGAAGAACGAACGATGTGATGATCTCATCAGACCGGAGTATTGTCTGCCCTGGGCCGCTCATCACATCCTGGATTGGTACGTCCCGCTGACCATCTGACCCCACAATGACGACATGTGCGCCGGCGGCAATGAGTGCCGGCACGCTATCGGCTGCCGGAGACCCATTGCACAGATTGCCACCAAGGGTCGCACGGCCCTGAATTTGTGTGGATCCGATCAGCGCAGCGGCCTCAACAACGCCTGGCCATGCCGCGACAAGGCCTTCGTGCTCGCTGAGTTCGGCGCAGGTCACGGCAGCACCAATTGCAAACCCATCGTCTCGCACTTCGATCTGCCGCATTCCCGGCAAGCGTTTCAGATCGATGACAACGTCCGGCTCAATGAGGTCCGCGCGCAATTGCACGAGCAGATCCGTTCCACCGGCCAACAGACGAGCCGAGCCATTTGCTCGGGTGAGCAAGGTCATCGCCTCGTCGAATGTCTCTGGAGATGTATATTGCATGGCTGAGTCTCTCTTAATGCATCCTGCCGTATCTCGCCATTGACACTATTTTGTCCGATGCGAACGTGGGACGACACTGCATTGACAGTCGGATTTCGTCGTTTCAATTATGATCCGGCAATGAGAAGTCAAAGATCATGACGGACAAATTATCATTTCACGATGCGCGACGCATCGTTGCGCTCCTCTCTCAGGCTCCAGAAGGCCGGATCAGGCTTGTTGATGAAGATCTGTCTATATTGGCAGTCATTGAAGGCGAAGCCAAAGCTCCGGAGACCAGGGATAGCAGCGGCATCGTAACGATTTTCTCTCCCGCGGTCGGTGTGTTCCACAAATCCGGAGATGATAACGCGATTGGCATCATCAGGGCACCGGGACGGAGTATACCTGTGGCATCCGAGCATGATGACGAAGATATTGAAACGCTCGTGGAGGATGGCGCCTTTGTCGAGTACGGCGCGCCGATTGCGACATATCGGAAAAACGGATCAGAGCGGCGCCGGCAGACGTCGGCGAATGGCAGGGACGACGAAACCGGTCCGAACTAGTCGGGTAGGCTCGGCAATCAATCCGCGGCTTGAGAGGGTTTGATCCAAAAGAGGACTTCGCCAGCCTCGACATCCGCAGCATTCTTGGAACAGATCTCAACGATCTCGCCGTCACAGTCCGCGCGGATAGAGCTAAAGAGCTTCATGACTTCGACAATGCACACGACGTCGGCGTCTTTGATCTTCGACCCCACCTCGACGAATGGCGCTCCGTCGGGGGCAGGCGCGCGGTAGAATGTTCCGCTCATTGGAGCAACGACAGACACGAATCCATCCCGTTCTTCTGCCTTCGTCTTCTGACGAATTTCCGGACCACGGTCCTGACTCGTGTCTGCGGAAGACAGTTCTTCAGTGGTTGACGGATCGATCTCAAAAAGAAAATCTTTGGACTGCACCCGGAGCCGCCGGTACCCGGCCTCACGAACGGTGTCCATAAGCGCATTTATGTCTTTCGTCTTCAGCACCATTTGTTTCCTACTACCTAACGGAGCGTTTCGTCAGCGTCCGAGGCGTTTCAAAGTGCGCCTTGAGACGGTGAAACCAGGGAGTGTCACGAGATTGGCGCCGTTCGTCAGACTCGAATGCCGCAGGATCCGATACCTGGTGCAAGGCATAGAACTGCACACCTTCCTCGACTTTTTCTTCGACGATGCGGCAACCATCCCATGTCGGACATTGCAGCAAAAGCGGCAGATGATCCATTTCGTACCAAGCCGAAAACTCGGATCGAAAGTCATGCGGTACCCACGCTCCGACAAAAAGAAGGTACCGCCCTCCCTTACGGCCAGTATCTCCACGTGTGAGACGCGTTTCGGTCCGTCTGACTAACGTTCCCTTGCCGGACCTGCAGGCTTTCGCGTGACATAGCACGAGACCACCGTCGCCCTCGTCGCCCAGGAACATCTCGGTCCCTCGTCCGCATCGAGCCGCTCTCTGTCGAAGTCGCTTCTCGTTGGCGCCTGGCATCTCCAAAATGAACATGCTGCGTCCTCCAGACCATCTTCGGTATCAGGTTCGATCAATTTGCTTCAGAGTCGTCGCCATCATCATCGTCCATTGTTTCGATGAACTGAGTGGTGAACTCCCCGGAAACAAATGCCGCATTATCGAAGACCGACTTGTGGAAGGGAATTGTCGTTGCGACTCCCTCGATGTGGAATTCCTTCAGCGCTCGCCCCATCCGCGCGATGGCATGATCGCGATCGTTGCCGTGGACAATCAACTTCGCAAGAAGCGAGTCGTAAAAGGGCGGCACGACATATCCAGTGTAGCAATGAGTATCGACGCGTACACCTGGCCCGCCAGGCGGAACGAATTTGGTGATCTTGCCCGGCGATGGTGCAAAGTCGCGCTCGGGATCTTCGGCATTGATGCGGCACTCAATGACGTGGCCGCGACTGGTAATCTCTCCCGGGCCCCAAGAGAGGGCTTCGCCTGCCGCAATCTTTATCTGCTCTGCAACAAGATCTGTTCCTGTCAGGACTTCGGTCACAGGGTGTTCGACCTGAATTCGCGAATTCATCTCGATAAAATAGAACTGACCGCTCGAAGGCTCATAAAGAAACTCTACCGTTCCGGCACCGACATAATCCATCGACCGCGCGGCGGCGACAGCAGCGTCGACGAGTCGGACGCGAAGATAGGCATCCACCGCTGGCGACGGAGCTTCTTCGATAAGTTTTTGATGACGGCGCTGAACGGAGCAATCGCGCTCGCCTAATGCGATCGTGCTGCCGAAACTGTCGGCAAAGACTTGGACTTCGATGTGCCTAACCGCTTCCAGGTACCGCTCGATATAGAGACCGCCATCTCCAAATGCCGATTCGGCTTCGCGGGCCGCCTCGCTCCAAGCCGTCTCCAGATCGTCGACATCTCGCACGATACGCATACCACGACCGCCACCGCCGCCACGGGCTTTGATCAGCAGTGGCATACCGATTTCGTCGACCAGAGATTTCGCTTCTTCGTAGGACTTGAGCGCGGATTCCGATCCAGGAACGACGGGAACACCTGCAGCAGCCACGGTCTTGCGTGCTTCCACCTTGTTGCCCGCGAGCGATATCGAATGGGCACTCGGCCCGACGAATATGAGGTCCTCTTCTTTGCAGACTTTGGCAAAGGATGCGTTTTCGGCAAGAAAGCCATAACCGGGGTGTATGGCATCCGCCTCGGTTCCCAGCGCAGCGGCAACAATCGAAGCTTGATCGAGGTAGCTTTGATTGGCGGGCGCCGGTCCGATGCAGACGGATTTGTCAGCGAGGGCCACGTGCATCGCACTCTCGTCGGCCTGCGAATAGACCGCCACGGTCTCGATCCCAAGATCGCGTGCAGCGCGAATAACACGCACGGCGATTTCGCCACGGTTTGCGATCAATAGTCGGCCATTCATACCCGTCATGCCCTGTCCCCGAAGTGCTCAATGCGGTTGAGCCGGGCTCGGCCAAGCCACGATCGCGAAGTTGCTCTGATCATGACACACCCTTTGCATGCCAATAGAAATGTTCGCTTCCCTTTTCAACCCTGAGGCTCTTCAGCTTAGCGATCCCAGACAGTTCCCGCTCCAGCAAGTCACGAGGTGAAGCGATATCGGCAATATTGTCGCTATCGCTCGGTCGAACACCATGTAGTGCCTCAAGTCCACAGCACGCAGCAATGACCAAACCGTCGCTATCGGGGGTGAGGGCTTCGAGAGCCGATCGCGTCATCGGCTCCGACACATCCCCCCTTACATCGGCAACCCTCTCGCTCAAACTCTCATCGGCCCGCTCGGGCAGTGGACCGAGTTCTCCGCGGACAAGCTTCACAAATCGAGGATCCATCGTATCGTAGCGTGACTTGGCAGCGATGTTGGCAATGGCCTGACTTGCGATGGCGCGCGCGACAGGCGATCCCATTGCGAGATGCCCCGCATCTTTCCTGACGTGCTCCATTTCCTCCAGAATCTCGACCGACCGGTCAATCATCCCCGCATCGTCGAGCGCGTTAGCGAACCAAAAGGACTGGCTCAAAGGCAATTGGTGCCGATTTGCAAACAGGTCCGGCAAGGCATGTTCTGCCTGAGGCCAGTCGTGCATTTCGCGCAGAGCACCAAAATAGTCAGCCATTTCATCCAGTGCCTGTCGATCGGCCGCGCACGAGATCCCGTCTCTTGCCGCATGGTCTACGAGATAAGTGGCCGATGGAAGGGACGGACCGCCAGCAACAGGAGCCGATGCCGTATGGACCACCCTCACGCCGAACGAGAGGGCTTCGAGCACAGTCGTTTCTGCGCGCCCCGACCGGCAATGGGTCGAAAGCTCAAGTGGCACCTGCCCCAGCGTTTCGATAAGCACCGGCAGCAAGCTGCGCGCGGCATCGGGATGAAGCATTCCAGCCGGATCGAAGATACAGATAGAGTCAACGCCCAGCCCCTTCAGAGAGCTCGCCAATTCTACCATTGCGGTGATATCGAGATTTGGCGAGAGACCGTAGACGATGGCACCTGTTACAGCGAGGTCCCGCTGGTGTGCGGCTTCGATTGTCGGTTTCAGGCTCGCAACATCATTCAATGGATCATAGCACGTCAGATGGCCGGCACCGGCAGCCGCAATTGCAGCAATACCCTCAGCAACGACATCGTCCGGCAAGGGTTTCTCCGCGAATAGAAAGCGGCCGCGGGTCCAAACATTGAGTGCCGTTTTCTCGACGCGGGCAGCCGCCAATCGCAATCGATCGAACGGATTTTCTCCAAGTTCCCTCACGCAATACTCAAAAAGTGTCGGACACAGGATATCGATCGCTTCAAAACCGGCGCCGTCCATTCGTTTCAGGTAAGGGAGTATTTCCGATGTCGTCAGTCGGCCATTCCATACAGCCAGTTGCCCGTGAGTGAACGTCGTGTCGATTAAGGCGAGATGGGTCACGTCTATGCTCCAGCCATCACCGCGTACACTGCAGATCAAGCCCATCATGCCGGATCGAATAAGATCCTGGCGTTGACGGCATGTTGGCAAGGAGCTCGAGCGTTCCTTTCAAGCTGGCTTCTGGTCGTGCTGCGATCATCCGGCGCTCATCGGGCAGGCCGCGCGCGGCATAAAAAGGCTCCAATTGCGCGGGCTGGTAGAAAGCAGCCAGCAAAAGCTCATCGTCGGAGTCGAATGGCCCATGCTCACCTTTGAGTTTCGCGATACGAGGAGGGACCAGCGCTCCGGGGCGTTCGGTTACGGGTTCGGCGTCACCGGAGGCGGCACGGACTCGTTCCTCGACGTCTGCAGAGACCGTTCCGGCAATTTCTCCATAATAGCCGAGGACATAGCGCGCGACTTCATCGGGTATCGTCGCATAGCGTTCGCCCTGCACAACATTGAGGACGGCCTGCGTCACGACAAACTGGGCGAAAGGGCTGACCAAGATCGGATATCCGAGATCCTCTCGGACCTGTCCGGCTTCCTCCAATACGGCATTCAGCCGATCTGCCATGCCGATGTCGGCCAACTGTGACCGCA
This sequence comes from Methyloligellaceae bacterium, assembly GCA_965227905.1. Taxonomy (GTDB): domain Bacteria; phylum Pseudomonadota; class Alphaproteobacteria; order Rhizobiales; family Methyloligellaceae; genus CBDDHT01. Next base: position 5,968,634 of record OZ245780.1, read on the forward strand.
GGTTGGAAATCATACCGCCCGGCACCTGATGGCGGTACAGGAATGGATCATAGGGTAGCGGTCGACCAACCGGCTTACCGTGCGCATCCGCAACTTCGAAAAAATACTCCTCAAGCTCCGCCAAATCGGCGTCTTCGATTTCGATATCGAACCCGTCCTCGCGCAGATGGCGCATCACAAATCTTGCATCTGGTAGTGCGTCCCCTGAGGCCAGAGGGCGCACGCCAGTGTGGAGGATATCGACCCCCTGGGCAGCCGCTTCCAGATAGACCAGTTCGCCAAGACCCGACCGGCAGTGTGAGTGCAACTCGAGCGGCACATCACCTGCGACTTTCTTTAGGGTAGGCACCAATGTGTGCGCGCGTTCAGGTGTCAGCAGTCCGCTTGGATCTTTGATCCCAAGGGAATCAACACCGAGCGCAATGATTTCCCGCGCCTTTTTTTCATAGTAACCGTCTGTGTGGACCGGGCTGACAGTGTAGACCACATGTCCGCTGACAAACATCCCGGCAGATTTGGCAGTCTTGATCGAATGGGCGATGTTGCGGATATCGTTGAGCGCATCATAGGTCGTCAACCGTTTCATGCCATTAGCGGCCGATCGCTTCAACGTCAGTCCAACAATATCATCTGGAAAGAACTCGAAGGTGAAGAGGCTCTGACCGCGGGTCCAAACGTTGAGCGGCGTCTCTTTCAATTCCGCCGAGGCAAGACGCATCCGCTCCCAGGGATCTTCACCCAGGTAGCGCACGCACACATCGAAGACGGCGCCACCAACAAGATCAATCCACGCGAAGCCCATGCGATCCATGCGCGGAAGCGCAGGCAGCAGCATGGCATTCGTCATCCGCGTCGCCCACAGGGACTGCTGCCCGTCGCGAACTGTGACGTCAATAAAACGTAACGCTTGCATCCATCCCTGCCGGCTCGAGGCGTTCTTCAGGCAAATTACGGGTCCAATCCGCTATCCGGCCCAACGACCCTTTGGAGAGATCCAGGGTTGTTGCGCCCGATAGATGACGGTCCGTCACTCCGACTATACAAGAAATGCGCGGTGTGCATCTCGCTATCCCACTCTCAATAATGACAAATTGCCGTCGCCCAGCAATCCTTTTGTCGCTCGAATTGAATTTTTCGGTCATTTGGCCGAGGCTTGCGCTTTGGGAATCCCGTAAACGACTGCGCAGGCGGTGCATGGACAGCCAGTTGAATGCACTCTTTGCACCGACTTCGATTGCCATCGTCGGCGCAAGCGATGATGCCAGCCGTATTGGCGGCGGGCTGATCCTCCATTTTCTGAAACGCCACGGATTCGCCGGCTCGATCTATCCCGTCAATCCGAAACGTGAGACGGTACAAGGCCTTCCGTGCTTCCCCACGCTTGCTGCTGTTCCAGGCCCAGTCGACCTCGCAATCCTATCCGTACCGGCGAGTGCCGTGCGCACCACCGTCGAGAGCCTGCCGGCCGGCCACACACGCATCTTACTCGTCATCGCGTCCGGATTTGCCGAACAGGGCGATGAAGGTGCTGCGGTTGAAACTGACCTGGTCGACGCTGCTCGCGCAAAGGGCATGAAGCTGATTGGCCCGAACTCGGTTGGAATCGTCAATCTGCATGAGAATTTGGTTGCCACAATCAGCCAGTTTTTCGATCGTGCGGAAAACCCGGCCGGCAACGTTGCCCTTGTTTCCCAAAGTGGTGCTTTTGGAACAGCATTGTTGGCTCAGGCTGCACTCGAGGGTCTCGAATTCGGCATGTTTGTCAGTTCGGGAAATGAGGCTGATCTTGATCTTGCGGATGTGGGATCCTGGATCCTCGACCGTCCGGAAATCGATGTCATCTGCGCTTATGTGGAGAGCATCAAGTCCGGATCTTCGTTCACAGAATTTGCGCGCAAAGCAAACGCTTCAAATAAGCCGGTCGTAGCTCTGAAAGTTGGCGCTTCAGATGCAGGTGCTCGTGCGGCCAAGCTCCATACCGGTGCCCTGGCCGGCTCGGACCGCGTTACCAATGCCGTGTTCGAGAAGCACAATATTCTTCGTGTCGCCAACGGTGAAGAACTGATCGATGTGCTCAAGATCTTCACGCGAACACCTGTGTCCCGGGGATTACGCCTTGGCATCTTGAGCCATTCCGGCGGTGCCGGGGTCATTGCGGCTGATGCGGCGGAGGCCGAAGGTGCCATTCTACCGCCTCTGCCGGACGATCTGCGCGATACGCTAAGGGCAAAGCTGCCGGCCTTTGCGACATTCGCAAACCCACTCGATATGACTGGCGGCGCATCGCTCCAGGGGGCGTTGATGGCAGACTGTCTGAGAACGGTTCTTGAGCACGACGCCTTTGATGCAGCGCTTCTGGCGGTCAATCTGATCTGGCGGGACGGGCCCGTTCTACTCGATGCACTGACGGCGCTAGCGGAAGACTGCTCAAAGCCTTTTGCGATAGCCTGGGTCGCGCCGAATGAACCGATTGCGGCAGCACTACGTGATGCACCCTTCCCTGTATTCTCAGATCCAGGCCGTGCTGCGCATGCTCTGACACGGCGCCTTCTCTTCGACGAACAACGGCGGACAACGGCTCAGGATCAAGCTCTTATGCGGTCGGTTGGTCCAGTTTGTCAGTATGTTGATCACTCTATCACGGCTCAGAGGAATCTTCTGAGCGACTATGGCATTGCGTTGCCCCGAGAGATTGTCGCCGGCTCTATTGGTGAAGCAAATGATTTCTTCAAGGAAATCAACTCCCCGGTTGTTCTCAAAATTGCATCCCCGGACATCGCACACCGAGCAGAGCTTGGCGCTGTTCTCACAAGCGTTTCCAGCCTGGATGAGCTTGAACGCTCTTATCAGCAGGTCCTGGAAAACGTTCAAGCCAAAGCGCCCAACGCTCAAATTGAGGGTGTTCTCATCCAAGAGATGATCAAGGGCCAGGAAGCCTGCATCGGCATTCAGCGCGATCCGGTCTTCGGACCCATTATCGCTATAGGAACAGGCGGCAATCTTGTCGAACTGATTGATGATATTGCCTTGCAGCCTGCTCCGATTTCACACGAACAGGCCCTTGCGATGATTGCCAAGACCCGACTTCACCGATTCGTCACCGGATTTCGAGGCCGACCGCCGCTCGACGGTCGTGCCCTTGCAGAGATGGCAGAGAGATTATCGTGGCTAGCAATCGACAACCCTCAGATTGCGGAACTTGACCTTAATCCGGTCATCGTCGGAACTGTCGGGAATGGCTGCGCCGCCGTCGACTACAAGATAGTCTGGGCAGAAAGCGAAGGATGAACGGGTCCATCCGCAAAACCGATCAAACGATGACACGCACGACACTGCCCCCTGGAGACTCGGTATCTTCGTGACAAATTTTGCCGATAACCACAGCTTCGGTGACACCTGATCGATGCAATTCTTCGATGCACGCCTCGGCCTTCTCCGACGGAACACTGGCCAGCAGCCCGCCCGCCGTTTGAGGGTCAAACAGGAGCTGAAAAAGCGGATGACGTCGAGCGTCCGCTCCAGATCGGATTGAGGACTCGGTCCGAGCATTGGCGTCTTGCAACGAACTCACAATTCCCGCGCTCAAGGTTTCCTCGACGCCTTCGAGTACGGGCAGGGTATCCAGGTCGAACTCTGCTTCAAACCCTGATGCTCTGACCATTTCCAAGAGATGACCGGCCAAACCAAATCCGGTGACATCCGTTGCGGCCGTCGCACCATGCCGGATCAGGGTCTTGGCCGCATTCCGGTTCGAAACCATCATTGAGGCAAGCGCCGTTTCGATCCAGCGGCCCTTTGCCTTGGTACGCATATCGGCAGCGAAGAGCGTTCCTGTTCCCAAAGGCTTGGTGAGGATCAGTCGATCGCCGGGGCGCATACCAGCTTTCCGCAATAGCGCCTCGTCTTTGGCGAAGCCGTTGACAGAAAAACCGAGGCCCAACTCCGCACCTTCGCTGGAATGGCCACCCGCCAAAGTCGTATCGTTGCTGCCAAGCGTCTCGATCGCACCGGCAAGCATTTGATAGAGAGTCTCCTCGACTTTTGACTCGGGCCCGAATGGCACCGTGGCAATCGCCAATGCGGATTGAGGCTCGGCCCCCATAGCATAGATATCGCCGAGAGCGTGGTTCGCCGCCACGCGGCCGAAGACAAAGGGGTCTTCTACGAAGGCTCGAAAATAGTCGACGGACTGCACAAGGCGGCATCCCGCAGGCACCGTCAGAACAGCAGCATCGTCACCGACATCGAACCCAACGACCACCTCGTCGCTTGTCTGTTGCTTGAGCCGGCCAAGGGCGCGCAGCAATGCAGGGCTCGCAACCTTTGCGCCACAGCCGCCGCAGCGCATCGACTCTTCTTCTGCACCCTCACCGTCGCCCACATCCATTTCGGGCAAGCGGTTGTACTTGTCCATGAACTTTCGGTCGATCCAGTCCTTCCAGTGCCAGATCCAACGCCCCTGCATTGCCCAGCCACCTCGAGAGGCCACGGCATTCTTGTCGCCGGTGCTGATAAGGCTGAGAAAATTGCGCTGAGGTTTGAAAGGCCTCAGTGGCTCGCTGCGGAGTGCTCGGCGAAGGTTATCGGAGACGGCCGGTCCTTGCCGAACCGCGAACACGCCTGCCTTCTCACGCGGGGCAAAGTCCATCTGTGCAATATCGCCGACGGCAAACACGGTGTCATGCGAGCGCGAACGCAGCGTTTCATCGACATGAACGAAGCCTTTGTCGTCTACGTCGAGACCGCTCTCTCTTGGCCAGGCTGCCGGTTGAGCGGCCGTCACCCAGAACATTTGATCAAGCGCAATTTCGGTTCCATCCCGGCAAACGATTCCATCCTCAGAGGCCTTGATCACTGTCTGTCCGGTGGACACTGCGACATTGCGCTCAGAGAGGATGCGTTCGAATTTTGCGCGCACATTTGCATTGTGCGTGGGCAGAATCTTGGACGCGCTTGTCACCAAGTGAAAGCGAAGTCGATCAGGATCCTCTCCGCGCGCGCTGAGCATCGTTCCAAGGCTGTACTGAGCCGCCAGGGCAAGTTCCACCCCTCCTGCTCCTGCACCGACGACGCCGATGCGGACCGGTCCCTTGGTCTGCAAGACGTTTTCTACCAGGTTCTGCCATTGCGGAATAAACCGGTCGATCGGCTTGACCGGGATGGCGTGTTCACGGGCTCCCTCCACGAGATCGACGCCAGGCGATGACCCGATATTGATCGATAGCAGATCGTAGGTGATGGCCGGGCGATTGGCGAAGAGTACGCTCTGTCTATCCAGATCCAGACCGACAGCCTCGTCGTGGACAAGGCGAGCGCCTGCCAAACGGGCCAGCGGGCCAAGGTCGATATGAGCATCATCGAAACTGTAGTGGCCGGCGATAAATCCGGGCAGCATGCCGGAATAGGGTGTATCCACATCGCGTGCAACGAGCGTTAGCGCTACATCCGGCTCAGGCCGCATGGCGAAACTCTTGAGCACGGCTACATGGGCATGCCCGCCACCGACCAAGACGAGGTCCTTGCGTGCGGGACCCGTTTTTCGCTTCATCAATTCACTTTCAGCTGGATAAGCGGATTTGGCGGAAAGGAGTGGGAGTCGAACCCACCAAGGACGCCTGGCGCCCCACACCGGATTTGAAGTCCGGCCGCCCCACCGGGGACGCTTCCCTTCCGCGGCGGAATGTAGTGGCGCGGCACAGTGCGATCAAGCAGCGGACAGAACATCTCGGGCAGGACGCACGATGCGGCGGCGATTTCCACGCCTGGTTGTGAAGCCAGTGCGATCGAAATACTCCAGCAATTCGATCGCCAGATTTCGGCCGATTGACGTCTGATCGCGAAATTCTGCAACACTGAACATGCCGTCTTCGGTCCCAGCCGCAACCTTTTCGACAACCTCACCCAACGCTCGAAGGCTCTGGCTCAGAAAATAACGATTGTCCGTTACGCGCACAGCAAGACCGAGGCGTGCAGCGCGCGCCAACATAGCCTCGACCGCCCGCTGTGGACGACCGATTTCCTGAGACAGTTCATTGATCGTCGGAGGTCTCAGATTTTCATCTGCCAGCAATGGCTCAAGCCGCGCCCACAGTTTGGCGTCTTCGCCCACCAACTCCGGACGGTGAGTCGGGAGCCGCATGACGCCACCAGACTGCATGACGGCATTTGTCAGCACCAACGTGTGTAGTAGAGCATCGAGCAACACAGGCGGAAGTCTTTCCGGCATCCTTTCCCTCAGAGCGTGGAGCGAAATACCCGGCTTGCCTGGTTCCCGTCGATGGCTTTCAGCAAGCGTATCGAGGACGGCTTTGCGCAAGTCACTCTCACGAGAAGGACTCAACGCGATCTCGGAGCCCGGCTGCCCGATCGGCACAATGGCAAGGTTTGTCCAGATGGCTTCTGCCTTATCCCCTTTCAGGTTTTGCGCCTGTGCGAACCGTCCGAGATCGACTCCCAGCGGCGAGGCATCGACCAGCGATGTCAAGGCAGCAATCGGATCATCATTCATCATTGCCGACAGGATCCTGAGACGTTCCGGTTTTGCACGGCCTCTCCGCGGTGGGAAAGGATCAATGACAGGGCCGCCGCCAAGCGTTCGCTGGGCCGATTGATCGCGAATGATGATGCGATCACCTGCGAGTGCTCCGATATCACGATCGAGAACAAGCTGAGCCCAGCCGTCGGCACCCGGCGCAATCGAGCGCTCCTCCAATACGGCAACACGTCCCGTTGCATGCTCGGCACCCACATGCACATGCACGGGCGCCCAATGTCGTAACGCGCGCTTTTCGCTCTCCAACAACCGAAGCCGAACGTCGAGACGGGCGGTGGGAGCGTGGGCGGGTTGCGACAGGAGCCACGACCCACGCCGAACTTGGACGTTTCGCAGATCATTGCCTGTGATATTGAGGGCGCAACGATCACCGACACCCGCTCGCTCCGCCGCGCGGTTTTGCGCATGGAGCGAACGTACCCGCACGCGCCATCCTTCAGGTGAAACAATCAGCGTTTCGCCAACCTCGACTGTCCCGGAGAACACCGTACCCGTCGCAACAAGCCCCGCTCCCTGAAGCGTAAACGCGCGATCGATGGCAAGACGGAAGTTCTTGTCGACAGTCTGCGCCGCTTCTTTGGCGGCAGCAGCTTCGTCCAGATGATCGCGTAATATTTCGATCCCTGCACCGGTTATTCCAGATACCGGGAAGAGACTGACATTTCCGAGACTCGTGCCGGCAAGCAATTGCTGAACCTCATCTTCGACAGCGCTGAGCCGCGTGTCGTCAACCCGATCGATCTTGGTAATTGCCACGGCACCCTTTTGGATCCCAAGCAGGTCGAGGATTGCAAGATGCTCACGGGTCTGAGGCATCGGACCATCGTCGGCAGCAATAACCAGAAGGGCAAAGTCTATGCCGGTCACGCCTGCCAGCATGTTGGCGATGAAACGCTCGTGGCCGGGCACGTCGACGAATCCAAGGCTTTTGGATTCTCCGAGTGGACGATAGGCATAGCCAAGATCGATGGACATCCCACGCTGCTTTTCCTCCGGCAGCCGGTCTGTATCAACGCCCGATAGCGCACGGACCAGAACTGTCTTGCCGTGATCAATATGGCCGGCCGTCGCAATAATCACTGTGTGGCATCCTCGCTGAAATCCAGGTCACTCAACTGCGCAAGGAATGTTTCTTCATCGTCCAGGCAACGCAGATCCATCAAGCAAGCGCCATCGCCAACCCGCGTGATCACCGGCATTGGAAGCGCGCGAAACTTTTCTGCAATACGTTCCGGAGCAGCGCCACGACCGCGCTTGCCGTCGATTGGTCGTATTGCGAGACCGGCACTTTCCAAACGGTCGACTGGCAATGCACCACTCCCGATCTGACTACGGCAGGAGACAATCTCAACAAGTGCCCGGCCTTCAAACACAGTTTGCAATGCAGGCAGGAGCCGCCGTGCCTGGGATTGAATCTCTTCAAACGAACGGGTCATCAGCCGGAGTGCAGGCAAACGGCTCGCCAATCGATCGGGATCCGTGTAGAGGCGCAGAATGGCGTCGAGCGCTGCAATCGTCATCTTGTCGACGCGCATTGCCCGCTTCATCGGATTCCGCTTGATTTCGGCAATCAGATCGGATCGCCCGACAATGATGCCAGCCTGCGGCCCGCCGAGAAGCTTGTCGCCCGAGAATGTTACAAGATCGGCCCCATCTTTGAGCGCATCTTGAACAGTTGGTTCGTGCGGCAAGCCATAGCGGGCGAGATCGACCAGCATGCCACTGCCAAGATCGACCACAAACGGAATGTCGCTTTTTTTACAAAGACCGGCCAATTCGCGCTCCGCTACTTCTGCAGTGAATCCGTCCACCACATAGTTGCTTGTATGCACGGTCATGATCAGTGCCGTATCCGGCCCGATCGCATCGGCGTAGTCTGAAAGATGCGTCCGATTGGTCGTCCCGACTTCGCGCAAGGTACATCCGGCACGAGCCATGATTGCCGGCATTCGGAACGAACCACCTATCTCAATCAGTTGTCCGCGCGAAACCGGAACCTCGCGGTCGAGCGCCAGGGTGTTGAGGACCAATAGGACAGCGGCCGCGTTATTGTTGACGACGGTCGCCGCTTCGGCGCCTGTGATGCGGCAGAGCAATTCCTCTGTGTGCGCATCGCGATCGCCGCGACGGCCGCTGGTGAGGTCATATTCGAGATTGGCCGACGCACGTGCAACAGCCGCCATCGCTTCGATAGCTTCTTCCGGCAATGTGGCACGGCCAAGATTTGTGTGCAGCACCGTACCCGTCAGATTAAAAACGGGTCGCAGGCTCGAAACCGCATCGCGAGCAAGGCGTGACACAACTTGACGGGCGACATCGCTGTCACTCGCGCCGGTAAGGTGTCCACCCTCCTTACGCAATTCCGAAAGCACCGAACGAACTGAATCGAGCACAGCAGCCCGACCATGTTCGTCGATGAAGGGTTCGAGCGCCGCCAGCCGCAAGACATGGTCGACAGACGGTAACGGCGACCGGTTTTGCATTAGGTTACTGAATTGGTTTGGATTTGCCATCGCGCTCAGGCTAGTTCTCGGTTGTCGTATGGGTCAAGCAGACTACGTCCTCACAATCAGTCAACTCCTTGACTGTCGCATGTCACAAAGCGTGAGATGGTTACCCCCGGTCAGCGAATTGTTGAGGATGGATATGGCACGCCTGGAAGACATGCCGAAGTGGGATCAAGACTATCTGGGTAATCTTCCCTGCCCGGAGTTTGCGGACAATCCCTGGGTGGCCGGCCCACCACTCAGCAAGCGGCGAGTCGCAATCATCACAACAGCCGGGCTTCAAAGACGTGGCGATGACGCATTTATGGAAGATTCCGCCGATTTCCGTGTTATCCCCGGCGATATCGATGCGGGAGATCTGGTGATGAGCCACATCTCGGTCAATTTCGATCGATCGGCCTTCCAGCAGGATCTCAATGTGGTGTTTCCCATCGATCGCTTGAAAGAGCTCGCGGACGAAGGGATCATCGGTTCCGTTGCCGATTATCATTATGCCTTCATGGGCGCGACCGACCCTCGAGATATGGAACCTGCCGCGCGGCATGTCGCCGGCCTCCTCAAGGGAGACGCGGTCGACGCGGTCCTTCTCGTACCGGTCTGACCGCGCTGTTCGCGCGCCGTGGGCGCGCTCGCACACTATTTTGAGGACGAAGGGCTACCGACCGCCGGTATCAGTCTCGTTCGTCTGCATACAGAGATCACGCGGCCTCCGCGTGCGCTTTGGGTCCCCTTTGAGCTGGGCCGCCCTCTGGGCGTGCCGGGGGATCCGGATTTTCAGACACGCGTTCTTCGTACAGTATTGGATTTGTTCGAGAGAGAGTCAGGCCCGATTCTCGACGATTATCCAGAAGATGCCTCCTCGTCCGGCAACGATCCGGACGAAGGTATGGCCTGTACGGTGTCTTTTCCTGCTCCAGCGTTGGACAAAGAGACAACCGAACAGGCACTTCTGCGGGAGATTGGCCGTCTGGATCAGTGGTACAAGCTGGGTCTCGAGCAGCGTGGCCGGACAACTGTCGGTGCAAGTAATCTCGACATGAAGACGATTGCCATCTTTATCGCCGGTCTTGTCGATGGCATTGAGCCCGCAAATCCGCGCGATGATCTGGAACCGGGGGAAACACTGAAGCTTGCGTGCGAAGACATGCGCGCCTTTTATTCCGAGGCGGTCACGATGCAACCCGGCCAAACCGGATTGGCATCGAGTGCACTTTCGGAATGGTTCTGGAACGAGACCGCAGCCGGCAAGGCGTTTTGGGCGCTGCGGGAGATTTGTCTGGCAAGCGACGACAAAATGATGAAGGCCATGGGCCGCTACATTCTGGTGCCCCGCTCTCAGCTAAAGGACGTTGGCGACAATCCCGAGTTTGAGACGACGTGACCGTTGGCACTCGGTGCAAAAAATAAAAAAAGGCCGAGCGTCGATTACGACGCTCGGCCCTGAAATTCTGCCCGCCTTATTCTGCAGCCGTGCGTTCTGCCTTTTCTTTGGCAAGAATGTCTGCAAGCTCTTGCAGACTCTTCACGTTATAGGTCGGCTCGACACCGATCTGCAGCTGTGGCTGCCAGGCACGGTTTGTCCAGGCGCAATTCAAACCCTGGCGCACTGCACCAACGATCTCCCAGAAGTGCCCCGTGACCCAGAGGATGTCTTCCTTGGCACAACCGGCACGTTCCATACCAAGCTGATAGACCTTCGGTGACGGCTTGAACGCCTGTGCCTCTTCGCCTGATGAGATGATTTCGTCGATATATTCGGCTGTTCCAGCATACGCCGAATGATCTTCGATCATCTTTTTCGTCGGATTTGCGACGATCTTGAGGATCAGTCCCTGTTCCTTGAGCGACTTGAGAGCGCCGAGAACATCGGGATATGCCCGGAGCTTGTGATAGTTGTTGTTGATCTCGGTAATTTCAGCATCGGTCAACGGCACGCCGTGCTTGTCGCAAGCCCAGCGCAAACACGCTTCGTTGAGCCTAGGATGCGGCACGAAGCTGTCGGACAGCGTCGTATAGAACATCGCCCATTTCTGTTGAAAGCGCCAATCATGGGAGATTTGCTGCGCCATATTGGATTCGCCCACATAAGGCTCAATGACGTCGGCTATCGAGTAATTGTCGACAAGCGTTCCCCACGTATCGAAGAGTAGTACTTTCGGCATACCTGTTTCCTCCATTGGAACGGATAACTGTCGGGCGGCCACGCGCTGCCAGATCTGCCTCATTCTCGCGTGGCCGATGGGGCCTGACAATCAAGCAATTGACAATCGGAATGAAATTCAATCACCGCAATATGAGGCGAAGAAGCATCCTCACCAGGTGAGCCATCCAAATGATTGGCAGCCATGGGATGAATGTAACGAGGAAGATGCTGAGCATGATCGTTTCCGACCGGTCCTCCTCATTCTCATGCTTAAATCCCGTCAACCGCCGCCATAGATAACCATAACCCGGCCGAAGTTCTTCCCATAATGACGGACCCAATGCCACGATCCCATATCTCCGGTCATTGCACTTATTTGGCTCCAACCTAGCTGCAGCGCAGGCCACTTCACCAGGGCCGTTACTGCCGCAGTTGGATCGCGTATGGTGAACGCTTGTTAGTCATCGACATTTCCGCAAGCGAGTTTCCTCATGAAAGTAGGCCTCTTTCTTACCAACCAACAAACCCTCGAGACAGATATGGTCGAGGCTTTGGACCAGCAGATAGAGATGGTCCATGTGGCAAGAGATCATGGGTGGGATTCACTCTTCACCGGCCAACACTATCTCAATGAAGGCAACAACAAGCAGCTTCAAACCGTCCCATTCTTAACGCGTCTTGTGCCCGAAGCCGGCGAGATGACGGTCGGTCTCGGCGTTCTTCTGCTCAATCTGCACAATCCGGTCTGCACGGCTGAGACGGTGGCCTCATTGGATGTTATTGCACGTGGCAATTTTGTTTTCGGCGTCGGCCTGGGATACCGGGATGTCGAGTTCGATGCTTTCAATGTTCCGCGAGGTCAGCGCGCCAAGAGATTTGAGGAATACCTGAAACTGGTACAGCGCCTGTGGACCGAAGACGAAGTGTCTTATGAAGGGCCGATGTGCAAACTCGACCGAGTTCGCATGAACATTCGTCCCGTACAGAAACCCCGCCCTCCGATCTGGATCGCCGCAAACAACGACAAAGCCGTTGCGCGTGCGGCCCGCATGGGAGATGCCTGGTTCATCAACCCCCATTCCAAGCTGGAAACGATTGCCCGCCATGTCGCGCTCTATCGCGCTGAACTCGACCGCCATGGCAAATCACAGGACTGCGAACTCCCGGCAATCAAAGAGATATTCTGCGCGAAAGATCGTGAGACAGCTATCGACATCGCCGGTCCCTACCTGTTCGGCAAATATCAGGACTACGCCAAATGGGGGCAGGATAAGGTTATGCCGAAGGGCGAAACTTTCGACCAATCTCCGGAGGATCTGTTTGCCAACCGATTCGTGCTCGGTTCCCCGGAGGAGTGTTACGAACAGCTCAAGCCCTATTGGGAGACGCTTGGAATCAACCATCTCGTTGTCCGCTCGCACTGGGCTGGAATGCCTGTCCAACCTGTTAAGGAAGCAATGCGCCTGTTCTCCACCGAACTCTTGCCGGAACTCCGCAAAGTCTGATTCGGCATTTCCGCCACGGCGGACGAGGGATCCGAACAGGTATTTGCGTCGTTTCGAACCGATTCGCTGAAAGTGCAAGGAATCCATAACCAAAAAAGAGGGATTTGGTTCCGATCGACACGATTTGGCCGTCTATTAACCCCAGAACGCCTGCACTTGGGATGGGATCCGAGGCGATGTTGCGCTTCTGCCACAGACACGCAGACAAAATTACAACAGAGGTTGCGATTTGACTGGCAATCCTAATGAGCCTGCGTCTAAGTGGTTCTCGGATGATGAAATTGGCACTTACGGTGATTGGGGGACAATCCAATGCGTAACATTCTAACAGCAACGGCAGTAGCCGGATTGATGATGGGCGGGATTGCCCTGACACCAGCTCAAGCAGCTGATTTGGGCGGCGATTGCTGCGCCGACCTCGAAGAACGCGTTGCCGAACTCGAAGCAACGACGGTCCGCAAGGGAAATCGGAAGGTTTCCGTCAAGCTTTCGGGTCAGGTGAACAAGGTTTTGATCATCTGGGATGATGGGGACGACACGGACGCATACATCACAGACAACACGGAAAGCTCAACGCGTTTCCGTTTCACGGGTTCTGCGAAGTTCAAGCCCGGCTGGTCAGCTGGCTTCTTGATCGAAATCGAGGTCGAAAGCGGCCGCTCGAGCAGTGTCGACCAGAAGTCGGATGACCGTCCAACCGAGAACGGCGACGGTGCACTCGAAGGTCGTAAGATGGCTGTGTACTTGAAGAGCGATCGTCTTGGCACCTTGTGGATGGGCCGTTACTCACCCGCCACGGACGATATTTTACTCCTAAATATTGCCGGCACACCGAATGTCGACGCCACGATGCTTACGGGCATGGGCATGTACAATCGGCTTTCCGGTGTGACGGGCGCTGGTGGCTTAGTCAATCTGAGACTTGGCGACCTGAGACGCTTTCAGGACACACGCCGCGCCAACGTCATTCGCTATGACACGCCGTCATTGGCCGGCTTCGTGTTCTCCGCCTCCTGGGGTGAAGACGACCTCGCCGACGTCGCGGTCCGCTACAAGAAGGAGTGGAACTCGATCCGGGTTGTCGGTGGCATCGGCTATAGTTGGGATACGGACGAAGACGAAGATGGCGATATGCGCGGTTGCGGTGCAGGCTTTGCCGGCACGAACGGCTTCGGTGCTACCACCGGTCCTTGCCGTCAGGTCGCAACGGACTTCGAGCGCCTCACGGGTTCGGTCTCGATCATGCATACGCCGACCGGTCTCTATACCTATTTCGGCGGTGCGCGCGATCAGTTCAACAACCAGACTATACCAACCACACTCAGCGGCAGGACATCCCTTCCAGACCAGACGACATGGTACATCCAGGCTGGTATCAAACGTCGCATGCTGTTCCGGGAACTCGGCGCCACGACCATCTACGGCGAGTATCAGGAAGCAGATGATGCTGGTATAGGTCGAAGCCTTACCAACCTCGGACAGGCTGGTAACACCTTCGAGATCACCGATACCGAGTTGACATCTTGGGGCTTCGGTCTGGTGCAGGACATCGACAAAGCAGCCATGCAACTGTGGACGAGCTTCCGGCAATTCGATCCTTCGGTCCAGGGCATCTCCTCTGGCGCGACAAACCAGAACTTCCAGACGGGTGGCCTGGTTCTCGAAGAGCAGTTCCAGATCCAAGTCGGCGCAAAGATCAAATTCTGATCAAACCGACAACAGTCTGACACAAACACGAAGCCGGTCCCGAAAGGGGCCGGCTTCTTCTTTTTTGGGATATGCACTTCTTTCGAAACCGATGGTTCGCGCGGCAGGGTTGCTCAATTGACAGCCTGTTTTCATGCATTCTTTCAGCACGCATCGGCCGGAATTGACCTATGCCACAGAGAGGGTGGTCCAGCCTGACCCCTTGATCTAAAACTTGCGGCCAGAATTCAGGCTACGGATTCGTTCAGCAAATCCGGGAAAAGGGATCATCTTCGATGCTAAAACTGTTCTATGCACCAGGAACCTGTGCTCGGGCCTCTCATATTGCACTGGAGGAAACGGGCCAGTCATTTGAGGCAACCAGGCTCGACTTCGGTTCAGGTCAACAGACACAGCCGGAATATCTAGCCGTCAATCCGAAAGGCCGCGTTCCGGCACTGATAACGGACCGCGGTACTCTGACCGAGACGCCCGCCATCCTCGCATACATCGCGCAAACCTACCCGGACGCCAATCTCGCACCACTGGGCGATCCGTTTGCGTTCGCGGAAATTCAGGCATTCAACAGCTACCTGTGCTCCACCGTCCATGTCGCTCATGCTCATAAAATGCGCGGAAGCAGATGGGCTGACGAGGCGAACTCGCTGGCAGATATGAAACAGAAGGTCCCGATGACAATGGGCGCCTGCTTTGATCTCATCGAGAGCGAGATGTTCAAAGGCCCATGGGTCATGGGCGAGGCCTACTCGATTGCCGACGCCTATCTCTTTACCATTGCCAGCTGGCTAGAGGGCGATGGTGTCGATTCAACAAAGTTCCCCAAAGTCCATGAGCATATGGGCCGCATGAAAGAACGCGAGGCCGTCCAGAAAGTCTTGTCTGCCGAGCAATCGTAGCAATACAGAGGGTCTTTGGTCGGTATTCCACCCAAACATTGAACGCACTTTCAATTCGGTCCTGACCAAGCCATTCTTTGGTTTCGGTTGACTTCGACGTAGGATCCAAGCCTAGAGAATGGGTTCGAGACAGCAATATTTGGGACTGGGCCAAGGCCCTGAGGAAGGAAACGACCATGAACTCTGCTCGTGTCGCCATACTGATTGCAGGCGTTCTTGGTGGTAGCACGTCAGCAACTGCTCAAACTCTTCCCGACTGGTCGATAGCGGCCATCTGCGCGCGCGATAGCGCTGCTGGTCAATGCCGACTCTACGAAGGTGTAGCGCGGCAAGAGATTGTCGCATCGTGGAAGTTCCTCCCTGAGGAGTGGCGCCGAGGCTGCCTGACGGCCTTCAAAGCACCTCTTGAGCCAAGCTGGCGTATCCTCGCCGATTGCTTCACAGAGCGCATGAATCAATCCAAGGCCGACAAAAGAGCAGAAGTCGAAGCTGCGGCAGACGAAGCAGAGAAAAAGGCAGCCGAAGCTGAAGCCAAACGCAAGGCCGAGGAAGCTGCCCGCCTGAAGGCCGAAGCCGAGGCGAAGCGCATGGCCGAAGAAAAGGCGCGATTGGCTGCCGAAGCTGAAGCCAAACGCAAGGCCGAGGAAGCTGCCCGCCTGAAGGCCGAAGCCGAAGCAAAGCGTATGGCTGAGGAAAAAGCGCGATTGGCTGCCGAAGCTGAAGCCAAACGCAAGGCCGAGGAAGCTGCCCGCCTGAAGGCTGAAGCCGAGGCGAAGCGCATGGCTGAAGAAAAGGCGCGATTGGCTGCCGAAGCTGAAGCCAAACGCAAGGCAGAAGAAGCCGCTCGCCTGAAGGCCGAAGCCGAAGCGAAGCGTATGGCTGAGGAGAAGGCGCGATTGGCTGCCGAAGCTGAAGCCAAACGCAAGGCCGAGGAAACTGCCCGCCTGAAGGCCGAAGCCGAAGCGAAGCGTATGGCTGAGGAGAAGGCGCGATTGGCTGCCGAAGCTGAAGCCAAACGCAAGGCCGAGGAAACTGCCCGCCTGAAGGCCGAAGCCGAAGCAAAGCGCATGGCTGAGGAGAAGGCACGACTAGCCGCCGAGGCCGAAGCCAAACGCAAGGCCGAGGAAGCTGCCCGCCTGAAGGCCGAAGCCGAGGCGAAGCGCATAGCTGAGGAGAAGGCACGACTAGCCGCCGAGGCCGAAGCCAAACGCAAGGCCGAGGAAGCTGCCCGCCTGAAGGCCGAAGCCGAAGCGAAGCGCATGGCTGAGGAGACGGCACGATTGGCTGCCGAAGCTGAAGCCAAACGCAAGGCAGAAGAAGCCGCTCGCCTGAAGGCCGAAGCCGAAGCAAAGCGTATGGCTGAGGAGAAGGCGCGATTGGCTGCCGAAGCTGAAGCCAAACGCAAGGCAGAAGAGGCTGCCCGCCTGAAGGCCGAAGCCGAAGCAAAGCGTATGGCTGAGGAAAAGGCACGATTGGCCGCCGAGGCAGAGTCCAAACGCAAAGCGATCGCCGATGCCTGCGAGCAAAAACTCGATGGCATCGCATCGAAGGGGATTATCCGTTTCAGGATCGGGCGTGCCGAGATTGATAAGCGGGCATTGTCGACCCTGAACAAGCTGGTCGAGGCCGCCAAGTCATGCAAAACGGTCAAAATTGCCGTCGAAGGCCATACGGACGCCAGCGGTTCGGCGGATGGTAATCAGCGATTGTCACTCAAGCGCGCTCAGGCCGTTATGGATTACTTCGTGTCGGCCGGCGTCGATGGAACGCGCCTTAGTGCCGTCGGGTACGGCGAATCAAAGCCAATAGCCGACAATAGTTCGGCAGCCGGTCGCGCCAAAAACCGCCGCATCGAGTTCACGGTCAATTAGAGCGAAATGCATCTGTCGAAGAGCAGTTAAAGGCCGGTCGAGACCGAGCATAGCGCCCGTCTTTCGCCGCTCGGGCATAATCCATCGAAAAATTTTTGTTCCGGAGACCAAGGAAACCGTTCGCGCACGCGTCTAAG
The DNA here is from genome assembly GCA_965227905.1 of Methyloligellaceae bacterium. Taxonomy (GTDB): domain Bacteria; phylum Pseudomonadota; class Alphaproteobacteria; order Rhizobiales; family Methyloligellaceae; genus CBDDHT01. The sequence continues at coordinate 5,985,953 of OZ245780.1, forward strand.
GCTTAAAGTATGGGCGTCATGACGGACCTCGAATTGGCCAGACGCGCCGGCAACGGCGACAAAGCAGCGTTCCAGGAAATCCTGGAACGGCACTACGATACCGTCTATCGCATCGCGGTCCGCTTCACGGGAAACGAAGCGGACGGCGCCGATATTACGCAGGATGTCTGCCTGTCACTCGCCGACAAGATTACGTCGTTCCGTGGTAAGAGCCAGTTTTCGACCTGGCTATACAGGGTCGTCATCAATGCCTGCCGTGACTTTGCCCGGCGGCAGAAGACCGTTCACACGCTGCAAGACAATTATGCCGTTTTCCGTGAGCGTGATGCCGCGGATACACGTCACACTGCGGAGCGGCGCGACTGGCTGAACGAGACAGTCCAAGGGCTACCGCCTCAGTTGCGTGAGACAGCCCTACTCGTTCTTGGCGAAGACTTGAATCATGCGGATGCAGCACGCGCTCTTGGATGCGCTGAGAGCACGGTGTCCTGGCGGATGCACAAAGTCCGCAAGAAACTCAAAGAGTTAGTGGATACGTTCCATGACGGATGAACTCGAAGAATTGAGAGAGGCGCTCGCTCGCCATTCGAGGCCCAAGCCCGATGATGCCGAAAAGCAGCGCGCTATCGCACAAGCCGTCAGCGCATTTGAGAAAAAAAATCTCGATGCGAGCCAAGGAAAACATGCCGACGATCGTCTGAAAGAACAAGCCGGGGGTTTTTTCACGACGATTTTCGGGAGACGACCGATGAGACTATCGCCTGCACTTATGGGAACAGCCAGCTTTGCAGTCCTGGCACTCGCAGTTCTCAGCACCAATGCTGTTCTCCAAAATCCCTTCTGGGAATTCACGCGTCCCGCACCGGAGACGAAACAATTGGACACCTTCGCGACCAAACGTGAGGAGAAGAGACTCGACGACAAGAAAGACACGGCCGTCAAACAGCAGCGGATTGCAAATGAAGAAGACGCTGAAGCCTTCAACAATCTTGGAAGAGTCCAACGGCAAATTGCAGTTGCACCCGTCCCCCGATCTTCTACAGAAGCACCAGCGGCTGAAAGCGGCTACAGGGTACGCGGCAAGCAAGCACCTTCCAAATCGAAGCTTTTTGCAGATGGTCGCGTTGCTGAATTGAAGCAACCCGCGGTTCAACCCGCCCCAAGACCGGCCGACGCTCCCTTCGCAGGAGGAATGCAGGAACAGGGCCGGGATCGGTTCACCGCGTTCGAAACGAACTCTCTGAAAGTTGTGGCGGAAGACCCGGTTTCGACGTTCTCCATCGATGTCGATACGGCGTCCTACGCATTTGTACGGAGTTCGCTAAACCGAAACGTTCTGCCTCAGAAGGATGCCGTCCGCGTCGAGGAGTTGATCAATTATTTCCCATACGACTATGAGGCACCCACTGATCAGTCTGTGCCTTTCAAGTCATCGGTCACGGTTATGCCGACGCCTTGGAATGCAGGTACAAAGCTCATCCATGTGGGCATCAAGGGTTATGAGTTGCAGGCTGATCAACGCCCGCGTGCAAACTTGGTGTTTCTACTCGACACATCGGGCTCGATGAACGCACCTAACAAGCTTCCGCTCCTCCGGAACGCCATGAAGCTTCTCCTCGAGAGACTCGACGCCGACGATACCGTGTCTATCGTGACCTATGCCGGCCGTGCCGGAACAGTGCTTCAGCCGACAAAGGCCAAAGACAAATCAAGAATCCTTGGTGCATTAAACAACCTTCATGCCGGTGGTTCGACAGCGGGCGGAGAAGGAATCAGGCAGGCTTATCAACTGGCCGAACAGACATTTGATAAGGAGGCGGTAAACCGGGTCATCCTGGCAACAGATGGCGACTTCAATGTCGGCATTCGCAATCCCGACGAACTCAAGAGCTTCATCGAGCGCAAACGGAAGTCGGGGATCTTTCTGTCGGTCCTCGGCTTCGGCCGCGGAAACTACAATGACCATTTGATGCAAACGCTTGCTCAAAACGGCAATGGAACCGCCGCCTACATCGATACCTTGAACGAAGCACGCAAAGTGCTGGTCGAGGAAACGAGCGGCACGCTGTTCACCATCGCCAAGGACGTCAAGATTCAGATGGAGTTCAATCCCGCAACCGTCTCCGAATATCGGTTGATCGGATATGAAACGCGGGTGCTCAAGCGTGAGGATTTCAACAATGACAAAGTGGACGCAGGCGATATCGGATCGGGGCACACCGTCACTGCGCTCTATGAGATCACGCCTAAGGATTCCAACGCGCGGCTGGTTGATGATCTGCGCTACGGTGCATCTGAGGCCGAGCAGAAAGAGGCAAAGACTGGAACGAGCGAATATGCCTTTCTGAAAATTCGTTACAAGCTGCCCGAGTCCGATACCAGCAAACTCGTTACGACCCCTATCAAACGCGAGCAGATCGTCAAATCAATCGATGCGGCCCCTCAAGAGTCGAGATTTGCAGCATCCGTTGCAGCCTTTGGGCAACTGCTTCGTGGCGGTCGATACACCAGTACGTTTTCCTATGACGATGTCATAGCACTTGCACAAAACGCCAAGGGCAAGGATGTGTTCGGTTATCGCGCCGAGTTCGTCAATCTGGCGCGGTTCGCCAAGTCTGCCGCCGCTCTGCAGGTGCAAAAATAGAGACGAACTTGCTGATGTTGCCCCTCTGCGAGGCATGCTCTTCGCGGAGGGGGATCGCAGCAAATCAGCTCTCTATCTCGGCGATCCCTACCACATAGTTTTCACCGTAAGCCTTGGCGCATCCAGGGCAGGTTGTGTAGAAGAAGAACACGCGGCCTGCTTTTTTCCCGCTTTGCTCGATAGATTTCTCCATCTCATCCTGCCATCTGGGAACATCTCGATAGGGCCCCTCAAAAACCTTCGTGACGAAGTGTCCAGACAGGCGCGTCATCTCCTGTCCGGCAACGTGTTTGCTGACGGCGAAGAAATGTTCTGCTGACCACGATGAGAGATCACGGCTCAAGACGATTGTCTGGGATGGGTCGAATGCTTTGACTGCTTCGATTTCACCCAACGTGCTGCTGAAGACACTGCCCATGTTCACTGGGATATGCAGGAGGCTTCTCGTTTCTGCTCTGACAAACAGTTTCTCGTCGAAATAGAGGTCTTGTCCGTCCCAGCCTTCCGGTTTGAAACGAGGGCAGCAACCTGTGCTGTTATCGCTTTGATCGTAGAATGGCAGTGCGTTGACATTCATGTCGCGTCGAATCCTATTCCGACCGAGAGATCAACCAAATCCATCCGCACAGGTGTCGTGGAGCGGCGGACGCGGAGAAACTCATGGCCGAATAAAGATAATTTGGTACTGATACCGATCAGCATGTCGACCGCGTGTTCTGGTCGGCAAATCACCCAGCAGTCGCTAGCGAGCGAAACGCTTCGCGAGCCCACTAACCTGCTCGTCGTTGAGAAAGCGGGTCTTCTGTCCCTGCAGGAGCAAGAACAACTTGGCAGTCTCTTCGAGCTCTTCCGTGGCGTAAACGGCATCTTCAAGCGATTTGCCTGCGACCACCGGACCATGGTTGGCAAGCAGGACCGCATGATGGTCCGACGCCATCTCGCGGACGGCTTTTGCAAGATCGATATCGCCGGGCGGAAAATACGGCACCAGCGGTAACTTACCGATCCGCATGACATAGTAAGCCGTTATCGGAGGAAGAACGTTGGCGTGATCGATTCCATCCATACAGCTGACAGCAACGGAGTGGGTCGAGTGCAAATGCACAACCGCTTCGCAGGTCGATCGCTCCTCGTACATTGCGAGATGAAGGAATGCTTCCTTCGTCGGCCGATCGCCGGAAAGGTACTGACCGTCGATTGAAAGCTTGGACAAGCGTGCAGGATCGAGTTCGCCCATAGACGTACCGGTTGGCGTCATCAGCCATCCATCCTCGACGCGCGCACTTATATTGCCCGACGACCCGAATGTCAGCCCACGCTCATACATCGATCGCGCTAGCACTGCGATGCGGTCGCGCATTTTCGTCTCGCTCATGGGAACATCTCCAGAGCCTTTTCGAAAAAGTCGACGTCGCCGAAGTTTCCCGATTTGAGCGCCAGCGCCAGTCTTGGCTCGTCGAGCGTTTCCGTCCACGGCACGCCAGGATCGATTTCCGGCCCGATTCGGAGGCTCTTGATATCAAGTGCCGACACGACGGCTCCAGAGGTCTCTCCGCCGGCGACAATGATCCGACCAACATCCTGCTCAATGAGTCCGCGCGCGATCTCGCCCATTACACGTTCGACCATTTCGCCCGCAGCTGCCGCCCCAAACTCTTCTTGATTCTTGGCGACTTCAGCGGGGTCCGCCGAAGCATAGATCAAGATTGGGATCGCTTGATCGACATCGCCCGACCATTGCAAGACCTCTTCAGCCACCGGGCTGCCTGCGGCAATGCGCCGGACGTCGATTTTCTTGTTTGGCCATGACAGTCGCGCTCTGGCGATCTGGCCGCGGGTTGCCTCGGAGCAACTGCCCGCAAGCACGACCGAGCGGCCGCCGATCTCAGGTTGTGTCGATGTCTGCGGTTCACCCAGCCGGCCTTGGCGTCTGAAATTATCTGGCAAACCGAGCGCAACGCCCGAACCGCCGGTGATCAAGCGATGGCTCGCCGATGCCGTGCCAATCGTTATAAGGTCGGCGTCGGTCAGGGCGTCGGCAACCACATAAGAAACCCCGTCGCCGCGGAGCGTTTCAAAAGCTTTCGCTGTTGCTTCGACACCGGTCGATATGGTCTCAAACGGGACGAGTCCCACTTTCTTTTGACACTGCGAGGTCATCAACCGGAGCAAGCTTGAATCCCGCATCGGATTAAGCGGATGATCCTTCATCGGCGAGTCGGACAGCAGTTGGTCCTTAACGAACAGATGTCCCTGATAGATGGTACGATGATTGGTCGGAAATGCCGGGCAGACGACAGCAAGATCGGTATCCAATGCCTGCATCAGTGCATCGGAAACCGGACCGATATTGCCATTTGGCGTTGAATCGAATGTCGAGCAATATTTGAAGAAGATCTGCTGAGCCCCTTTCCCACGCAACCAATCGAGTGCGGCGATCGAGTCGCTAACGGCCTGCTCAACCGGCGTTGAGCGCGACTTGAGCGCAACGACCACAGCATCCGCATCACCGATCTGCTGTTTCTCGTCAGGTACGCCTATGAGTTGAACAGCGCGCATGCCCTGCTGAACAAGCGTATTGGCAAGATCGGTTGCGCCGGTAAAATCATCTGCAATGGCGCCTAGTAGAATTGCCATCGATTTCCCTTGCACTATGTCCTTTGCAGCCTTCCGTTGGCTCCACAACGATTTTGGATCGCACGCAGGCGGCTCTAGTCGCTTTCATCAAGAATTGCCAGTAGTTCGGTCGTCAGGTCCTTCGTGCCCTGATCTCCTCCGAACTCCATGGGGCGAATACGTTTGGCTGCAAACCCGCGGTCCACCGACTGATCGATGAGTTCTGCAGCAACCGCGAGTGCATTATTGCCCGATCGGTCCGCCAAATAATCAAGCAGCATTGCGCCACTGAGAATTGCCGCCAGCGGATTGGCTTTGTCCTGCCCCATGATATCCGGGGCACTGCCATGCGCCGGTTGAAACAGTGCATGGCTATCGCCGATCTCGCCACAAGGCGCGATCCCCATGCCGCCAACCAATCCTCCACCAAGATCAGAGAGAATATCGCCGAACATATTCTCCATGACGAGGACGTCGTAGTCCCAGGGCTTGCGAACCAGATCGAGCGCCATGGCATCGACATAGCTGTGGCCGCTCTCAATATCCGGCGCTGCGGCGGCGCGTTCGTCGAAGATCTCTCGGAAGAATGCCATCGAGCGAAAGACATTCGCTTTGTCGACGCAGGTCACCATCCCCTTGTGACCACGCGCCTTCCTTTTCCGAGCCAGGCCGAACGCGAAATCATGGAGCTTTTCGGTTGTCGCACGGGTGATGCGCAAGGTGTCTCTGACGTCGTCCTTTCCAAAATCCTCGCCGCGATTATGCGCTGCGGCTGAATAGAAGAGTCCTTCGGTCGACTCGCGCAACACGATGAAGTCCACATTGGCTGCGCGCGGGTCCGCAAGACGCTGTGGCGCATTGGGATACTGCTTGACAGGCCGCACGCCCGCATAGAGCTGGAACTGATCCCGAAGTCTGAGATGCGGCGAGATTTCGGTTCCGTCGGCATGCCGTATTGAAGGCAGGCCTATTGCTCCGAGAAGGATGGCGTCTGCCGCTGCAGCGGCCTCCTCGGCACCCGGTGCGATGTCGACACCGGTCTCAGCAAAATATGCGGCTCCGGCCAGCAAATCTTCATAGTCGAGCGTGAAACCACCAACCTTTTTTCGAGCGGCTTCCATAATGGCAATCGTTGCATCAACGACATCTGCACCGATGCCATCCCCGCGGATGACCGCAACGCCGAACCGGTCATTTCTCATTCGATTGTTTCCTCACAAGCGCGAATTTGCAGAACACTCAGTGCTGCGTTTGCCTCCTACGCTACAGGAAATCAAGCGCAGGACACGTTTCACGCAAGCGAACCATCTGCGTGAGTGATGGCGGCCAGCTTATTTCTTCATTTTTCTCCCTCTGCCATGTCCAATAGGATCGTGTCCATGGTGCATCCGCCCGCCTGCGTTTCAGGTGGGTCTGATAACCGACAGCTGGATACCGTGAAGAGAAGGAAATCACCCTATGTGGCCTCGCCATGATCTGCTCGAGCTGTTTGGTATCGAGACGCCAATCATTCAGGCACCCATGGCCGGTGCCAATGGTTCCGATATGGTCATTGCCGTCAGTGAAGCCGGCGGCCTCGGCTCCTTGCCTTGCGCAATGCTCGACGTTGCGAAAGCTGGCGCAGAGATAGGCATAATTCGTCAGCGCACAGCCAAACCATTCAATGTCAATTTCTTCTGCCATACACCGCCGGATGCCGATGCCGAAGCGCAGATGCGATGGCTTGAGCATCTGGCACCCTACTACTCCGAGCTAGGGCTGACACAGCCTGAATCGGTCGGTGGGGTCGCTCGCGCACCATTCCACGAGGCCATGTGCGAGCTCATGGAGGAACACAAACCTGCCGTCGTCAGCTTTCACTTCGGACTGCCTTCGAAAAAACTCTTCAAGAGAGTGAAAGATGCGGGTTGCCGGGCCATTGCTTCTGCCACGACAGTCGAGGAAGCGATCTGGCTTGAGAAAGAGGGATGCGATGCGATCATTGCGCAGGGATCGGAGGCCGGGGGGCATCGCGGCATGTTCTTATCCGACAAGATCTCTACGCAGATCGGTACCTTTGCGCTCGTACCACAGATCGTCGATAGCGTTGCGGTCCCCGTGATCGCTGCCGGCGGAATCGCCGATGGTCGCGGAATTGCGGCAGCCTTTGCGCTCGGCGCTTCTGGCGTTCAGATCGGTACAGCCTATCTCTCGACGCCCGAATCGACGATCACCGATCTGCACAGAGCCGAATTAGCGGCCCCTCGCAGCGATGCTACCGCCTTGACCAACGTGTTTTCCGGTCGTCCTGCCCGGGGCATGATGAACAGAATCATGCGCGACATCGGACCAATGTCGGATCTTGCGCCCGCATTCCCGACGGCTGGCGGAGCGCTTGCCCCCCTCAAAGCCAAGGCTGAAGAAAAAGGCGACCACGCATTCTCATCGCTTTGGTCCGGACAAGGCGCGCGTCTGTGTCGAGAAACAACTTCAGCCGACCTTACCTCAGGGCTGGCAAGAGACGCCCTGCGAGAATTGAAAGCACTGACAACGCCCGGTTAGACAAAATCTGTCGTTGGGCATGCTTTTTCTCAGCTTCAAACCATGACATCGGCAACCGGCCGGCGGAGAGATCTTGGCATGATCGGGCCATAACCGAACCGGACGACGAAGTTGGGCCGCCGCTCATCGATGCCAAGAAGCGTCTGCAGCTTGCGGCGCATTTCTACGACTTCCACTGCCTGATTGACAAAAGCCAGCTTCAAACCATCGACCGTCGCCTGTAACGCGAAATATTGAAACGCGCGGCCGGCGTTGAACCAGCCTTCCTTGTCATTTGTTTTCGCCGTGAATACGGCGACCCCCGCAGAGGACCTTATCTGCTCCGCATATTTGTCATTCTCCGATTGAGGAGAAAGAAATAGGTCGAATAGCGTTTTGCCGAGCCAGCTCGGCATGGTTGGATTGGCGGACGTTGCCGTGTACAGACCGTCTCGCGAAGCCAAAGCGGCATCGGCATTGAAGCGTATCCAGTCTTTCAACTCAGAGACAAAGGCGACGTCCGTCAACTGGCGTGTGTTGCCGTCGACGACAAGCGAGAGAATGGCCTCAATCGTCGATTTTTCCGTAATCATGCGGGTTTCGACGCCATAACTATTGGCCGCCGCATCTAGTCGCAAAAGCACTTCCGCCGGTGCCGGTCGGCCATCATATTTCACGCGGGTGCACTGGCGATCCGGTATTGCCCGGAACAATGGGGTCTCTTTCACCGGAGCCGGTCCCAGCTCGACGTCAACAAGAAAATCCGACGTATCCGTGATCCGGATTTCGCCGGACCGACCACGCGCTCTTGCTGCGAGGCGCAGATTTTCCGCGGCACACCCGAGGCTGGCGATCAGATGGTGATCGTCGGGATCTACCACTGGCGTCCGCCGTGTCAGGTCGGGAGCAATCTGGACAGCACCTTCGTTTGCCCGGAATTTCCAAGGCTGTGTGTTGTGACCATTGGCTGCCAATGTCGCATAGCGAACCAGGTCACGAACAGTGGCACTATCAGGGAGCGGGCGCATTTGATCGGTAACGGCCTCAACATAAGCCGATTGATCATATGAACACCCAGCGACTGCCGCTGACGCTATGACCACTCCGGATTTTGTCAGAAACTCGCGCCGTGTTGGCATTCACATCCTCTTGGCAATTCTCTCCAAATAGGATCGAGTGCCAGCATGCACCAGTGCCTATGCCGGGTTCTTGATCGCCGTCAGCTTCAGCGCCCCACACCGCCCACCGGTTTGAAGTCGTGCTCACCGATTCCCTGAACAATCGTGAAGCGGCAGGCGCCACCATCTTTGCCTGTGACCTCGTGCGCTGTTCCCGGTGGAACGACACAATGCCCACCTGGCGGCAGTTCATGCCGGGCACGAGGTGCGCGGGTCTCAATAACCGTCGTCCCCTCCAATCCGACGAATATGTCTGAAACAACGGAATGATAGTGCCAGGGTATCTTCTCCCCTGGCGCAAGACCCAGGATCTGAACCCTCAACCCATCAGCCTCCGTAACGAGCTCCCGGCCTGATATTGTGTAGGGTAGATCCTTTGGCGCGGTCATTGGAAACATCCTCCTTCTGAGCTTTCAGCATCATCCTGTAAGGGCAAGGACAAAAGCCAATGCAGACCTTCTGTCACCTTGCAGTCAATCTCCTTGAAGCTTATAGATCGTACACCGGTGTTTGGCTTGAAAGCGGGGCGGCTGCTCCTCAAACCTGACGGAGTCGACTCTGCGGCAGTCTGCTCCATGAATGCGGCACGTCTGTTTCGATCCGGGCAACGTCCCTCTTTCGATCGAGTGCGGCGCACGCAGTGCTTCGCTCCAAAAAGTGAAGAATGCTTGCAGTGAACGGCCAGACCCATTCCCAAGACAAATCTCCCGTTATCGAACACGACGACATCATATACCCATCGACGATTCCATTCGTGCTGACCCATCTGGCTTGCTTTGCCGCCATATGGACCGGTGTGACCATCGAATCGATTGTGATGTGTGTGGTCCTCTACTGGTTGCGCATATTTGGCATCGGTGCCGGGTATCATCGCTACTTTTCGCATCGCGCCTATCGCACCAGCCGGGCTTTCCAGTTTTTTCTCGCCGTGCTTTCGCAAAGCACGACGCAGAAGAGCGTCCTATGGTGGGCGTCGAAACATCGCCACCACCATCAGTACTCCGATACCAGCAACGATGTTCACTCGCCCCGCCACAAAGGATTCATATACAGCCACATGGGGTGGATCTTCGCGCGCAAGCACGAGACCGCTGATCTTTCCAAGATCCCGGATTTTGCAAAATACCCGGAGTTGATGTGGCTGCATAAATACGAACTTGTTCCCGCCGTCCTGCTCGCATTGCTCTGTTTTGCGATCGATGGTTGGTCAGGCCTGATCGTTGGCTTCTTCTGGAGCACGGTTCTCGTCTATCACGGAACCTTCTGCATCAACTCACTGGCCCATGTTCACGGAAAGCAGCGCTATGTAACGGGCGACGACTCGCGAAATAACTGGCTTCTGGCCTTTTTCACCATGGGCGAGGGTTGGCACAATAATCACCACGCCTATCAGAGCAGCGTGCGACAAGGCTTTCGATGGTGGGAGATCGATATGACCTTCTACATACTGAAGATGCTCTCGTGGGTCGGCCTTGTTTGGGATTTAAAATCTCCGCCATTGTCCGTGCGTCGCAACGAGCGCCGACTCGGTTCCGCTGTGATCGAAAAGGCAGCCACTCAGCTTGCCGATAGCTTCGACCCCGATCTCGTCGTTACCGCTATTGCGAATGCGGTCAACGGTCCCAAACTCTCAGATCTTCAAAAAAGACTCGCCGAAGCCCGGGACCGGGCTTCCGAAACGATATCGTCCATGAACCTCCCGCACCTGCCAACCCGACATGAGATCCTGGCTCGTGCGACATCCATGTTCCCAGAGTCGCCTTCGATGGAAGAAATTGTCGATCGGGCACATGCGGTGTTCTTGGAATCGATTGGAGCGCGGTTGAGTGCAATCCCGATCGAGACAAACCAGAGCTCTTCAGGACCACAATCTGAACGAGTCTGACGGCGGCGACACACTAAACGAGCGTTAGCTATCCTGCTGGTCTTGCTTGACTTTGGACGCATGAAAGCGCATTTGATCAACAGATTGTCTCGAGATCGCGCGATTCGCCCCTTGTTTTCCTGGCGTTATTATCTCGAAGCGCATTACCCAAAAACCCGTCTGATCCAGGTGCGCGTGGATAAGAATGACACGGCGGCCACCGGTCGTGCGCTTTTGCGCGTGGCGGTTCTCGCGACAAGGAACACTTATCAGTGACAGTTTCAGATTTTGCCGAACTCGGCCTTACCGAGCGGCTTCTCCGCGCGCTTAAGAACGCGCAGTACAGTACACCCACGCCGATCCAACGACGCGCCATCCCACTCCTGTTAGACGGCATGGACCTCCTGGGCATTGCCCAGACAGGCACCGGCAAGACGGCGGCATTCACGCTTCCGCTGCTCCAGAACCTCGATCAGGACGGTAATTCGGCATCGCCAAAAACGACACGCGCACTCATCCTCGCCCCTACTCGGGAACTTGCTCTGCAGATTTCCGATAATATCAGGGTCTATTCTCGGCATATGCGGATACGCCAGGCCGTTGTGATGGGTGGTGTTTCGCGCGGCCCGCAGATTCAAGCCCTCAAACGCGGCGTCGATATACTCGTTGCAACACCTGGCCGGCTTCTCGATCTGGTGAACCAGCGGCATGTGCAGCTCTCACAGTGCAATTATCTCATCCTCGACGAAGCAGACCGCATGTTCGACATGGGTTTCATTCGTGATGTACGGAAAATCGTCGCGATGCTGCCGCAAGAGCGACATACGCTCTTGTTTTCGGCGAGCATGCCGTCCGAGGTTGCCAAGCTGGCGCAAGAAATCCTCTACAAGCCCCAGCGGGTCGAAATCGCCTCAAAGAGCATCGCCGTCGAGCGGATCGAACAGCAGGTCCATCATCTTTCGGCCGCCGCCAAACGCGAACGCCTGACCGAGCTTCTCAAGCAACCTGAGATGGAAAAAGTCATTGTCTTTACCCGCACAAAGCGAGGCGCGGACAATGTCGTGCGGCGGCTTTCCAAAGATGGCATTCGCGCCGAGGCCATCCATGGCAACAAATCTCAGAATTTGAGACAGCGCGCCCTGGAGAATCTCCGCAAAGGTCGAACGCGCGTTCTTGTCGCAACTGATATTGCCGCACGCGGCATCGACGTCGACAATGTGACCCATGTCATCAACTACGAGTTGCCAAACGAGCCGGAATCCTATGTCCACCGTATCGGACGGACTGCCAGAGCCGGTGCACCGGGTATCGCAATATCGTTCTGCGATGCGGGCGAACGCGCGCATCTTCGGTTAATCGAACGATTGATCAAGCGAACGCTCACCGTAGTCGGCGAAGCGCCCTACGAGCCTATCGGTGCAAAGGGCAAACCTAACAAAGCGGGCCATCGCAAGGGTCCGCATGCGCCGAACAAGAAACGGCGTCGGCCTCGGCGTTTCGAACGCCGAGCAGCCTAACAAGACCGCATCAGGCATTTGCTGTGTTTCGGCCCTCAATCCGTGGCGATTGAGGGCCTTATGGCTTTTCCGGTTGAATCCGATCTCTAGCCAAGAGAGACAAAGACGTCTGTTCGAAGCTCTTCCTCAGGCACAACCGACGGATCGTCTACATACACTTCCCAAGTTGGCGCGCCGACCTTGAGCCCTTTTTCCTCAAGGTACGTCATCATCTCGCCGTAGCTGTTCCGAAGACCGGCATATGGTCCCACATGGGTGAATGTCAGGACTTCTCCGGCTGGCGTAGAGGCTGATTGGATGGCCCCCTCAGCCTTAACCGCATCTTCTTCTGAGACGAAGCATCCAGCACGAAACGTCATCTCGTTCGGGTCATATGTGTAGTAGACCGCTAAGGGCGCCCCGGACGACTTGATGTTGTGGGATTTGAGAAAGTGCATAACATTCCCAAATGCCTTCTGCATCGTTGCGCTGATGTCACCAGGGTCCATACTGCAGCTGCGTTCTTCAAATAAGTAAGATGCTGCCTCGACATCGGTCAGTTTGAAACTCAGCATGATTGATCACTCCGCTGTCCCAATAGGCTCATACCGCCGGCGGTATTGCAGGCCATATTGGCAAAAGAAGCGCATGCGAAACCTGATCCTGTTCAAGGTCAGTCAGCAAATGCTGTGGCACTGGTCTCAAACAGGGGGGCGGCCATTCTTGGCACACGCGCCTGCATAAAGCGCCGTTTCGCCAAGATGTTCCTCGATCCGAATCAATTGATTGTATTTCGCCAGACGGTCCGAACGCGAAAGAGAGCCTGTCTTGATCTGACCGGCATTGGTTGCAACGGCGAGATCGGCGATGGTCGAGTCTTCGGTCTCGCCTGAGCGATGTGAAATCACCGCTGTATAGCCGGCCCGCTGAGCCAACTGAACTGTTTCCAGAGACTCGGTCAGTGTTCCAATCTGATTGACCTTAACAAGTATGGAATTTGCGGTTCCCTCATCGATCCCGCGTTGTAGCCGTTTGGTGTTGGTAACGAAGAGATCGTCTCCGACGAGCTGACACTTATCGCCAATTGCCTCTGTCAGAGCATGCCAGCCATCCCAATCATCCTCAGCCATCCCATCTTCGATAGAGACAATAGGATAGCGAGAAACGAGATCCTCGTAGTAGGCAACCATCTCCTGGGAACCGAGGCACTTGTCTTCGCCCGCCAGCACATACTGCTCCGCCGACTCGTCGAAAAACTCGGTCGAGGCCGGGTCCAGAGCGATATAGACATCTTCTCCAGGCTTGTATCCCGCGCCCTCGATGGCTCGCATGACAAAGCCAAGCGCCTCGTCTGCCGACGCCAGATTGGGAGCGAAGCCACCCTCGTCGCCGACATTCGTGTTGTGACCGGCGTCTTTCAAGGCGCTACGCAATGTATGGAAGACTTCCGCTCCAACGCGTACCGCATCAGCTACTGTCTCGGCTGACGTCGGCATGATCATGAATTCCTGGATGTCGATTGGATTGTCCGCATGGGCTCCGCCATTGATGATGTTCATCATCGGTACCGGCAGGATATTCGCAGCCGTACCGCCGATATAGCGATAGAGCGGTTGGCCAAGCGAGTTGGCGGCAGCTTTCGCAACCGCCATCGAAACACCAAGGAGCGCATTGGCACCCAGCGCGCTCTTGTTCTCGCTGCCATCGAGTTCAATGAGGATCCCATCGATCCCGACCTGCTGCATGGCATCGAGCCCGATGATACGGTCCGTGATCGGTCCGTTGATCGCCGCTACAGCTGTTTCGACGCCCTTGCCTTTGTAGCGATCACCCCCATCGCGCAACTCATGCGCCTCATGAGCACCAGTGGACGCGCCGGACGGGACAGCTGCTCGGCCAAATGCTCCGTCTTCAAGGGTTACGTCGACCTCAACGGTCGGATTGCCGCGGCTGTCTAAAATCTCGCGACCTCTGATGACCTTAATCGCACTCATGCATTCAGCTCCTGTCAGCTCACAATGGGCGGCATCCGCCGCGGCGTCTGTGACGTTGTCAGCCGCCTGCTTAACGATTGCAGCCAGTTCTGCCAATCGCGAATCCGCAATTCGGACCGTTTGCCCCGAAATCAAGACATCCGAGGCGCTACAGCGGTCGTAAAACGGGTTCGGATAGCCGTAAATTCAAAGATGCCTTCAATTCGAAAAGAGGCTCTGGCTTGAACAATATTGTCGTGATTGTTTTCAAACGTCTGGAACGCTTCCGCATAGTGTGACATTGGTTTTCCGGGAAAATCGGACTTTGTCATCATGGACGGAAACGAAAAGTCTGATCGACTTGTTCAGGCGAGAACCGCTTGAATCCGCCCCGTTTCGTAGAGGCGAGTCTAGCAATCAAATGCGCAGAGGGAACGAACCATGCCGAAGTTTGCCGCCAACATTACGATGCTCTATCAGGAGCTCGATTTTCTCGACCGCTTCGGCGCCGCCAAAGCCGCAGGATTTTCCGGGGTCGAATATCTCTTCCCTTACGCATTCGACAAAGACGCCTTGGTCGAGCAACTTTCAACTCATGGCCTGACACAGGCACTGCACAATCTGCCAGGTGGCGATTGGGATGCAGGAGAGCGCGGTCTGGCGATCTTCCAGGAGCGCAAGGGCGAGTTTCAGGACAGCGTCGGCAGCGCGATTGAATATGCCAAAGCACTTGGATGCAAACAGCTCAATTGCCTGGCTGGCATTCGGCCCGAAGGATCGGATCCCAGCATATTGACCGAAACCTTCGTGGACAATCTTCGCTTCGCGTCTGAAAAACTTGGGGCGGAAGGAATCAAGCTACTGATCGAGCCCATCAATACCCGGGATATTCCGGGTTTCTTCCTCAACCGGACCCAGCAGGCCCTCGACATCATCGCGCAGGTCGGCAACGAAAATGTCTGGCTGCAATACGATATCTATCACATGCAGATCATGGAGGGGGATCTGGCACCCACGATCGAGACCCACCTGCCACGCATCGCTCATATGCAACTGGCCGACAATCCCGGGCGCCATGAACCGGGAACCGGAGAGATCAATTACCCCTTCCTTTTTGATTTCATCGACAAAGCCGGCTACGAGGGTTGGATTGGCTGTGAGTATATCCCGGCCGCAGGAACCAAAGAGGGCCTTGGCTGGTACGAACCCTATGCCGTCAGCTGAACACATGGAACCGAGAGCGTTCATACGTTCACTCTTCGACACCGCAGTTGCGGCTGCCGATCCGGCTCATTGCCTGGCACCGCGACTTCCCTCTGCACCCAAAGGGCGAACCATCGTTCTCGGTGCCGGCAAAGCGGCCGCATCCATGGCGCAGGTCGTGGAGAAAGAGTGGGACGGCCCGATCGAAGGCATCGTCGTAACGCGTTATCAACACGGGCGCCCGTGCCAACATGTCGAGGTTGTAGAAGCCGGCCACCCCGTTCCCGACGACAAGGGGTTGGATGCAGCGCGCCGCATTCTCGAAATGGCTCAGGGTGCAACGGAGGACGATCTCGTTCTCTGCCTCATCTCAGGCGGCGGTTCTTCACTGCTTGCGTTGCCCGGCGGCTCGGACGATGTCGAAATCTCACTGGCTGACAAACAGGCCATCAACAGATCGCTGCTCTGGTCCGGCGCGAACATCACAGAAATGAATACGGTCAGAAAGCACTTGTCGGGTATCAAAGGCGGACGCCTGGCCCTAGCCGCATATCCGGCGCGAGTTGTGACCCTGGCCATATCCGATGTTCCTGGCGACGATCCCGCAATCATCGCATCGGGTCCGACCGTCGGCGATTTGACCTCTGCTGATGACGCAAAGGAAATCCTGGAACGCTACGCAATCGATCTTCCGCCTTCCGCTCTTGCATTTCTCGCATCGCCGGGAGCCGAGACGCCAGACCCGGACGATCCGCGCCTGGCAAGAGCAACCTTTGAGTTGATCGCCGCTCCGAGGGCATCGCTTGAGGCTGCAGCAGAGCAATGTCGGATCGCAGGTATGGATGCAATCGTTCTGGGCGACGCAATCGAAGGCGAAGCTCGCGATGTAGGAAGAGACCACGCAAAGCTGGTGCTACAGATGGAAAGGCAGACAAAGCCCACCATTGTGCTTTCCGGCGGCGAGACAACCGTTACCGTCAAAGGCGACGGACGCGGCGGACGCAATGCCGAATATCTGCTGGGTCTAACGATTGCGCTCGATGGCGCCAAAGGCATCCACGCCCTGGCATGCGACACGGATGGCATCGATGGCAGTGAGGACAATGCCGGTGCTTTGGCGGCGCCGGACAGCCTGTCGCGTGCGGCTGCAGCCGGTCTCGATCCTGTCACAATGCTGGAAGCGAATAATGCCTACAGCTTTTTCGCCGAGTTGGGCGATCTTATCAAAACAGGCCCGACCTTCACCAATGTGAACGATTTCAGAGCAATCTGGGTCGATGCCAAGAGTTGAGCCACTTGGACTTGAGCCGACCTCGGCGAAGCTCTACTCTGCGCTCGATCATCGAACCTCTCAAATGCGGGAATGGATAATGACAAGCAAGTACCACCTGATCAGCTCTTTTACGTGACCCTGGGTGCAGCGCGCCGTGATCCTAATGCGCGCTAAAGACGTTGCCTTCGAGGTAACCTACATCAACCTCCGTGAGAAGCCGGAATGGTTTTTGGAGATCTCGCCGCACGGCAAGGTCCCAGTCTTGCTGGTTGATGACGTTCCGCTTTTCGAATCCAATGCCATCGCAGAATATCTCGATGAGATGGTGGAGCCGCGGCTACATCCCGAAGATCCTATCAAGCGGGCTCGCAATCGGGCATGGACCGATTTCGTCTCCGATTTCTCACGCGCATTGAATGGTGTGACCTACAGCAAATCCAAAGCCGATATGGATGCTGGCCTAGAAGGCGTCGCAACGCCACTTTCGCGTCTTGAAGAGGCAATCGAGAAAGAGCGCGGCAATGACGGCCCTTATTTCAATGGCTCCGACCTCTGCCTCGTCGACGCCGCTTATGCGCCGTTCCTTCTCCGTTTTTCGATTGCCGAACGGGTTCTGAAAACCGGGCTTCTAAAGAATTACCCTCGTGTCCAGGCATGGTCCGATGCGTTGCTTTCGACCGAGACCGTAACCGGGGCCGTGGCACCGAGTTTTCCTGAAGAATTCGATGCCAATCTTAAGCGACGTGAGTCTTACGCCTGGACTCTAATGGAGGCCACGCGGGCAGCCGAGTAGTCTTGGGGAGGAGTAGCTGTTGAACCTTTCGACGGTCTCACGCGACTGACAAACATGAGAGGGCAAGCGAAGTGCCCTCCTTGTTTGCGGAGGTCGCTATGAATCCACACCTTCTTTTTCGGATTGGGTCGTTCGTTCAAGACAATCAAGGCACAGCGGTTATTGCATGGCTGGTTGTCGTCGTATCGTTGATGGCGACGCGTATTGCTCTCGCCCTTCCATAGGACTGCGGCAAGATACTATGTCTTTCGTCGACGAGCATGTGCGTTCTCGATTGCTTGATATCACGTTCGACTGGGACCGCGCGCGATAGAAGTTCGAGCATCTCGAGTAAAATCAGAAAATGACTTGAGTCCGAGTTCAATTTGGCCGGTGTCGCCTGATCGGCTGGAATTCCTCGGATATCCGCGTTTCTTTGCCAGAATCATTGTGATCGTGCGATTCGACAAGCGAACTGGGCCTACCCCTGGTCGCCAACGATCTTCGCCCCTTCTGACATTCAGTTTCCTTGCAAACAAGTCGCACTAGCCGTGACGACGCCAATGCTGTTTGCTATGCCCCATAACTCTTGCAGCACCGGTCACTGCCCTTGCGCCGGGTGTGAAGATTTGGAGCACTCCGATGTCCCTAGCTATGCCAAAGCCGGAAGAAGAGATACTTGCCAACCGTACCCGGTTGATCGAGCGGCTCCGGGAGATTTTGCCAGACGACAATGTGATCGACGATGACGCTGCGTTAAAGGCCTATGAGTGCGATGCTCTGACCATGTATCGTCAACTGCCGCTTGTCGTGGCCTTGCCCGAGACTGTGCCGCAGGTTTCCGAGATTATGGCGCTGGCTGCGGAAATGAACGTGAAGATCGTTCCGCGTGGCGCAGGCACATCGCTTTCTGGCGGATCGCTGCCGCTGGGCGATGGCATTCTGCTCGGCATGGGCAAATTCAATCGGGTTCTCGAAGTTGATTTTCCCAATCGATGTGCCAGGGTTCAGCCTGGCGTAACGAATCTGGCCATTACCCACGCCGTACAACATCAGGGCTTCTACTACGCACCGGATCCGTCTTCGCAGATTGCCTGTTCCATTGGCGGCAATGTGGGCGAGAATGCCGGCGGCGTGCATTGCCTGAAGTACGGGCTGACAACAAACAATATCCTCGGCCTCGAAATCGTTCTCATGGGCGGTGAGATCATCCACCTGGGCGGCAAGCATCTCGACTCCGAACTCTACGATCTGATGGGTCTGATGACGGGCTCGGAGGGACTGCTTGGTGTCATTACCGAGGTTACAGTTCGCATCCTGCAGAAGCCGCAAACGGCGCGCGGCGTGCTTGTCGGATTTCCGTCCGTCGCCGCAGGGGCAGAGTGCGTGGCTGCCGTGATCGGTGCCGGCATTATTCCGGGCGGCATGGAGATGATGGACAATCTGGCGCTGGTTGCGACAGACGACTTTCAGCCATGCGGTTATCCGCGCGATGCAGAGAGCCTGCTGGTTGTAGAACTCGATGGCACACAGTCCGAAGTGGATCATCTGATCGAGCGCGTTTCCGAAATCGCCAAGGATGTCGGTGCCACGACCATCAAGGTCTCGCAGTCGGAAGAAGAACGATTGCAGTTCTGGGCGGGGCGCAAGAACGCCTTTCCGGCTGTCGGAGCGATTGGACCTGACTATCTTTGCATGGACGGCACAATCCCCCGCGGTCAGCTTGCCCATGTCCTGACCGAGATGCAGGAGATGGGCAAACGACATGGTCTGCGGGTCGCCAATGTCTTCCATGCCGGCGATGGCAATCTGCACCCCTTGATCCTGTACGATGCGAACAAGCCCGGCGATATCGAGAAGGCCGAAGCTTTCGGAGCCGATATCCTAAAACTCTGTGTCGCGGTTGGCGGCGTGCTCACTGGCGAACACGGCGTTGGCGTCGAGAAACGCGACCTCATGCCGGAGATGTTCTCAGAGGCCGATCTTGAGCAGCAACAGCGCGTCAAATGCGCCTTCGACCCGAACCACCGATTGAATCCAGGCAAAGTCTTCCCGACGCTGCATCGCTGCGCCGAACTCGGCAAGATGCATGTGCATCGGGGCAAATTGCCGTTCCCCGACATCCCCCGCTTCTGAGTCCTCATCCATGGAACGTTTCGAACCGAGAGACCAGAAAGACGTCATCGAGCTTGTCACCGCTGCCGTTGCCAACGAGCAACCGATGGAGGTCATGGGCACGCGCAGCAGGGCGGGTTTGGGCCGCCCACTTGAGCTCGCACACGGCCTGTCGACCACAGGCCTTAACGGTGTCTCCCTGTATGAGCCGTCCGAACTCGTGCTGACAGCGGGGGCCGGCACACCAATGCAGCAGATTGTCGATCTGCTCAACCAGAACGGCCAGGCACTGGCGTTCGAGCCAACAGACTACGGACCGCTTTTCGGCGCCGAACGAGGCGACGGGACGATTGGCGGCACGATCGCGGTCAATGCAGCAGGCCCCCGCCGTATTAAATCGGGGGCAGCCCGCGATCACCTGCTCGGCTTCCATGCCGTCAGTGGCCGCGCCGAGGCATTCCAATCTGGCGGGCGTGTCATGAAAAACGTCACCGGTTACGATCTGTCGAAACTCATGACCGGCTCCTATGGAACGCTCGCCGTGCTGACAGAAGTCACGGTCAAGGTCCTCCCGAAGCCTGAAACGGAAGAGACGCTTCTCCTGGTTGGGCTTGACGATGATGAAGCTATTGGCGCTATGACCGAGGCTTCCGGGCTGCCCCATGAAGTTTCGAGTTTCTCTCACATTCCGGAGAATTCCATTGGGGACTATTCCTGCGACGGCGCGCCTGCGGGCAAATCGTTCACGGCGCTCCGGCTTGAGGGCCCCGAAATCTCCGTGGCAAAACGCAAGCAGGATCTGATCGATCATTTCGGCGATCCCGTTATTGGCAAAGCAACCCTGACACCCGCACAATCTGCATCCTTCTGGGCGGATATTCGCGATGTGGTTCCGCTGGCAGGTCTCGAAGCGCAGATATGGCGTTTGTCGACCGCACCGACCGAAGGCGCACGTCTGCTGGCTGGCATCCGCGAGCGCGGGGTCCCTGTCGCCGGTGCCTATTATGATTGGGCCGGCGGGCTGGTCTGGCTGGCGGTTGACGCGGCAACTCACGGACATGCGGAGGCAATTCGCAGCTCAGTTTCTGAAACCGGAGGGCACGCCACCCTGATTCGAGCAGCGAGCCATGTCCGTATGTCGGTCCCGGTTTTTCATCCGCAGCCCGCTGCGCTCGCGGCTCTGTCCAATCGCGTAAAGGACGGATTCGATCCCAGCAAGATCCTGAATCCCGGCCGGCTTGTAGAGGTGTCTTAATGCAAACGCAGTTCACCCTCGAGCAACTCGCCCGTCCCGACATGGCGCGGTCGGAAGAAATTTTGCGTAAGTGCGTGCATTGCGGTTTCTGCACGGCGACATGTCCGACATTCCTCCTCCTTGGCGACGAGCTCGATTCGCCACGAGGCCGCATCTATCTCATGAAGGAGATGCTCGAGAATGACCGACCTGCCGACGAGCGCACTGTCAAGCATGTGGACCGGTGCCTTTCTTGCCTTTCCTGTATGACAACCTGCCCCTCCTCCGTGCACTACATGCATCTGGTCGATCATGCGCGCGCCCATATCCAGGAGACCTACACCCGGCCACTTCCTGAACGCATGCTGCGTCGGATCTTATCTATTGTTCTGCCTCGGCCCTATGTGTTTCGCTTCGCCCTGCTAGGGGCCATGCTGGGGCGCCCATTCAAGCGGCTGATGCCAGGCCGGCTCAAAGGTCTTGTCGCCATGGCACCAAGCTTCGTTCCAAGTCCTTCACCCGTCGACCGTCCTCAGGTGTTTCCAGCACAAGGCGAGAGACGCATGCGCGTCGCCCTGATGAACGGCTGTGCGCAAAAGGTTCTCGACCCGAAAATCAACGAGGCAACGATCCGACTCCTGACGCGCCATGGAATCGAAGTGGTCGTTGCAAAGGGATCCGGATGTTGCGGCGCCCTTACCCACCATATGGGTATGACGGATCAGTCCCACGGGACGGCAGCAAAGAACATCCGCGCCTGGGCCAAGGAGTTTGCCGGTGACGGTCTCGACCGTATCGTTATCAACACCTCCGGCTGCGGTACGACCGTAAAGGACTACGGCTTCATGTTCCGCAACGATCCAGAGTATGCGGACGATGCAGCCAAAGTCTCAGACATCGCGCGTGACATCTCCGAGTTGATGGCCGAAATCGGGTTAGAGCCAACAGGCAACGCTCCAAAACTTCGTGTGGCATACCATTCCGCCTGTTCCATGCAGCATGGCCAGAAAATCACAAAGACGCCGTTCGAATTGCTCTCAAGAGCGGGCTTCGATCCGGTTCCCGTGCCGGAAAGTCATATCTGTTGCGGGTCTGCTGGCACCTACAATCTGCTACAGCCGGAAATCGCCGGTCAGTTGCAGGAACGCAAAGTTGCCAATATCGAGACGACTGCACCTGATCTCGTTGCAGCGGGAAATATCGGCTGCATTGTGCAGATCGCCAGCGGAACCGAGCTTCCGGTTCTGCATACGGTGGAATTGCTGGACTGGGCCACAGGCGGCCCGGTTCCGGAGCTTCTCGAAAAACGGCTTGCGTCCTAACGGCCATACCCGAAACAGAATCTACGAACAGAATTTCGCTACATTTTGAGCGACAGATTACCCGGCCAATTTCGTATCAAGAGGTATGCAGCTTCGGCGACGCCTGACTTGGCGCGACCGCTCAGCGGAGGAAGGCATGTCCGTACATTTGCGTCGATTGGTTTTGGTAGTGCTCGCCATCTGGGTCGTTCCAGCACAGGCATCGGCCCAGAGCTTTAGCTGCCGCGATGCCTTTACGCCCGACGAAATCCTAATCTGCGAGCGGCCGGGTCTAAAGAAACTCGACCGAGAGCTCCATGCTCTCTTTATCGCAAAGCGCGACGCTGCACCGAGGTTTCTGCGATACATGATTCGGGAGGAACACGAAGCCTGGCGACGGTCTCGTCATCGCTGCCGGACAAACGCGCGTTGCATCCGGGTTCATTACCGAGCACGCATCAGAGAGCTTCAAGCTGTCCTGCGAAGAGGGGCGCAGCCGATTCTGCGAGCCGAGCCCGAAAGGGAGACTACAAGGGATCAGAGCATTGCGCCTGGACGCGAACCGAACGGCATTAGGGAACCGGAAGTCCGGCCAGGATGCACCGTTTACCGCAATCGGGATTTTCGAGGAGAGAACGCGCATATCGAGCCAAATCTCCAGCTCGAATTTTTCAGTGGAGGCTGGAACAACGCAATCTCGTCACTTCAAGTCAGTGACGGCTGCGAACTTGTCGCCCACCAGAATTCTCTGTTCCGCGGTGACAGCATCCGATTTCGTCAGGCTGTTCGATCACTAAATCAGCAATGGAACAATCGCATTTCATCTCTCGAATGCTCATGCAGATGATGGGGTACACAGCGCGCCGCGGTGATATGAGAAGCCCAGGCTAGCGCCACTGCCCGCGCCCTTCGCGCCGGGCCATCTCAAGCGCTGAATCATACGGCTTATCGCTGGCGTCAAGCGGCTTGGCCCAACCATAGCGCACCAACCACTGATTGATATCCGTGGACGCAACAGTGCATCTTCCGGATACCTCGTTCTCACCAATTCTCGTTAGTCCTTGGCAGGAAATCGTTCGCCCTCTGATCAAACGGCGCAATGCGCTGCGTCCCGACCGTCCACATGGCCAGCTGTTCTGAGCGTTTTTACAAACGGCCTCAAGCGAGAGCGGTTCAACTTCGGCAAACCGAATTTTCAGTTTGTCTGCAACGACGGTCCCAGTGTCCTCGACTATGACACGTGAAAAGCGCTGGGTTTCCGGAATGGCTTTGTCGGCATCTGCCCCAATCCCCCGCCGTGAGGTTTCACGCTCATAGGGCAGCTTCACGCGTCCCGGCGTGGACGAAGATTGCTCTTCATTGGCCGTCGGCTCAGGATCGAGCAAAACGGCTTCGACTGCCGGAGACTCGTTCGACTGGCTCACCGCAGTCTCATTGTCCGATTGCGTGATGCGCCATATCAGGCCGGCAAACAACGCAAGACCGCCGGTGAGAAAAAAGAGTGCGAGTACAAGCCGCGTCAGCGCCTGACCTCACATTGCTTCAGGCACGCAAGCGCGGCATCCATATGCGCCATTGCTGCGTCCATTTTCTTCGGTGCCTGGTCAAGGCTCCTTTGAGCAAGAGCCATCTGATCCGCAGCCTTGTCGCAGAGCGACATCAGCTGTGCGATGATTTCGACCCGTTCACTCGTGACTACCATCGTCATCTCCCACGATAGGGATTACACTACCGGCTTGACGCTCAAGCAAGAAAAGGGCCGAACAGTGGCAATAACAGAATTGAAAGATGCGCGCCTTCGATTTAACGGCGGACTGTGGCGATTCAACAACAGTATGTACGATATCATCCGGTTATTGGGGATAACTTGCCCGACTGGCCTCAGTTTGCTGGCTTCTCGGGCCGAAGAATCACTGCGCGACGGGCTTTGACCTTTCCGTCCTGAATACGCTGCCACATGTCCTTGTCAATCAGCCCCTTTATCGTTTTGAGCGGTGCGTTCGCTTTTCGCGTTCTGACAAACTCGAATGTGTCTGGTTGCTCGGAACCGTCATCCCGGAGAAATGTCAGGATCCACCCCGACTGAAACGATTTCGGATCAGCGCCTGTAATCACCATGCGCTCGGCCTCGCCGACGGCTCTGGCCCCTTCGCCACTTTCACTGAGATCCTTTTCAAGCGCAAGAATCTGCTCTCCCTGCATCGATAGCTTTTCTTCCAGAGCCTTCCGCGCGCCGAGCTCAGACTGAAGCTGGCGTTCGATGGCAGCGACTTCAGGCGCCGAAGCGGCCTCCATACCGCCAAAGCCACCAAGCCCTCCCATCGCCAGGCCGCCGACGCCGCCCAATGCTGCTGCCAACCCCAGCAGGCCGACAATAAAACCACCCAAACCGAATAGTTGCGTTTCCAGCCAAACGCGACCGATCCAGATCAGCATCATCACGCCAGCCAGCGTGACCAAACCACGGAGCCCCAGAAGCACCCAGGGGCTGACAATTTCGAAGTCCATCGGATTCCCTTCAATCTTCCACAGCAGACGCCCGCACCAACGCGTCCCTGGAAGCGAACATATCGATCAAATCGGCAAATTCGTCGAGTCCGCTCGCGTTACTCGCATTCACTATTTTCCGAGATATGGATCACAGTGTGGCCGCCTTCGGCCTAGGGTCTGATTTGCGGAATTGTCAAACACGCGATTGATCAGTGATTTTATGTGTTTACCATGTTATCTTACATTAAATTAGCCGCAAAACGGTCCAAAGCCGTGAACCATCTTGTTTTAAATCGCGAAGAAACGCGCGTTCTCGTGAGCCTCGCCGCGGAACCTAAGCCCGCTGGCGACATCGCTCCAGACGTATTGAGTACGCTGTTTTCATATAATCTGGCCGTAGAACTGATGGGCCATTGCAGAATAACGCCCCGCGGTCAGCTTGAGTTACATCGCCAGCGGTTCCGCAAGAGTCCCGGTCGCAAAGTTGCAAAAGTCACGCCTTCGAGCCCTCTGTTCTTGCAAGAAGCAGCCTTTGTCCACAATGCGCCGACACGGGCAAAACTGCGCGAGTTCGTTAGCCGCCGGCGTCAGGAAAGCCGGCTCCCGTTTTTCGGCGCTCCCTGGGCAAATCGTCAGCCTGTGCCGGAAGACGACTTTCCCGACGAAGTCGACCCGCTGGACATTGAAACGCCGGATAGCACTACCACCGAGTTTACAGATGATGACGACGCGACTGTCGTTGCCGATGACGAACTGACAACAGACGAGTGTGCAGACGACGAAGCTTCCAAGTCCCGCGACATCATCGGCGAGATCATTGCTGAGTTTCAGATAGACGACACGGTGACCAATGCACCGGATGACAATGACGAGAGTGGTGACGACGAAGCGATTCTCGACTTGTCGGAGTCCGCTGTCATTGCCAGTGGCGACAAATCCGATGTCGAAAACGACAACATGTCCGCCATGCAAGATGAGGAAGTCGCAGACAAGACCTGTGACGACGATGATGCCATTGACGCATTCGTCACAATGGCACTGAAAGATGATTCAGCGAGCGAGCCCGACGTCGCTCATGAGAATGCCGGCGACGATATTCTCGAACTTTCGCTGGAGGATCTGATCAACCTTCCGCCCGAACCCGGCACGGCATCACGTGTCGATGACCATGAAGAAGATGCGTATCAGTTGGCTCTTGATCTTGGCCTGCCGGACGAAGGAGATGAGAACGCCGACTTCGTTCTCGATGGCGGGCCAGCCGACGATCAGTCGGAGGTGACGGATACTGAGTCGGAGCAAGTGATCGAGGAAGCCGCAGAAACCGAAGGTGACGGTGAAGATGCTCCCTCTGCCGAAGAGGCCGCAGAGAATACAGACAACGATATTGGCGACGACAACAAAGTTGTCCAATGGTCTCGTCTGGTCGGGCGACGTCGGGCCCGCGAAATCCCAAAGCCCACCGCCGTTCAAGCAGGTGACGAGAAAGACGCCGTATCGGACTGAACCCGGCCACCACCCGACAAATCGGCTCTCCGGCTCTTACAAAAACTGCGTCCGTCAGCCAGCGTTCAAGACACGGAGCGGCGAACCGCCGCGCCACGCCAGGACATCTTCCACCGCCTCCGGATAGACGATTTCAAAAAACTCCTTCACGACATATCCCGTATGCCCCGTGAGGACCGCGTTATCGAGCCTGCGCAAAGGATGATCCTTAGGAAGCGGCTCAACATCGAAAACGTCGAGTCCTGCGCCGGCAATCGTGCCTGACTGGAGCGCAGCGACAAGCGCACTCTCCTTTACGATCGGACCGCGTGATGTGTTGATCAGATAGGCACTCGGCTTCATGAGGGCCAATTCAGCTTCACCGATCATCCCGCGTGATCTATCGCTCAACAGCATATGGATTGTCAGGATATCGGATTGCCGGAAGAGCGTTTCCTTATCGACAAGCTGCACGCCCACCTCTGCACAGCGGGCCTCATCCAGATTTTCGCTCCATGCAATGACATTCATGTCTAGAAGCTGGCCGAATGCCGCAAGCTTGGCGCCGAGACGCCCGAGACCCAGAATACCAAGCGTCTTGCCATTCAGCCCCTCAGCAATCACTTGTTGCCAGCCGCCCTCATGCATCACACGGTTCTCGGTGGATATCTTCTTCGTAACATCCATGATCAGGGCCATGGTGTGCTCCGCCGCCGGATAGGCAAGGATCGAAGTGCCACAAACATCGATCCCCCGCGCTCTGGCATGGTCCATGTCGATTGCAAGATTCCGCATACCGGTGGTGACCAACAATTTCAGATTGGGCAGACGGTCGATCATGGTTGCGGGAAACGGCGTGCGCTCTCGCATGGCAATCAGAATGTCGAACGGCCGCAGAGCATCCGCGACAGCTGCCTCATCGTGCCCAAGGTGGCTGTCAAAGACCGTGATTGCTACTTCCGACCCGAGCGTCTCCCAGTCGGCAGAAGCCAAGGCCGCATTCTGATAGTCATCAAGTATGGCGAGTTTCACTTTGCACCTCGTAGCTGTTACCGGGCCAACATATTTGGGCTTCGGAGCGTCTTGAAGGACTTCTGTGAGAAACACAAGCTGGGGGGTCCAAAGCGGACGAATCAATGTGATGTCACGAGCCAGTCCTCTAAAAGTTTATTAATTTTATCGTGTTAGACCGATCATGCGAAAAGCGTTTTAAACACAAAGAACACGCACGCATGGAGGCGTCTCTCGTGACGTTTTGTAGTAAAATGACAGCGTATTTCCGACGATTCCTGGTCAATCGGTCCGGTGCCACCGCCATAATTTTCGCCATGACGCTCGTACCCGTCATCGCAGTTGTCGCTGGCGGTCTCGATTTCAGCCGATCCCTGAACGTCAAAGCCAAAATGCAATCTGCACTCGACTCGGCGCTTCTAGCTGCGGCGACAATGCCTGGAGCAACGAACGACCAGCGCTTGGCCCATGCAAACAAGGTTTTTGACGCCAACATGAACAATGGCGACAACGCCGGTAGCGCAAGCGCTCAAATTGCAATCTCCAATCAAGGTACCATCACCGGCACTGCAAATGCATCCGTACCGACGACGCTTCTCGGCATTATCGGAATGGACGCGGTCGACATCGATGCCAAATCCGAAGTCCGACTGGCGAGTGGCATCGAGGCGGAGATCGTATTTGTGCTGGACTATTCCGGTTCGATGGATAGTCGGGGCAAATATCAAGCCGCCCGCAAAGCTGCGACCGACCTGATCGACTTGCTGTCCAACGAAGGGCAGAACAAAAAGGTCAGATTCGGCCTCGTGCCGTTCTCCAAGCACGTTTACGCGACAATGCCGTCGGACCATATCGTCAATGAAGCGCCTGGCGGGACATGGACAAACTGTACGATGGACCGCAAATGGCCATTTAATACACAGGACAACACTCCCCTCTCTTCCAACGACGATACCAAGTGGGGCATGACGAGCCGGCGCGGAAATCCGTATGGCGAGTGCAACAGTTACGCCAGAAGGAATCTTGTTGTTGCTCCGCTCACGAATAATCACGCAGCGATCAAATCGCAGCTCCGCGCAATGAGGCCGCTCGGATGGACACATATCTCGCTCGGATTATCGTTCGGGTGGCACCTTATCTCACCAAACCCGCCATTTTCTCAAGCGGTCGCTTATGACAAGGAAGACCACCTCAAGGCCATCGTGCTGCTCACAGACGGCAGGCAAACCAGCAATGCCTGGGGCAGACGCGAATCGTCTTCGGTCCGCAATGGGGAGCGAAACCTGGAGGATCTGTGTGAGGGCATCAAAGACAAAGATGTTCTTCTGGTGACTGTCGCCTTTGATCTACGTGACAATGCTACGAAAAGGCGACTCCGCAAGTGTGCAACGTCCAAGGCATATGCATTCGATGCCGATACCAATGCCGAGCTTTCGGTTGCGTTCGGTCAGATTGCACAGCAGTTTGTCAAACACACCTATCTGAGCCGATAGAGTTAAGCGCGATGTGATAAAGGGTGCAGCGTCCTACTGGACGCAGCCCTTAATCAAGCTCACGGGTCTTGAGAAACTCGACGCCGGGGTTGTTTTCGGCTGTATAATTGAGCTCCCAAGCACTCTTGGCGAGAAACACAGGCTGTCCATCCCGATCGTGAACGATGGCATTGGTATTTGCCGCCAAAAAATCCTTGAGTGTTTTGTCATCTGTGGTTTTCAACCAACGTGCCCTGTCATAGGGCGAAGGCTCAAATCCGATTTCGACCCTGTATTCCTGCTTTGCGCGATCAGTAAGGACATCTAACTGCAGAATACCGACAACGCCGACAATCCACTGAGAGCCGACAGATGGCTTGAAGACCTGGATCAGGCCTTCTTCCGCCAAATCTTCAAGAGCGCTTCTCAATTGTTTGATGCGTGTCGTGTCGCCAAGCCGGACCCGGCGCAGGATTTCAGGCGCGAAAACCGGGATGCCGGTGAACCGCAGCTCTTCACCTTCTGTGAAGGTATCGCCGACGCGAACTGTTCCATGGTTGGGAATGCCGATGATATCGCCGGGCGCAGCGTCTTCGACGATCTCACGATCCTGTGCCAGGAACATTATCGGACTGTGAACCATGATGTTCTTGCCTGTCCGAACCTGCAGCAGCTTCATTCCACGTCGGAAGCGCCCGGAGCACAACCGCATGAATGCAATCCGGTCGCGATGGTTCTTGTCCATATTGGCCTGAACTTTGAAGACGAACCCCGTCACATTGTCTTCATCGCGGCCAACGGGACGTGGCTCTGCGTCGCTCGTACCGGGGCCCAAGGCTTCCGCAACGATGAGATCGATTAACGGCTCGACACCGTAATCGCGCAAAGCACTCCCAAAGATGACGGGCGTCAGATGTCCTTCCTGGTACGACTTGGCGTCGAATTCCGCATAGGCTCCCTGTGCGAGTTCGGCATTCTCAAGGGCAGGAACCAAAATGCCTTCAGGCACATGATCTGAGAGAATCGGGTCTTCCAATCCTTCGGTCTGGATCAGCTTTCCTCCGGCTGAGCCACCTTCACCGTCTGCCAGATACGTGTCGGTTCGCAAATCATAGCAGCCATGAAACTGCCCACCCATGCCGATCGGCCAAACGATCGGGGCAACGTCAAGCGCGAGCATTTCCTGGATTTCATCAAGGAGTTCGAATGGATCGCGCCCTTCCCGATCGACCTTGTTGATGAAAGTCACGATCGGGATATCGCGCAGACGACAGACTTCGAAGAGTTTGCGGGTCTGTGCCTCGATACCTTTGGCGGCATCGATCACCATAATCGCCGAATCGACCGCTGTGAGCGTCCGATAGGTGTCTTCCGAAAAATCCTCATGCCCTGGTGTATCCAGCAGATTGCAGACGACATCTGCATACTCGAAGGTCATGACGGATGACGTAACCGAGATGCCTCGTTCCTGCTCAATCTTCATCCAGTCGGAGCGCGCACGACGTCTCTCCCCGCGCGCCTTGACGGTTCCGGCCAGATGCACGGCACCGCCTGCGAGCAGTAGTTTTTCCGTCAAAGTCGTTTTGCCGGCGTCCGGATGCGAAATGATCGCAAAGGTCCGCCGCGGCTTGGTCACGAATGACATGTTCGGAGGTCCGTCGAATTGCACCTCAGTCCACAATGACAATGCTGCATGTGACAGAGGCGGAAAGCGTTTGGGCACTTGTAAGGCAAGTGCGCCCCAAAAATCTACGTCTGATTGAACACAAGACGCCCCTTCATGCCAGCGGAAACGTATGGGTTCGATTCATCAGCAGAAGCTGCAGTGGATTGAACCTATCTCACGGCACCAACGACTGATCGATAGGACACTATTCCCGGCAAGTCTGCCGGTCGACAGTCAAGGAACGGATAATGGCACTTCTTTCTGGCAGCAACGTTGAAGGCATCAACGTGTGGAGTTGGCTCCAATGGGGCTTCGATCACGAGATCAACGCAACCAACTCGACTTACGAATATGCAACACCCGGCGGCAATACGGTGATTCTCACCGGCCATGATTTCGCTTATGAGAACGGCGTCGCCGCCGACGGCATTATTGAGACTCTCACCATCCTGGGCCCTGGAGGAGACCAGATTGCCAGCATAACGCTCGGCGACGCCTCGCTCGAGGCGGCAATGGCCAACAATCTCCACAACTTCTGGGATGTCCTCTTAGCCGGCAATGATCAGATTTTTTTAGGCAGCCAAGACGATACGGTTTCGGGCTATGCCGGCAGTGATCAAATTGACGGGGGTGCCGGGGATGACAACATTGATGGTGGCGCCGACAACGATTGGCTCAATGGCGGGCTTGGAAATGACTTTGTCGACGGCGGTGCCGGCGACGACGAGATCATCTTTGACGCTGAGAGCGGCAACGACACTATCTATGGCGGACTTGGAAATGATACGGTCATCCACAACGGCCTGACATCCGAATGGCCCGACATCATCCAGATCGAGAAAGTCGCCGCGCCCTATGTTGGATATGTGCTCGATGAACCATTCGGCTTCAGCGGCAACCTACAGAGCGGAAACCACGGCCAAAAGCTGACGGCGAAGCAAAGCGACGTCGATCTGCCCTATGCGCGTGACGGACAGACATCTCAGCGACAAGAGTTTCAATCCAAGACCATCCAAAACGATCGATCGATTGACGAACCAAACCACAAGATTCTAAGCGACGGGCTGTTCAATGGCCCGGCGAATTTCAAGAGCGCCTTTGAAGACTTCGATGTATCCCTCAAAGTCGGCTCGACGACGGGTGGTGGAAATCCGGACGAACCCGAGCGAACCGAAGCGACGCTGCGTTCCGTCGAGAACCTGGAGATCTATGGCGGCGTCGGCGGCGGCAGTCTTTCTGTTGGGAATCTATCCAATACCGCACTCGAAAACGGCCGCATCATCTTCGATGGTGGAGCAGGTGAGGACAGTCTCTACGCCCTCGGCACAGGCACGGCCATCACATATGTTTGGCGCTTTACAGATGCCGTGAGCGACCCCGGTGATGCGAACGTAAATTTTGGCAGTAGCACCGACGATGTCTTTCATCTGATTGACCAAGAAGATGCCGGCCTGAATATCAAGATTGGAGCAACCGGCAGCGGCGTCAAAATCGATGAAGGCATCACACCCGGCATTGGTCCATCGGACCTCTTCATACGCAACGTTGAGACGATCGACCTGGATTTCGGAGATGGAGATGACAGTGTCGTTGTCTACGAAGACATAAGCGGGGTCTACGGGAGTGCCCTGGAAATTGACTTTGGCGAAGGCACGGGGGATCTCGACTCAACAGCTCACACCGGACGCGTCGAAGTCTATGGCGGTGACGGTCAGAACGCCCTCTTTGCAGGCGGCGGAGATGACCTCCTTATCGGCGGCGCGACTCATGACGACATATTCGGCGGTGCCGGCGACGATGAAATTTTCGGCGAAGGCGGTGCGGACGATATTGGCGGTGGTGAAGGAAACGATACGATAGCAGGCGGTGAAGGCGGTGACCGCTTCTTCTTCGGCATCAACGAGGGTACTGACACGATTCTCGACTTCGTGGCGGGCGACCTTGCCAACGATCGGCTTGACTTCATCGATATGGGCTTGACCGAAGCAGACCTCAACATCGTTCAAATGGGTGACCATACGCATATCACCACGACGCTGGGGACATCGGTCATCCTCGAGAATGTGCTAGCGACCGATCTCAATAGCGACGACTTCTTGACGCTTTGACCGGTTGCCTCGGCGCCAAGGTCCGCGACATCGTCTGTTCGAATGTCCAATGTCGCGGACCTGGCGCCTGGCATCCTATACGGATGCTGCAAGCAACGCTTTTCACGATCGATCGTTGATCATCGTGTTTCAACCAACGCGCCAACCGATACCTGTCGGAGACCACACAACGTGCTGTGATGCCGCCTGCATGGCTGGCGAATGCTCCAATACCTCGATCTCGCAATCTCTCAGATATCGCAATGCCATGCTGAGCCTCGCAACAGCCCATGCGATATCCTCCGGCGACTCGTTGAGAACCCGGTTGGCCTCTGCCATATGTTCAGCGGCCTGGCTGCATAGTGAAGCGACCCGACCAGCCTCACCGTCGTCGACAATTACGTCCTGCATAGCCCACTCCCTGCAATACGCAGAGCCATGCGCATGCAACGGCGTTCTTGCTCTAAGTCATGACGAGAGCGCCGCAGCCCTTTGACTCTGCCTATCGACGAGTATCAATTCGGCTGACAAGATGCTGTCGGAATTGCGACAGCCGTGGCGAGAATCGCCCATGCAGTCGGAATCAGTTTTCGGAAGCAATTGCCGCAAGGCAGGCGGATGCAAGCCTGGCCGCGGGTGGATCTGCACGGCTCGTCAAAAGCACAGGCACTTTTGCGCCCATGACGAGCCCGCCCGCACAGGCACTCATATAGTAAACCATCATTTTGAAC
The DNA here is from genome assembly GCA_965227905.1 of Methyloligellaceae bacterium. Taxonomy (GTDB): domain Bacteria; phylum Pseudomonadota; class Alphaproteobacteria; order Rhizobiales; family Methyloligellaceae; genus CBDDHT01. Next base: position 6,019,081 of record OZ245780.1, read on the forward strand.
AGGGCATTGCCGGTCACAATATCGGGCACCACGATTGCATTTGCTCGTCCGACTACAGGACCCTCGACACCTTTGATCTGAGCGGCATCGCTTGAGACCGCAAGGTCGAATGCGAGCGGACCTTGCACGTCCGCGTCCGCAACATCACTCTTCGCCCATTCCGCCAACTCAACGGCATCCATACTGGATGGCATATGCTCACTGGGTTCTTCGGTCGCCGACAAGAGCGCGATGCGCGGCCGCGCAACTCCAAGTGCATGAGATAATGTGACGACATTGGCGATGATCGCTTTTTTTGTCTCGATATCCGGATGCGTATTGAGTGCGGCGTCTGAAATGATGAGGCTTCCCTGGCGACCCGGGACGGTCATATGAAAAATGTGACTGAGGCGCCGCCCTGTTCTCAATCCGGCGTCGCGGTTCAGCACGGCCCGCATGAAAGTATCCGTATGGACATGGCCTTTCATCAGCGCGGCAAGATTACCCTGACCGGCGTCACGCGCCGCCAAGGCTGCCGCCGCACCTTCATCGGGCGCATCGACAATCTCGGTGCCTTGGGCATCCCACTCAAGCGCCGACAGGCCGTCCGCAATCTTTGCGCGATCTCCATAGAGAACCGGCTCGACAACGCCTGCGTTCGACGCATCACGCACGCTCTCAAGCACAACATCGGATACGGCATTTACAACACCCGTGCGGACAGGAGGACGGTCTCTCACCGCATCAAGCAATGACGTTGGGCATTCGGTTGACCTATTGTCGAGCATTGGATTTCCTGTCTCATTCGTGCGTTCCGCCAACCGATTCAAGACCTGAAGAACATGGTCACGATGCTGCATCGGGAACGCGCGGGGCGGGCCTGCGACTGTCTCACTCTTTTTGTGCAATCGCAACCGACCGACTCGCCGGTTGCGAGCCCGATGCGACCGTGATCTTGTCCTAATCTCGAAAGGGGAGATCGAGCATGCCTGACGGCGACAATGGTGACGACCATTCGAACCAACCTCGACGAGCGGTTCGGTACCTAACCTTGGCCGCTTTTTTACTTTTCGCCGCGATCGGTTCGAAGCACCTCTCTGCACAGGGGGAAACACTGTGTGCGACCGGTGAGAAAGTTTGGTTCGAAGCGGACTATGTCGGTTCACAAAGAAGCATCGCCGTCTGCAGTCGTCCCAGCGGCAATGACTCCATAGGTACGATTCGGGTGCTGCAAAAGTCTGGCACAGGTAACGATACCGGCACTGCCAACATCCGCGTCATGGCCAAGGCAAGCGGTGATCGGCGCGCATCCGTGTTTACGATCCGCCGCTACACGCGGTTTCGCACAACTTATCTGAAGTTCTCATTCGCCGATGAAAACGAGGAAACGGTGATCTACGACAGCTTCGCTGACGGGCAAATGGCAACGAGCATGAGTCAGGCCTCTCTGCCCAACAAATCGACACCTCGGGAGACCCAGCTCAAACAACGCTCAGAGTCTCTGTTATTGATGGGACTTGAGCGCGTTGTCCGCATACTACCGTTTGACGAATGAAGCGAAATCAAGATTTGGGATCGGGACGGTCAAGCTCGTTCGGCGTATCGCGCAGAAACAAGGCAGGCAACAAGGCGCTACAGACGACGATCAGCAGGATTATCGAATATTGCGCCTCGTCTATCAGCCCGGCTTCCTTGCCAACAGTCGCCGTTATGATTCCAAATGAAAGCCGATAATTGAAGAGAAGGCCGACAAAGACGCTCGATCGCCCAATCAACCATCGGGCGGCCACGGCTGTGCCAAGGAACTTGAGACCGATCGCGACAACCAGCAGAATCGCAAATTGGATCAGGCTATCGCCGCTGATCAATGTCAGGTCGATCTGCATTCCCGCATGAAGGAAGAATATTGGTGCCAACAGGCTGAATACGATTGCGCGGAGTTTCTCCTCGACTTCCGTGTGTTCCTCAACGACTTCCGACATGACCAGACCGATCGCAAATGCGACCAGTGCCGGATGTATCCCACCGACATGTTCCGCCATGAATCCCATTGATATGAGCAAAACCATCAGGAATCGGAGTTCGAACTCCACGATCGAGCCCTTGTAACGGCGGAAAATCCATATCCCGACTCTTGGCAGTCCGAATATGGTCGGGATCAGGACAAGCAGTACGATAGCAGTGCCCCAGCCGACGTCCCCGAGGAGGAGTGCAAGAGCAACCATGCTCAGGACATCGACCACGGTCGCTGCGCCAAGCACGACTTGACCGAAATCCTCTGCCAAATCGCCACGCTCTCTCAATGCATGGTAGACGAGCGCCAGGGACGTCGTGGACAAGCCAATCGCCATTAGGCCGGCACTTTGCCAAGCTAGACCGATCCCGAAGAAACAGACCGCAAACACACCAACCATCGGAGTTGTGAGCGACAACACACCAATCCCGGCGCTGGCGCGCCACGTGCGGCGCAATCGGTTAATGTCGACCTCGAAGCCGGCGAGAAACATCAGACCGAGCAGTCCGAGATTTCCAAGAAAACGGACCCAGTCCAGCGATTCCACACCGACAATGAAATAGCCGAGTGCGATACCGGCCAGAATTTCGGCAATCGCGCTAGAAAAACCGATTTCAAGGGCTATTCCGGCAGCCACGACGAGCACAAGTGCGACGGCGATCGATGGATCCATTGATCAACTTTTCGGGAAACCTCGGCAATTGTGCCGAATACTCGTTATAGCGACCTGTCTAGCAGAAGCCGAGCACTATTGATCGCGCCAATCCAATTGCGATCAGGCGAAACGGAGACCCGCACATCCGTCTTGACGCCAAGCCATAATGCACTTTATCGGCACTTGCACGTCTCTCGTTTGCAGGTAGACCGTATCGGGAAGCGAGTCGAGATCCTTGCAATAGATGCGGCAGCCATATTCGCTCGCATCGCGGATGACACACATGACACCGTGCGCATCGCGTGCGTCAGACAACAAGGCCTGCCTGAGCACGGATTTTCGATCATGTGCGCGTTGCTGGCTCATTTCATCCCTCGGATCCCAGGTCTTAAGAATTGTTGCTGGAATTGGCTTACGAGAGATTAATGGCGATCAAAGTGGCTCGATCGGGTGGCTTTGATTGTCGCTCGCTGGCAGAATAGCAGAGCCTTTCGCGTCACCACGCGATGCCTTCCAGGCCAACTCATTCGACACAGACGAGGTAAACCCCATGTCCAACGAGCCATTTGCGACGGGCCATTGCTTATGCGGTTCCGTGATCAACGACAAACCAGCACGCATGGCACAATGCCACTGCAAGGATTGCCAGAGGGCATCCGGCAACGGCCACATGTCGCTTGCGTTCTTCAATGCGGACGATGTCGAGTTTCAGGGAGAAACGAAAAACTATGCCGTGACCGCCGAGAGCGGCAACATCAACACCCGCCACTTCTGCCCGCAGTGCGGGAGCCGAGTCTATGGAGAGAATTCAGCAAGGCCAGGCGTTGTCGGCATTGCAGTTGGTTGTGTCGATGCACATGACTGGTTTGAGCCTCAAGCCGTGGTCTACGCGGGCAGCCGACCAAGCTGGGACATGACGTCGGAAGATGTCCCGAATTTCGACACCATGCCTCCTCCTCCGAAATGAGGCGTTGCTGCGCGCGATACATGAGTCCATGACCGATTGCGAGAGGGTGTGTCTTTGCTATGGAATATCTGACGGCTCTGTTGACCGATCCGACTGCCTGGGCGGCACTCGCTACTCTCATCGTTATGGAAGTTGTGCTGGGGATCGATAATCTCATTTTCATTTCGATCCTTAGCAACAAACTACCCGAGCATCAGCGATCCAAGGCGCGCCGCGCGGGCATTGCCGTCGCCCTCATATTGCGATTGGCCCTTTTAGGAACGATCGCCTATATCGTGCAGCTGACGCAGCCGATCTTCAGTGCATTCGACCACGCTTTTTCCTGGCGCGATTTGATCTTGATTGCCGGGGGTCTGTTCCTGGTCTGGAAAGCCACGAAAGAAATCCATCACTCGGTGGATCCGAATCCCAGCCCCAACATGTTCGATGGCGGACAGGTGAGCATGTCGTTCGGTGCCGCGGTGACCCAGATTCTGCTGTTGGATGTGGTCTTCTCGATCGACAGCATCATTACAGCGGTCGGTATGACACCGCACGTTCCCATCATGGTCATCGCGGTTCTTATCGCCGTGATGGTAATGCTGCTGGCGGCCGACCCTCTCGGCAATTTCATCCAGGCCAATCCGACCGTTGTCATGCTTGCCCTGGGCTTCTTGCTACTTATCGGCACAACACTGATTGCCGAAGGCTTCGGAGCGCATATGCCGAAAGGCTATATCTATGCCGCCATGGCATTCGCGGCGACGATCGAAGGACTCAATATGCTCTCGCGCAACGCCAGAAAAAAGCGCGCTCAAAGGGAGCGCGCTTGAGATTCTGATCTGATGTTCTTGTTGGCTCGAAACGCGTTCTGTTTGGCCCTGGTGCCCAAACTAAAGGTTTCGCCGCTGTCGCTAGCTTGCCTGTCTCAGTGCAGGAGCACTGGGCTGCGGTGCTTGCTTGGCCGCCGGCCGATAGCCTGAGGGTGCGGGCCGCACCGCCTGATAGGCCGGGACTGCCTGCGCGACATTGCCGACATTCGCAGCTGCGGGCGTAGCATTGGCAGCTTGTGGCTTAGGTTGCGGTACTGGCACCGTTTGGACGGCTTGCTGCTCCGTTACAGCTGTATGGTCGAATTGCTTCGGTGTGTCCGACTGCCGGGCAACCCCCTCGAAATCCGCTCCTTTTTCGACGGCGATCGACTGATAGAAGATGTGCCCTTGCACATGTGCATTGGCCTGCAGCGTCACACGCAGGGCACGAATTGGTCCTTGCATCGTTCCATCGACCACAACTTCGTCGGCCGTCACACAACCATGAATTCTCGCGGCGCTATTGGCGATCAATCGTCGGCAGGTGATATCGCCCTGGACTTCGCCAGCAACGAATATTTCCTGCGGGGAAACGAGATTGCCCGTAATCGTCGTATCTTCGCCGATCATCGTGCCGTAGATCTCGTTCGCAATCTGTTCGGCCGGATTGTGCGACTGCATCGTCTCGGCAACATCGGTTGACGGCGCAACGGCTTCTGCAGGTGTTCCGCTCGCTTTTCCGCCAACGACGAGCTTGAGATCAAGAACTTCTTCATCCTCTTCAGGCATCGGCTGATTCGATTCTGTTGGTTTTCCCGGTCGTGCAAACATAGTCCACCCCCTCGATGTTTGGATTTCCGCGCAAGGACGGAATATGGGACGTGCTCGTTTGCGCAGATCAATGTCGTTAATCTGGTTTAAGCATGGTTAACGACCGGTTAACGGATGCACCGATAGAGAACATATTTTGACGGCACTCAATTTCCGAACGTTACTTATTAAGACTTTGTTCACCATGACCTCAAAAAATAGCGAAATCTAACCTGCGAGTCAGAACTGCCTGCTATTGTCATTGGCAAACCCGACAAAAGGGTGTTTTGGGAGCATCGTCATGAGAACTTTTTTTGTTCGACTGATCGAAAATATTGCAGGCGCGACACCTGGCGAGTTTGGATTGATGTCGTCTGCGCTCTGTGTCGCTGTTATGGTCTTCATCGGTGAATTGGGACCTAACCTTGTGGCCTTGTTCGGCTAGACAAGCTGCACGTGATCAATAGAACGCACTAAGTCATATCCAAAGCGCGATCGGTCGCGGTAAGGATTGCTGTCTCGGCAGCGTCTACAGCCGCACGTCCGGCGGAGATCGCCTCCTCAGCGCGGTGGAATTCAAAGACGCCGATATCGGACACGTCCGGTGCAATCAGAACATCCACCGGATCAGCCGCCAATCGGACTCTTGAAACGAAATCCTGAGTAATGAAGAACGACTCGCCGAGGACCTCTATGTAGCCCGGTCGCTCTTCAGCCACGGGCGCCAGATTTTCCTCAACCTGATCGGGTTGAGCTTTCAGGCCTTGCGGCAGTCCATAGGACAGCCATCGCAACCATTCCGACCGGGTCTCGGTCTCCGTTTGCTCTGGCGCTATCGAAGGCAAACGCGGCGGTCGACTGACCAGATTGCCATTCAAGCTCACGCCGAGAATGACATCTGCACCAAGAGCCCGGCAAAGCGAGACGGGCAGCGGATTCACGAGCCCACCATCGACCAGCCATTTTCCCCGAATCTGCATCGGTGTCATCAGACCCGGCAATGCGATCGATGCGCGAACCGCATCGACAATAGAACCTGATGTTAGCCACGCCTCCCTGCCTGTATGCATCTCGGTTGCGACGGCACCGAATGTCGGAGAGGCTCGTTCGATCGCTGTGTCTTCAACATTTTCTTCGAAGAACTTGACGATCCAGCGCCCCTCGATGAGCCCCCCTCCCGCGAATGACACATCCATGTATCCCAAGACGCGCCGCCAGGTCAGCGATCTCGCAAGTTCCGAAAGCGCCTGGAGATGTCCGGTAACATAAGACGCGCCAACAAGCGCGCCAATCGAACACCCGCAAACAATATCAGGCCTTATCCCTCGCGCAGCCAAGCCGTCCAGTACACCGATATGCGCCCAGCCGCGCCCCACACCCGCGGCAAGTACAATGCCGATTTTCTTACCATCACCCATCAAGAACCGGCTCCATAAACGTCAGCGACAGCAACAGTCTTTGTGTCGCAACTGGTCCAAAGATCGACCTGTACAATACCGTTCTTGATCGACTCTGGTATTGGATGACCTATCATGAGCACGCACGCTCATTGAGCGAGATTGAGATTAAGGGAAGCACCATGATCAAAGGCGCCTGTCATTGTGGATCCGTTCACCTGTCGATTTCAGGTTCAGTGACGAAATTCGAGCATTGTCATTGTAACACGTGCCGCAAATTCCATGGCTCCGTTTATGGATCGAGTGCGCTCGTCGATGCCACCGGCTTTGCGGTTACAGCAGGGGAAGACGCTTTGCAGGGATATCGGTCGTCACCAGGCAAGGAACGTTTTTTCTGTCGCCAGTGCGGCTGCCACCTTTTTGCGAAAGAAGATGACTCGGACAAAGTCCTCCTCCGCATCGGAACGCTTGAAGGCACACATGGACTCATGCCGGAAGGGCACATCTACGTTTGCGACCGGGTGACGTGGTCGACTGTGAGAGATGGGCTGCCCCAACATGCTGCCAACAGCAATGAGACCGCCGGTTGATCGCACGTCGGTTAAGCTACTTGATCTCGACCTCGACAAAGGAAAACTCGAAGTCATTCGCATTGATGACGTCATGCTCGACGCCCGCATTGCGATGATAGGGAACGCCGGCTTCAAGTTCGGCGCGTGTTTCAACACCTCCCACTTCGACCAGTGTTAAAGCACCGGCCTGCAGAGGAACGATAACATAGTCATATTCGTGGCGATGCCATCCCGTCGCCTCACCAGGCGCAAACCGCCATGTCGTGACACGGGTTCGTTCATTGTCGATCGATATTATCGATGTTGCTTTTGGATGTGTCATGTTTGCAGCGCAGCTCCGCAGTTTGCACAAATCGAATGGTCTGATTGACGTCGGCTCTTCGTAACATTCAGGCTGCCAGTTCGCTTTCCGCCTTGTCGAGGTGCCAGGCTTTAGCGAGGCGATCGGCAGCGGACTTGAGGTTCGCAACATGACGTTCAGCGTCAGTCACACGAAGCCTCGCGACCGGTGCGTGAACGGCCAACGCAGCAAGTGGGCGTCCGGCTTTGTCCATGATCGGAACAGCCGCCCCCATGATGCCAACTGAATATTCCTCGTCATTGAGTGAATAGCCACGTTCTCGGATTTTCTCAAAGTCTTCTTCGAGATCCTCAATACGAGTCAATGTCTTGTCCGTATAGGCTTCGAGATCCATGGCCAATAGCGAGCGGCTGCGCAAATCATCATTCATGAACGCGAGCAAAAGCTTACCGCCCGCCGTACAGTGCGATGGGACGCGGCTTCCTGCCTGCAGGTGAACGCGCAAGGACCAATCGCATTCGATGCGTTCAAGATAGAGAAACTCTAAGCCATCGAGGACGCCCACATTGCAGGTCTCGCGAATGTCGTCCACGAGCGACTGCAATGTTGACCGAAGCGGGGCTCCCTGATTGTCGGATGCAAGACTCGACAATGCCAAACGGGACAAACGCGGCCCGACTGAAAAGCGATCGCGAAGCACGTCGCGGATGACCAACCCATTGTCCTCAAGTTGCATCAGCACGCGATGAACGGTTTGACGCGGCAGCCGCACTCTTGCCGTCAGATCAGGCAGGCCTATCGGCTGAGGTTGAGCCGCAACAGCCTCCAGGATGACAAGCGCCTTTTCAAGCGCCGAGCCACGCTCTTTTCGCGTTATCGTATCTGACATGCTTGTTCGGTTCCCTGCCTAGGTCATGAACTTCAATGGTTCGAAGTGCGCCCTGCAGCCTTCGAACCGCCAGACTATCCTGCCAGGATATCGACACCAATTGCTTTGCTTCAATGATTGACAAGCGGGATGAGATCATAAAAAATGGGACATGTCATCCCGTTTATTGAAATTGCGAGTGAACCCCGACAATGCTCCAGAACGCCGCTGAACCCTCCGCCGACAACCAAGCGACATCCACGAATCCCGAAGACGTCATCCCGCCGCTCGTTGCCCGCGGCCGTCAAGCCATGACGGATTTTGCACCATTGACCCAGGAGCGTCTCGACGATGCGGTTACGGCGCTCGCCTGGTCAATCTACAAACCGGAACGAGCCAAAGCCCTTGCGGAGCTGGCTGTGGAAGTGACAAGCCTCGGCGATGTCGACAGCAAGATCATCAAGAACCAGCGAAAGACGTTCGGTACATTGCGCGATCTGATGCGCGTGAAATCGACCGGCATCATCGAGGAGCTGCCGGAGCTCGGACTCGTGAAATACGCCAAACCCGTCGGAGTCGTTGCTGCCGTCACACCCTCGACCAATCCATCGGCAACACCGGTCAACAAAGCAATGATGGCCATCAAGGGCGGCAATGCCATCATTATCGCGCCATCGCCTCTCGCTTGGGTCGCGACAAATGCGACCGTCGAAGCAATGCGCGACGAACTTGCTAAAATTGGCGCACCCAGAGATCTGGTTCAGATCCTTCCAAAGCCAGTGACCCGCGATGCCACGACGGCCTTGATGAAAGAAGTCGATCTTGTCGTCGTGACCGGCAGCCAGAATAATGTGCGCGGTGCTTATTCGAGCGGAACACCTGCGATCGGGGTTGGCGCCGGCAACGTGCCGGTCATTATCGATTCAAGTGCCGATCTGGATGACGCCGCCCAGAAAATCACGGCATCAAAGATCTTCGACAACGCAACATCCTGCTCGTCTGAAAATTCCGTCGTCATTGTCGATGACATCTATGACGACGCCATCAAAGCGCTCGAGCGCGCCGGTGGCTACATGTCCAGCTCGGAGGAAGGCAGCCGCGTTGTCGACCGCCTGTGGGTCAACGGCAAACTCAATCGAGATGTCATTGCTCGCGGCATGAACGTTCTGACCGAGGCATTCGGGCTAGATGAGTCTGCCGGATCGAAGAAATTCGTGATGGTCGAGGAGACCGGCATCGGAGATGAGTACCCGCTCTCCGGCGAGAAACTCGCACTGGTTCTGACAGTCTATAGGGCTAAAGACTTCGCCGACGCCAAGCGTATTGCCGTTGAAATTCTCGATCACGAAGGGCGCGGCCATTCTGTCGGCCTCCATACCAACGACATGGATCATGCCCGCGAGCTTGCAGAAGACATGGACGTCGTGCGTGTACTCGTCAACCAGGCCCATACATTTGGAAATGGCGGCGGTTTCGACTCAGGGCTGCCATTCACACTTTCCATGGGCTGCGGCACATGGCAGGGCAATTCGATCTCCGAGAACCTCAACTATCGCAGCTTTCTCAACATCACCCATCTTGTCACGCGCATTCCCGAAGACAAACCGAGCGAAGACGATCTTTTTGGCGCCTACCTCGCCAAATACGGGGAGTAGGTCCTTATGAATTTCGAAGAGTATGCCGCAAAGCCCTTGCTTGTAGCGGCGGGAATTGCCGTGCCGGAAGGGCGCACGGCTCGCACATCCGATGAAGCAGCAGACGCTGCTGCCGCAATCGGGGCCAGCGTCGTCAAGGCTCAGGTCCCGACGGGCAAGCGCGGTAAGGCCGGCGGGATTGCACTCGTCTCCACGCCGGACGAAGCGCGCGATGCGGCAGACCGCATCCTTGGGATGGAAATCGCAACGCATCGCGTCGAGCAGGTGCTCGTCGAAGCACAGGTCCCGATTGCGACTGAGCTCTATGCCGCGGTGCTGAACGACTCCTCCAGCAAGGGGCCATTGCTTCTCTTTTCTCCGGAAGGCGGTATGGACATCGAGGAGATCGCCGAGCAGCATCCGGACAAGCTCATGCAACTCGAAATCGACATCCGCAAGGGTATCGATCCCGGAACGTTGATGAATGCTCTGCCCGCAGTTGACGGTGTCGAGCCTGTGGCTGTCGCAGATGTTCTGCTCGCCCTTTATGATGCCTATACAGCCAATGATGCAGAACTCATGGAGATCAATCCGCTGATCGTCACGAAAGACGGTCGGTTGATGGCGCTCGACTGCAAATACACGCTCGATGACTCGGCCATCAAACGCCGTGAGGAACTCTCAAAGTCCGGAACACCTGACAAGCTCACCGAGCTCGAGATACGAGGCAAAGACCAGAACCTCAAATTCATCGAGCTCGACGGCGAGGTCGGCGTTCTGGCGAATGGGGCTGGCCTGACAATGACGACCATGGATGCAGTGCGCCACTATGGCGGCGAGCCTGCGAACTTCCTGGAGATCGGTGGCGAGGCTTACACTCTCGGAAAACCCGCTCTCGAACTGGTGCTCTCCAATCCGCGCGTCAAATCGCTGCTGGTGAATTTCTGCGGCGCATTTGCCCGCACCGACGTTATGGTCGAGGGTCTTCTGGCTGCATGGGACGAAGTCAAACCGCAGGTTCCGGTCGTCTTCACCATCCACGGCACCGGCGAAGACGAGGCCATCGCCATGGTGCGAGAAAAACTGGGCATAGAGCCCTACGATATTATGGATGACGCCGTTCGCGCGGCAGTGGAGGCAGCCCGATGATCGTACGCGGCAATGAAACTGTCCTCGTACAGGGCATTACAGGCAAGCAGGGCTCGTTCTGGGCTGGGAAGATGCGTGAATACGGCACCAAAGTCATTGGTGGCGTCAATCCGAAGAAGGCGGGCACGGAGCATATGGGACTCCCGGTCTGGGGCTCTGCAACCGAGGCCGCCAGGGACACGCATATTGATGCATCCGTTCTCTTTATTCCGCCGCTCGGTGTGAAAGCGGCCGTGCAGGATGCCGTCGAAGCCGGCATCAAGAAGCTGGTCGTTCTGACAGAGCATATCCCGGTTCATGACGTGATGGCATTTCTTGCCGAAGCGCGAGAAGCCGGCACGCAGGTCATTGGGCCCAACACGGCCGGGATCGTAACTTCAGGCGAGTGTTTCGTCGGCTTTATGCCGGCCTTCAACGATCGCGTATTCAAACCGGGACGTATCGGTGTTGTTTCGCGGTCGGGTAGTCTCGGAACCCTCCTCTGCCTCAATCTGGTGCAAGCCGGTTTCGGCATTTCATCGTTCGTCGGCATCGGCGGCGACCCCGTCATTGGCACGACAACCCGCGATGCCGTTGTCGCGCTCAATGAGGATCCAGGAACTGACGCGATCGCACTGATTGGCGAGATCGGTGGCACCATGGAAGAAGAAGCTGCCGAATATATCGCAACCATGTCGAAGCCTGTTGCAGCCTTCATTGCCGGCGCGGCTTCCCCGGCAGGCAAGAAGATGGGCCATGCCGGTGCCATCGTCATGGGCGGTCGCGGCTCTTATGAAGGCAAACGCGCCGCGCTCGAAGAAGCCGGCGTTGCCGTGCTGCCGACACCATCCGGCGTCCCGGCAGCTCTGTCCGAGCGACTTGCATAAGTCGCAGCCGATTGATATCAGCCCCGGGCAAGCGCCAATGTTTGGCTTGATCAACCTGAGCTTTGTCGAAATAGACTAAGCTCAGAAACGTTGATCGATACCAAGCTGCTAGAGCAACTTTTGTGCGTCTTGTCAGACGCATGCTGCTCTAGTTTGTCCGGGGCTTGTCGATTGGAAGGGCGATCCAATGATTGAGAGCATCGAAGTCCGACAGCTCAGCCTTCCGCTCATCAAACCTTATCGTCTCTCCTTCGGGCCGGTCACGGCCTTCGATACGCTTCTTGTGGTGTTGCGCGAAATCGAAGGATCCGGGTTTGGCGAAGCAACCCTCCTTCCAGGCTATACCGACGAGACCATGGACGAGAGCTGGCGCACAGCCAACATGCTTGCGCCAATCGTCGCCGGACTCGGCCTTGATGAAGCACGCCAGACACTTCGCCCTGCCGCGGAAAAGACCGCATTCACGGCAACAGCCTTTCTGTCCGCCATTGACTATCTGGAACAGCACCCTGCCCTGACCACGCCTGCTCGGACAAAACTCCTGGCAATTCTCTCAAGTGATGGTAACGACAAGGAGGCCGCCAGGGATGAAGTCGACAGGCACATCGCCGGTGGTTATGACACCCTGAAATTCAAAGTCGGCTTTAATGTAGAAAACGACATTCAGGCCGTGAAGACGATCCAAGAGGTTGTCGATGGTCGCGCCGCGATCCGCATTGATGCCAATCAAGGCTTCGACGTCGAAGAGGCGATCCTTTTTCTGGATACGCTTGATCCTGAGAGCATCGAACTCCTGGAACAGCCTTGCGACAAGGCGGATTGGAATGCGGCCAAGGCAATCAAGCCCCGCGCGCGCGTGCCGATCATGCTCGACGAATCCATCTATGGTCCGGCGGAAGTCGATCGAGCAGCCTCGGAAAAGCTTGCTGAATTCATCAAGCTCAAGCTCATGAAGATCGGCGACATGAACTCATTGGCAGGGGTCCTGACACAGATCCGCGATCACGGTATGACGCCCGTCCTTGGCAATGGCGTCGCGACGGACATCGGGTGCTGGATGGAGGCCGCGGCGATGCGCGGATATGTCGACAATGCCGGGGAGATGAACGGCTTCCTGAAGACCGAGATTAGCCTTCTCGATCCGCCACTCCAAATGGATGGCGCCGAGATCGTGCTATCCGAAGCACTACCTGCCCTAAATTGGGACGCCGTCGAGAAGCACACGGTGCGACGCGAAGTCCATCATGCCAAGTGGGCAACATGGTCCGGGCTGGCCTGACTCTGCGTTTGGATCAAGACCGGAAGAGCCTCTAGGTTTCGCCCGGCCAGGGATTTCCAGGCCCGACGAAGGCAAGCGCCGCACCATCGACCGGCAATGCTGCACCGCTGATGAACTTGGCCTCGTCCGACGCCAGGAAAAGCGCTGCATATGCCACATCCCAGGCCGTCCCCATCTTTGCACCCAGCGGAACACGTGCATCCCGGTCGGCACGCACTTTTTCATGGCTCTGGCCGAAATCCTTGACCCGCGCCTCGACTGCCATTGGCGTATCCATCAAGCCAGGGAGAATACTGTTCGCCCTGATGCCATCGCGGGCATAGCTGAAAGCCAGTTGTTCGGTAAATGCGATAACGCCGGCTTTGCTCGCGCGATAAGCTACATAGGGATATCGCTCTCGCGCGGCCACCGACGATATATTGATAATGGACCCAATCGCCTGCCGCCGCATAACCGGCACCACATGTTTACAGGTCATCACCATGCCACGCAGATTGATCGCCATTACATTGTCGAAACCATCTTCGGTGACTTCTTCAAGAGGCTTGTCTCCCCCAGTCAGGCTGACCCCCACATTGTTGTGAAGCACGTCAATTCGGTCCCAACGTTCAAGGCAGGCAGCAACCATGGCGATAAGACTCGCCTCGTCTGTAACGTCAGCAGCGATCGCGACAGCCTCTCCTCCATCGCGCGTGATCTCGGCGACTGTATCTTCGGCACTCGCAAGATCTCGATCGGCGCAGAGCACTTTTGCACCTTCTCGGGCAAACAGGACGGATGTTGCACGACCGTTCCCAATCGTTCCGCCGGGCGTTTGGCCGGCGCCAACGACGATCGCAACTTTGTCTTTCAATCGCATCTGTCACTCGCTGATTTTCAAGGTGATTTGGGGAGCGGAAAGGCATCCAGATACTGTTGATACTCGGGTTCAACATCGACTTCCAATGTCGCCAGGATACGCACGACCGAATTGTAAAAAGCCATGGTCAGGATGAGCTGTATGAATTCATCGTCATCGAATGCGTCGCGAAGTGTTGCGAATTCGGCATCGCCCATCCGCATGTCCGTCGTGACCTGCCTTGCCGCTCGCAAGACGGCGCGATCCAACTCCGGCAACGCGCTCTTTCCGCCTTCGGTCTCCGTAATGAGCGCGCGTATATCATCATCGCTCACACCGAAATCATGCCCGATCTTGATGTGGTGGCTCCACTCGTAGGGAGCTCGCGCGAGATAACCGATTTGCAAGATCGCCATTTCGCGAAGCCGTGGGTTCAGTGGCCCCTTATGACGTGTCCACTGCCCGAAAGGCTGATACTGGCGCAACGCTTCAGGACTGTTCGCAAGCACGCGATAAAGGTTGATCGGATTTGTCAGGAGATCTTGATCTTCTGTCGCGAGCTGCTCGCGATCGACATATGGAAGGCGGGCCATTCGAAATCCTCGAGTTCTAAGGTGTCGGGCTAAGCAAACATGAGCCCTGCTTATACGAGGCGTGCTGCCCGGCAGCCAACCGCACACAACTCTCGCTTCAAATTCCATCTTGACGGCAGTCATTATTTTACCTACTAGATAATTAACTGAAAGGTTAAATAATGGCTTACCAGCTAGACTCCGTCTTCGGCGCACTTGCCGACCCGACCCGCAGAGCGATCGTTGCACGACTGGCTGCCGGCGAGAGCCAGGTCGGCGAACTCTCAGCACCATTCCGCATCTCAGCGCCTGCAGTTTCCAAACATCTCAAAGTGCTGGAACAGGCCGGTCTCATTAGCCGTCGCGTCGATGCTCAACGCCGAATTATCTCCCTCAATCCCGAAGCACTCAAACTGGCATCCCTGTGGGTCGACCAGTATCGCAGCTTCTGGGAGGGATCGCTTGATCGGCTTGAAACGCTGCTCGCAGAAGAGCCCGGCAGCAAGACCGAGAAACACGAGAAGGACAGCAAGAATGAGCAAGCCAATAAGACTCGACGCCGAAGCCGATGAGATACTTTGTGTACGTCTCGTCAAGATCCTTGCAGCACCACGACACCGTGTTTACGAGGCCTGGACATCTGCCGAGATGATCAAAAAATGGTGGGGGCCCGAGGGCTACAATGGCCTCTCCGCAAAAAGCGACCCCCGACCGGGAGGATCATTTCAAGTCGAAATAGAAGGGCCGGACGGAACCGTCCATCTTATGTCGGGCGTGTTCACAGAAGTCGTCGCACCATCGCTGGTATGCCTCGAGATCCGGCATCGGCAGTTCGAGGGGGCGGCTGAACGCCCCGAAGGATACATCCCGACCCAGGTGCGCGTCGAACTACGCGAGCATGCGGACGGAACGGAACTCACCCTCCTTCACACAGGATTTCTGGATGCAGCGCTCGCAAACCGTTTCAACGGTGGATGGACCAGCAGCTTCCTAAAACTCTCAACACTTGTCAGTCAGGAAACATCACATGCCTAAGCTCATCATCAATGGTCAACCACAGAGCCCTTATGTTCGTGCAGCGCGTATGTGCTGCATCGAAGCCGGTGTCGATCACGAAGTCCGGCCGGTTGCGGAAGGCTCCTTCGATGATATCCGAGCGGCCCTAAGGACCGAAAGCTATCGCGAAAAGCATCCCTTCGCGAGAATGCCATCGCTTGAAGACGGCGAGAAGGTTGTCTTCGAGACATCGGCAATCGGTCGCTATGTCAGTGCAAAATACGGCAATGGCTGTCTGGTGCCGGATGACTTTGACGAAGCCATTCGGATGGAACAGTGGATCAGCGCGATCAATTGCTACATCATTCCCGATACGGGCCGACACTTCATCGGGCCATTTATCTTCGCACCAGAGCCCGACATCGAGGCGATCGAACGAGATAAGCCGATCCTACGTGCTCATTACGAGATCGTCGATCGGGCGCTTGAAAACCGCACATTTCTGGCCGGTGAAGCCGTAACGATTGCGGACCTACTTCTCGCTTCATTGCTAGACATTGTAGGCCGGTTGCCCGGCGGCCTGGCGTTATTCGGAGGTCTTCCAAACTTGGAACGATGGTGGCAGGCGGTGTCCGCCCACCCCAGCTTTGCAGGAACGAAAGCCCCACTTCCGGGCGAAACCCAGCAAGCCGCCTGAGTCGATTCCACCTGTTCGATGGGTCTGACAGTGTCTGGTGACAGATTTGGCATCGAGATTGTCAGCCCCTGTTTGGGCCACGCTACAGAACGATGGATCCAACCCGAGCCGACCAGCCTCTTTGCCGAATCTGATCTGGACCGATTTCACCGTTTCGCCCGAATCTGGAAATTGTGATACTGCGGCAACAGTTCCGAATTGCAGGACAGAGGTTTGAACGTGGACCTTGGTAGCCGTGTGGCGCGAGAGCACCAACATCTGTTGCGGATGATGCTTCGACGAATGCCGACTGCGGCGTCGAACCACAGTCATCAGGCAATATTATGCCGGAATTTCAATTGTTTTTGCTTGCGCATCAGTGCTGGACACTCCATATGTGAGAGCAAGGCGTATCGAGACGTTGGATAGATGCGCCCCCTCAGGCTATCAGGTTAGACGACTGCCGTTATTGGAATGCGACCTTTCCCGACATCTGAGAGACATTTGCAGGACGCAGCAATGCAAATTCGCTGCGCCCTACCAGTATCCAATGAGCACTGACGGGAAAGGACATCCCCATGCCCACGAATGGCACAATCAAATTCTTCAATCATGCACGCGGCTTCGGTTTCGTAGCGCCTGAAGACGGAAGCAAGGACGTATTCATCCACGCGACCGCTCTTGAGCGCGCTGGTATTTCGAGCGTCGATGAAGGCGACAAGATCACCTTCGACGTCGAAGACGATCCGCGCGGCCGCGGCAAGCAGGCGACCAACGTCCAGCTTGCATAACAATCTGAGCGATAAGCGTTCGAGATTTGAAGCCGTCGGGGCCTGGCCCCGGCGGTTTTTTGATTCTGGAGATCGTTCTATGCTGATCACTTCCCGGTTGATCATCACCACAGACCGACACCGCTAGATCAAAGACAGTGGAAACGCCCATGACCGACGCACTGGAACTCACGCGGGAATTGATCCGATTCAACACGATCAATCCTCCTGGAAATGAAAAGAACTGTGCTGAGCACCTGGGCGCAATTCTGGAAACGTCAGGGTTCACACTCACTTATCACGACTTCGGAGAAAACCGGGTAAATCTCATTGCACGGAAAGGCGGCAGTGATGACAGACTTCCTCTGTGCTTTACCGGCCACGTGGATACGGTCCCGCTTGGATCGGTGCCATGGACATGGGATCCCTTCGCTGCAGAAGTCGCAGACGGCATGGTTTATGGCCGGGGATCGTCGGACATGAAGAGCGGGGTTGCCGCTTTTGTCGTCGCGGCCCAACGCCTGGCGGACCGGCTCGATCATTCGGCCGGGATGGTGCTCGTCATTACTGCGGGTGAAGAAACAGGTTGCGACGGTGCCTATGATCTTGCTCGCACGCCGGATGCCCTCGGCACTGCCGGAGCGATCGTTGTCGCCGAACCTACGTCGAACCGGCCGCTGATCGGCCACAAGGGTGCGCTTTGGCTCAGCGCCGAGACGACAGGTAAGACGGCCCACGGCTCCATGCCGGAGCAAGGCGACAATGCGGTCTACAAGGCAGCCCGCGCGATCTCAAAACTTGAAGACTTCGACTTTAACGTTGCCCGCCATGAGACACTTGGCGCCCCGACACTGAATGTCGGAACGGTTCAAGGTGGCATCAACATCAACTCGGTCCCTGACAAGACCCGTATTGGAATCGATATCCGTACGATCCCGTCCCAGGATCACGCACAGATCCGAGATCAACTCGCCTCTTATGTTGGCGATGAGGTCGCAATCGACACAGTTATCGACGTCGAGGGCGTCTGGACAGATCCTGCTGACGATTGGATTGCAGAGGTCAACGAGATTATGAGTCCGGTTGCAGACAGCCCGATCGGCGTCGAATCTGCGACCTATTTCACCGACGCATCGGCCCTGACGCCTGCAATGGGGCAGCCGCCAACGGTTATTCTGGGTCCAGGAGAACCGACGATGGCCCACCAGACCGACGAATATTGTCGTTGCGATCGCATCGAGCAAGCCGTTGACGCTTATGTTGAAATAACGCGCCGCTGGTGCGGACTCTAAGATCTGCCGTTGAAATGGACGCAGCCGACATCGGCAACATCATAGCCGGGCATATGGCTAATCCGCTCCGCGAACAAATCACTCCGCGTCATTGCCAGGAATGTCTGGAACGGCTGTTCGAACCATTCACTGCGCCAAACCAGAAGATCGAAACGCTCTCGGATAATCGGGATGAAATCGAGCCTGAACTGGCTGGCAACGGCCATCAGACCGAAGGCGGCATCTGCCTGACCTTCCTGGACAGCGAGTGCCGCGTCAGTCTCGGTACGTGCGGCATGCTCTAGGTTGACGACCGAGTCCTTGACTTCGGCGTCCTCCAGAAGGTGCTCGAACAACACTTGGCTGCCGGCTTTGGACTGCCGTGGCACAATACGTTGCCCGTCAAGATTGCCCACGCCCTCAATCTTCTTGGGATTTCCTGATGCCACGATAAGCCCACGCTCGCGCCAAGCCCACTCCACCAAAACAACGGGCTGACCGGCAAATCGCCGCTCGACTTCTGTCACATTCCATTGATCGGTCGCCGGGTCGAAAACATGGAGACCGGTTGCGATCCCTTCGCCTTGGGCAAACCGATCGAGCCCATCGAGACTTCCATCGACATAGGACGCAATGCCGGCACGCGACTCTCTGAGGCACCACTCCAATAATGGATCATGGCTCCCCAGAAAGACGGTCGGTGGGGCCGGTGTTTCAACACCATCCCCAGACGCATGGTGCGAGAGCCAGGAGTCGATTGCACTGCGTCGAAAAAGCAGTTTTCCCAGCGCACGTGTGCAAGGAATATCCGAGGAGGCGGCAAGATCGTAGACCTTGCGCTCTTTGATGCGCAGCAGGTCTGCCACCTCCTTTGTCGTCAGATACTCTCCTGCATAGTCCGCCACGTCATGCCTCCACAATCTTCAGCCCTGCCCCTTGTCGGCATTGGGGAAGAAGAGCTGCTTGCCGCCAAGCTTGTAGTCGCCGATGGCTCTCTGGCCTTCCTTGCTCACCAGCCAGTCGATAAAGGTCTGCCCGGCGCCTTTGTTCACATTCGGGCATTTGGCCGGATTCACAAGGATTACGCCATACTGGTTGAACAGTTTGTCATCGCCCTGGACCAGGATTCTATAATCGCCTTTGTTTTTGAAGCTGATCCAGGTTGCGCGGTCGGTCATGACATAGGCACCCATGCCAACACCTGCATTGAGCGTTGCACCCATGCCGGAACCGGTCTCGCGATACCATTTTCCGCTGGCCGATTCTGGATCCACGCCCGACGCCTTCCAAAGACTGACTTCTTTCTTGTGGGTTCCTGAATTGTCCCCGCGCGACGCGAAGAGAGCGCTGGCTGCTGCTATTTTTTTCAGAGCAGCCGGTGCGTCCTTCATGCCGTCAACCTTGGCAGGGTCAGACGGCGGCCCCACAAGAACGAAGTCGTTATACATGAGGTCAGAGCGTTTCACCCCATAGCCACCCGCAACGAACTTTTCTTCCGACGGTTTGGCATGAACCAGGAGGACATCGCCGTCGCAGTTCTGAGCATTCTTGATTGCCTGACCCGTTCCAACCGCGACAACGTTGACCTGGATGCCGGTCTTCGATTTGAAGATGGGAAGCAGGTGTTTATAGAGGCCCGAATTCTGAGTCGATGTCGTCGATTGAACGATGATTGAATCGGATGCTTTTGTGGCACTCGTCACAAGCATTGTGCCAGCGAGCGCTGCGATCCCAAAGGCCAAAAGATGATTGCGGTACATTGCAAGACTCCTTGGTTTGATACGCGTCAAAGGACAATCCGGCCAGCGAGATAGTCGCGTGCCTCATTCGATTGGGGGTTGTCGAAAAACTGAGATGAAGGCGAGTGCTCGACGACCCGCCCCCGGTGCATGAACAGAACCTCATCGGCTAAACGCCGGGCCTGTCCGATATCGTGGGTAATAAAGATGATCTTGACGCCGCGATCCCGTGCGGCGGATACACTCTGCTCGATCGCAAGGACTGATGCCGGATCGAGACTCGCAGTCGGCTCGTCCAGAAAGAGGATAGCCGGATCGGTTGCCAAGGCGCGTGCGATCGCGAGCCTTTGACGCTCTCCACCCGAAAGCAGACGTGCAGCCTGATCGGCCTTCTCAGCCAGACCGGCCGACTCCAGAACTTCCAGACTTCGTTTTCGCCCTCCCGAACCACGCAAGCGGAGCACAAAATCGATGTTCGAAACGACCGACCGGCGGAGCAGGACCGGAGTCTGGAACACCATCGCCTGACGCTTGCGTGTGACTTCGTCGATTGGCCTGCCGGCCCAACGAATTTCTCCCCGCGCCGGCGCGAGCATTCCATGGAGCAGGCGGACGAGTACTGTCTTGCCCGCACCATTGGGCCCCATAATGATTGTGACAGAACCGGCTTCCAGATCGAGGTCAACATCGTCAATGAGCCGCTTGCCGCCGGCATCGTAGCTCAGGCCGCGGACCACGCACGGCAATATCGCTTCTTGCGACGCGGGCGCAATCGCGCGCTTGGATTCGACCGTCGCTGGTTGATTGGCAACCGCATCAAGCATAGGCCTGCCTTTCCGCGGTCAGACGCAGTGCCATAACGCTCGCATTCACGATCAATGCAATCGTTAACAACACCATACCGAGTGCAAGAGCGAGGGCGAGGTCGCCTTTGGATGTTTCAAGCGCGATCGCAGTCGTCATAACGCGGGTGAGGTGAGCGATGTTTCCGCCGACGATGATGACCGCACCGACTTCGGCAATCGCTCGTCCGAACCCTGCAAGTGCAACCGTTAGCAGTGAATAGCGCGCATCCCACAACAATGTGCGGACTGCCGTTGGTGCCGGAACACACAGAGAGCGAAATTGCTCGGAATATTCATTGTGCAGGTCCTCGATAACCTGCCGCGACAGCGCAGCAATGATCGGTGCAACCAGGATCGTCTGCGCGATAATCATTGCTGTTGGCGTATAGAGAAGTCCGAACGACCCCATCGGCCCGGCGCGAGACAGCATCAGATAGACGCAAAGGCCGACGACGACAGGCGGCAGGCCCATAAGCGCGTTGAGGAGGATCATCACAGCGCCACGGCCACGGAAGCGCGACATCCCAAGCGCGGCCCCTATGGGCAACCCGATCAGACAGGAAACCGTGAGAGCTGTCAGACTCACCATCAGCGACAAACTGATGATCTCAAGCAGATCTGCGTCTGCCGACACCATGAGCTGGAATGCCAATATGAAGGCTTGCCCAAAATCCTGCATAATTCTGCAAAACTTCCGATAAATGTCGAGATTTGCGTGAGAACAAAGAATATATCGGAAATTTCAGCATGTTCCAGGACATTCTGACAGATTATGCATGCACAGTCTGCCAGATGCGCACAAAAAAGGGCGGCCTGCCGAGATAAAGCAGGCCGCCCCAAATGTCGTTAAGCGTCAGTGATCAAGGGCTGTTGGTCTTGAAACGACGGCGATGATCAATCGCTGTGCCTGGCTCCTCAAGCTGAACGACGGATACGAAGCCTTGGGTTACGCCGGGTGTTGCGAGCGCATTCGTTGATGCGGGCCCCGCGAGGACAGGTCCGGTCGTTGCCATGAAAACAAGCCCGAAGGCTCCGATAACGGCTGAAGCTGATTTTACGATCATTTCTAAACCTCCTGAAAGTCGGTTGCTTGACATTCAGATGGTGCGTGATCGGCCGCGTGCACTTAACGGATCCTGACGATATGGTGAGAGCGGTGTGATGCGTAATCGTCGTAATTCCAGAAATTCGACGTGCCGATTGCAGGCTAACCCCATTCATTGCCGGCCGGGATGACAACGATGGCTCAAGGGACTCCGGAAGCGGAGGTCGATATCGACGCGAAGCTGGTCCGGGCTCTTCTGGCGGAGCAGCACCCGGATCTGGCGCACCAACCGGTCGCCATGATGGATGCCGGCTGGGACAATGCCATGGCGCGGATTGGGGAAGAGCTTGCCGTAAGGCTCCCTCGGCGCTCGCTCGCCGTTCCATTTCTCAAAGCCGAGCAAACCTGGTTGCCGGCCATCGCCGAACGGCTCCCCGTCGCGGTTCCAACACCGGTTCGAACAGGCGTGGCCGGACCGCTGTTTCCATGGCCATGGAGCATTTTCAAATGGCTTGACGGAGCAACGGCCAACAAAGAGGCATTGCGCGATGACCAGGCGCTGCCACTCGCAGAGTTTCTTCGCGCCCTCCACTTACCCGCACCGGACAATGCTCCTCGGAACCTCGTACGCGGCGTGCCTTTGAAAACGCGAGTCGAGGATCTCACCCCACGCCTGGATCGGCTGAGCCGCAAGACGGACTTCATATCGGACGCCATCGAAGAAGCGTGGCATAGCGCACTTGCCGCCCCCCCGGGTGAATTGGAGCTCTGGGTCCATGGCGATCTTCACGCACGGAATGTTCTTGTGAGCGCAGGGCGGCTCACCGGGGTGATCGACTGGGGCGATATGACCGCCGGGGATCCTGCCACCGACCTCGCCTGTCTCTGGATGCTGCTGGATAATCCCGCTGCCCGGCAAAGCGCACTTGCCAGTTATGGGACAGAGGATCCGGCACTGGTGCAGCGCGCAATTGGGTGGGCAATCCTCTTTGGCGTTCTATTGCTGGATACAGGTCTTGTCGATCACGCCGAACATGCGGCCATGGGCGCGGATACACTCCGCCGCATCGAGCAGGACGTGAAACGGGTTTGAACAGAACTGCGATCTGTCTCGGAGCCTGCTGTGAACAGCCTCCGATGAGAGCACTCTTTGCCACGGCCGGGGGAGAGGGCCGGCTTCGGGACTTACCAGTCAGATACTCAGTTCAATGCAGCGGTGGCCTGATCTAAAGACACCGGCTCGCCCGTCAGAAGCAGATCAATGGCTTTTTCCTCGCCTGGCCACATATCGAGAGAAAGTGCATTTTTACCTGAGAGACGATGGGCAACCACAAGGCGTGCCAGCAACAACCGGCGTGCATCCCCTTCGGAATCTGCCAGCGCGGATCCTTCGATCGCCATCAGACCGGCGCTCATGACGTGATAGAGAGCCCCGGATGCCTGCCGTGATAGATGTTCCTTCGAGGGATCTTCCGCCACCGCGGAAGCGTAGGAAACAGCTTGTCCGATGAGACTTGTGAGTTCGCCTCGGAACTGACCCGGCAACCCCGGTGCATCGTCCAACCGTTGGTTCAGGTCATCGGCAAGCGCTTCGTGAGCCCGCACCTTGCCGACGGCCCGATTGACCACGTCAAGGGCATTGATGTTGCTCGTCCCTTCCCAAAGGACGCCGACATGAGCATCGCGGACCAGGCGCGCATTCACCCAATCTTCGATGTAACCGTTGCCGCCGCGAACCTCCATGGCGCCAGTGGCGACCGTGATATTGTCGCGTGCCGTCCTGAACTTCAGCAGAGGTGTTGCGATACGCAGCCGTGTTGCTGCATCGGTATCGCCAGCTTCCGAACGGGTTACGAGGTCGGCCGTATACGCCGTCACGGATAGAGCCTGCTCCGTCGGAACCATGATCTTCATGAGTTGGCGGCGCATGAGCGGGTGCTCGATCAATGGCTTCCCGAAGGCCCGCCGGTCGCGAGCGACGGCCAGCGATTCATTCAGGCAGCGCCGCATCATTGCCGCGGCGCGGACACCGTGTGACAGGCGGGAAAAGTTGACCTGATCCATCATCTGCTTGAGGCCGCGATCGGCAGATCCCAAAAGGTGCGCAACGGCACCGTCGAATTTGATCTCACCGCTGGCCATGGAACG
Source organism: Methyloligellaceae bacterium (assembly GCA_965227905.1). GTDB lineage: Bacteria > Pseudomonadota > Alphaproteobacteria > Rhizobiales > Methyloligellaceae > CBDDHT01. The sequence goes on from OZ245780.1 coordinate 6,043,263, forward strand.
CGTCCCAAGCTTGTCCTTGAGTCGAACGATCCGATAGCTGTTGCGTGAGCCATCCGGCAGTGTCTTGGGCAAGAGGAAGAGCGCGAGTCCGCGACTGCCGTTTGGCGCCCCTTCCGGACGTGCAAGAAGAAGTGCGACATCGGCATCGGCGCACGAGCAGAACCATTTCTCGCCATGCAGGCGCCAGACATCGCCATCGGGACGCGCCAGGAGCTCCGAGTTACCGACATCCGAACCGCCGGCCTTTTCGGTCATGAACTGTGCGCATTTGAGAAGCTCGTCCATATTCTGGGTCAGCATGCGAGGGAGAAACGTCTCCTTGACATGATCGCTGGCATAACGGCTGACCAGAATGGCAGAGGTATCGGTAACACTTACCGGACACATGAGCCCAAACTCCGCCTGCACAAAGAGATATTGCAGGGCGTATTTCGCAAGGTGGGGAAAAGGGGCATCCCAGCCGAGCACGCCTGTGCGATGAGACGCCGCATGAATACCAAAATCGTGAAATGCGATCTTCTCCATCTCCCGATAGGCGGGATGAAACTCGACCCACTCTTCGTCGCGCCCGAACCGGTCGCGGGAATGGAGTTGAGGGATATGCTTGTCCGAGGCTTCGGCCAGTTCATCCAATCGGCCGCCGGCGATACGACCAAGCTCGCGCAAATGCGGGTCGAGATGATCAACCAGCGCCTTGTCGAGATAGAGACGAAGCAGACCCGGAAGCGAGGGGTCGATATCGTAAAAATTCTGACCACGGCAATCCGGGGCCAAGAGATCGGATCCTTGGGGCTTGGGAGGACCATCCTCGAGACGTTGATCCACCGGCTCTGCATAATTGACGCTCATTGACCCGTTTCCCTAGGTTCTGCTTCGTGCCATTGCGATGCGAAAATTCGCACTCTTGTCGTCTCGTCGCTTCAGTTTGTCGATTGGCTCACGGTCACTATAGAGCAAAGGAAATTGCGGCGGCTATAACCGCCCGGCACATGTGCCAGAAAATTGGACCGACCGTCGTCGCGTTTGCCATTCCTTCCAAAAAAGCAGGGACACAGTATCCTTGCAGCCTGAATCGAAGTACGGTCGCCGGCTATTCGCGTCGCTAATACAAGATGTATCGCATGATCCGGCGAAAGTCCTTCTGATGGCTTTCTCAACGGGATCAGCGGAAAGGCAAGCTGTCATGACGAAAGCAAAAGCCAGAGCCCGAGCCAAGGCAAGAGCAATTGCCAAGGCCAAAAAACCTGCGGCAAAGGGCCCGAAATCCGAAGCAAAAGCCCGGCCGGAACAATTCGACACGAAACCCAACAATGCCCGGAGCATGGGGCGTGGCGCCGACGTTCAAACGAAAACGGCAATGATGCGCGGCGCGGCGCGCTCGCGTTGAGCTTGCATCAGACCCTGACTATCTAGGACCTCAGCACGATTGCGGGCCAGACCGTTCAACAGTCTGTGACCAAGGACGGCTGTTAGAAAAAAATTATCTATCTTTCACAACTATCATGAGCCACGCCGGAAAAACTTCAGTCGCGTAATTTTCGACGGACGGCCATGCTCGTTAGTACCAGTGTAACGGCGCAAAGCGTCTTCAATCCTCGCGTTTCTGACCTGCAGCAGGATCCACGATCCGAGCGTGCCGGCGAGGCCGACACGTCCGCCACCGGTCGCGCTGCAAAAGCCGACGACCCATCGGCAGCTGCAAACAAGGTCCAACCGGCTTCCGAAACCGAAAAGACTCAAGACTCGACCAGCGGCAAAAGCATTACCGGCGAAGAATTGACAGAAGAAGAAGAACGCCGGGTCCAGGAGCTCAAGGAACGGGATGCCGAAGTGCGCGCCCACGAACAGGCGCATGCCGCCGCTGGCGGGCCCTATGCCGGAGCGCCAAAGTACGAGTTTACGAATGGCCCGGACGGCAAGCGTTATGCCACATCCGGCGAAGTCGAGATCGATGTCACACCCGTCCGCGGCAATCCCGAAGCGACGATCCGCAAGATGGAGGTCGTGGTGCGGGCAGCGCTCGCACCTGCAGAGCCCTCATCGCAAGATCTTGCTGTCGCACGGACGGCCCAGCAGCAACGCTCGGAAGCACAGGCAGAACTTGCAAAACAGCGCGCTTCCGAATTGACCGGCAAGAGCGATGGAAGCAATGCAGGCGAGCCGGCAGATGCCTCGTCATCTTCGTCCAACCCATCGCAACAACTCATCGTGCAAGCCGGGGCTGCCTATGGCGAGCAAACGGATGAAGAGGCTGCAGCGTTCGCGCAGCAGCTCTTCACGGCCACGCAGGACACCTCTTTTGTCGTTTGAGACGGCCCAACGCATTGACCTCAACCGCCATAACGGCGAAATCTGACCTAACGCCCAGTCACATCGCCTTTGACAGGTTGCTGTTGAGACATGGGCTCGAAAGATATGGGGATGCGTCGACAGTGATGATGGAAGTTCAAAGTTTCAGAGTACGGGCGGCTTAAATGTCAGGGCCATTGGAAGGAATCCGCATTATCGAGTGCAGCACTGTTGCGCTTGGTCCATGGGCTGCACAGCAACTCGGCGACTTCGGTGCTGACATCATCAAGCTCGAGGCACCGGAAGGCGATACAACGCGGTATATGGGGCCGGCGCGCAACCGCGGCATGGCGTCGTTCTATCTCGGGTGCAATCGGAACAAGCGCAGCCTGGTTCTCGATCTGAAAAGCGACAAGGGTCAGTCCGTCTTTCATGGTCTCATCAAGTCTGCCGACGTGGTCCTGCATAACTTCCGCCCTCACCAGGCCGCCCGGCTTGGGCTTGCGCACGATGTTCTACTGGACCTCAACCCTAAGCTCATATGCGCCGCAGCGTACGGATATCGTGCCGAAGGGCCGAAAGGTCCCAATGCTGCCTACGACGATATCATTCAGGCCGGATCGGGGCTCTCTTCGCTTCAATCGATCATTGATGGATCACCGCGCTTCGTACCCTCGGTGCTGGCTGACAAGATCACCTCTCAAGCGCTGGTCTCAGCCGTCCTTGCTGCGCTGTTCGAAAGGGAGCGCTCAGGACAGGGTCAGGAGATCGAAGTGCCTATGTTCGAGACCATGGTTGCGAACATCATGGTCGAACATCTTTATGGCCTGACATTCCGGCCTCAGATCGGCGACCCCGGCTACGTCCGTATTCTCAATCGGGAGCGCGGCCCCTATCGCACAAAGGACGGCTATCTCGGACTGCTGCCTTACACCAACCGCCACTGGCAGATTTTTTGCGAACGCATCGGCGAGCCGGAAAGAGCCGAAGACCCGCGCTTTACATCGGCCGAACTCCGCCTTGAGAATGTCGTAGCATTCTATTCGCAACTCGCCGAAATCGTCGCCACCCGCACCAATGCTGAATGGCTCGAACTCCTGGAAGGGAGCAACGTTCCCCATGGCCCGGTTCAGTCGATGGACGAGTTGATGGATGACGAACAGCTGGCCGCAACCGACTTCTGGCTGGATGTCGACCACCCAAGCGAAGGTCCCATCCGGATGACCGATATTCCACAACGCTTCAGCCGCACGCCCGCAAGCGTGCGCCGGCTGCAGCCTCGGCTTGGTGAGCATAGTGTCGAGATATTGGAGGAAGCCGGTTATGGACGCGATGAAATTGACGCCCTCGTCGAACAAGGCATTACCGCCGACGGGCGTTGAGTCTCAGTCGAGGGTGATCACCAGATTTCCATGAGCGTCGACTGACAGGCTGCAGTCAGTGCCGAGAATGGTCGTCGATTCTTTTTCTTCGACAATCATCGGGCCGCGGGCTTCGAAACCAGATGGAAGCTGACTCCTGCGATACACCGCATGCGGGACTTTGCGACCTTCAGCGGGACAATATGCGGGGCGCGCTCCATACTGTTCTGGGCTTGCCTCTCCTCCAGGCGCTGCACCGAATTGACCGACTGAGCGTGGCGCCGAGGCGCTCAAACGCAGATTGATGATTTCCAGGGCAAGATCGCCATAGACACGCCCGTAGAGTTTTGTGTACCGCGCGTCGAACGCAGCCCGGAGCGCCCGAATATGGTCGGCCTCCAAATCGGAACGCGTGATGGGGACATTGACGTGATAACCCTGTCCGACATAGCGCATATCAAGGCTCAGTTCATAGCTCAGTTCCTCGGGTTTCACATCTGATGGCATACGCGATCGGCATTCGGCCGCCATCTCGTCGAAGAGTGACAACCATACTGAAGGATCGGCCTTGTCCAGATGTGCCGGGGCGCTGCGGACGGTGTCGAAGGCAATCGGCGCGACGATCATACCCATGGCCGAAGCAACGCCGGCGTGGGGCGGCACCAGGACCTGTCTGATGCCGAGCCGACGCGCCAGGTCGACGACATGAACGGGTCCGGCACCCCCAAATGCGACAAGCGTATAGCGCGCCGGATCCTCACCGCGTTCGGTGACATAGACCTTGGCGGCCGATGCCATGTTTTCATTGACGATGCCATGGATACCCCAGGCGGCTTCCTCGGTTGCGAGGTCGAGCGGAATGGCCAAACGGGCATCGATCGCCTGGCTTGCCGCATTCACGTCAAGCTTCATTTCGCCACCGAGAAAGTGCTCGGCGTTCAAATAACCAAGCAACAGGTCTGCGTCGGAAACCGTTGGTTCCGTACCGCCTGCTCCATAGCAGGCCGGTCCTGGCTGGGCCCCGGCACTCTGCGGGCCGACCTGAAGCGTGCCGACTTCGGACACACGCGCGATACTGCCGCCGCCGGCGCCTATTTCCATGAGGTCAACCACCGGGATATGGACAGGGATGCCACTTCCACGTTTGAAACGGTGAACATGAGCGACTTCAAATTCGGTGGACTTGGCAACTTCGCCGCGCTTGACCAGACACATCTTGGCTGTTGTGCCCCCCATGTCGAAAGATAGGACATGATCCAGTCCGGCCAGCTTTGCGAAATGAGCCGCACCTAACGCGCCGGCCGCCGGACCCGACTCGATAATCTGCACCGGGAAATCACGCGCGGTCTCTGCCTTTGTCGTCCCGCCACTGGAGAGCATGAGTAGCAATTCGCCACGCTCCGCGACGCCGGCCAGTCTGGTCAGATAACGGTCAGCCGCTGGTTTTGCATAAGCATTGATGACGGTTGTCGAGCATCGCTCATATTCCTTGATTTCCGGAAGCACATCTGACGAGAGCGAGACGGGAAGACCCGGCGCAATTCGCTCGATGATCTCGCGGCAGCGGCGCTCATGATCCGGGTTGCGGTAGCTGTGCAACAGGCAGACAGCGATCGACTCAACGCCTTGCTCGATCAATTGGTGCACCGACTGCGAAACCGCTGTCTCGTCGAGGGGCGTGAGAACCCGTCCCGAGGCATGCAGTCTTTCGGTCACCTCGAGGCGGCTTGCGCGTGGAACCAGCGGCTCCGGAAAACCGATCTTCAGATCATAAGCGTCGTAGCGCTTCTCTCGTCCAATCGCGAGGACGTCTCTGGTCCCTCCGGTTGAAAGCAAGCCGGTTTTCGCACCCTTTCGCTCGATAACCGCATTGATCACCAGCGTCGTTCCATGGGTGTGGTGCGCAACATTGTTGAGAGCACCGTTCGGACCGTCGCTGAGCGCATCAAGACCACCGATCACCGCAAGGCATGGATCGTCGGGTGTCGTAAGGCATTTGTGAACGCGAACGTCACCTGTTTCATCGTCCACGAGGGCAAAATCGGTGAATGTTCCGCCGATGTCGCTGGCCAGAGATTGTGCCATGGCTAGTCCGCCCTCGATCCGTAGTGCAAGGCCGCGAACTCAGGTGTGATCAGACCGTCTTCCAAGTCCTTTGCGACAAGCTCCGGATCTCGTGTCTTTGGATCGCCATATCCTGCGCCGCCGGAGATCTCGCAGGTAAAACTGTCTCCCGGGCCGAGCAATTGCTGCACGCCCGACGTCTGAGGTTCGCCTTTCACCGTAAGCTCTCCGCTCGGTGCATCCTGTCCGCCGAGCACGCCAGGAACCTGATGATGAAATCGGCCTGCCCGAAAACTCACCAGAATGTCGCCATCGGGGCCAAGGTCGCCAGATAGGATCTCGACTTCGAACTTTTGCCCGAGCCCTCCACGGAACTTCCCGGCACCGGCTGAATCCGGACGCAAAGCGCGTTGCCGCACCAGGATCGGCATATCGTTTTCCAACACCTCGATGGGCGTGTTGCCCACATTCACCGGGAATGGGAGACAGGAGACGCCGTCACTATCGGGACGGGCACCGAGACCGCCATTGATGCAGTTGAGGGGCGCGAAACTCGCGCCATCGCGCCGCTTGCCGAAAAGATACTGACCCCACATCGGCGTCGACCCGGCACCTGCAATGATCCGATCCGGCACGGCCTTGGCGATGGCGCCGAATACAAGCTCCGCCAGATAATTCCCGACACTGGTACGTGCGAATGTCGGCGCGGGGAATGTGCAGTTCAGAATCGTCCCCGGGTCTGCTTTAATGGTCAATGGCGCCAATGTACCTTCATTCATCATGATCGGCATCTCGAGCATGGCATTCACGGCAAAGATCGTATACGAGGCCGTGTAGGTCAGCGTGCAATTGACCGCACTCGGGACCTGGGGTGACGAGCCTGCGAAATCGATCTCGATATCCTCGTCGGAAACTGTCACCTGGCAGCGGATGGTAATCTCTTCCCCGCTTTCGATGTCCACATCCTGGGTGCGGGTATAGACGCCGTTCGGGATCTTTCTGACCTCGGCGCGGGCAAGCGCCTCGCTACGGGCGATGATTTCATCGGCCACGCCCTGCAGATCATCCCATCCGCGCTCTTCGCACATGGCATGCAATCGCTCCGAGCCAACATGATTGGCGGCAAACTGAGCCCGCAGGTCGCCGATGACCGTATCGGGTGTCCGCACATTCGAGCGGATGAACGCCATAATGTCGGTATTGAGTTCCCCGGCTTTGAAAATGCGCAGATTTGGGATGCGCAGGCCTTCCTCGTAATTGTCACGGCTTTCGGTTGTCGCGCGGCGTCCGCCAATATCCACATGATGACAGCAGGTCACCGTGTAGGCGATGATCCGGTCACCCTTGAACACCGGGGATACGATCGTGATGTCGTTGTGATGACCGCTGCATTCCCATGGATCGTTTCCGATCAGCACATCGCCGTCCACCAGGGTTTCAGGTGGATTGTCTCGTAACATGCAGCGCAGCATATGACCGAGAGGCCCGCACAGGCCCGGCGTCGAATCCGGAGATTGTGCCAGAAGCCGGGCGTCGCGATCAAAGATCGCCGCCGCATAGTCGTTGACGTCGCGAATAACCGTCGAGAAAGCGGTTCGCTTGAGCGTTGCGGCAAGCTCGTCGACAACCGAGTTAAAGCGTCGCCAGAACATCTCCAGCGTGATCGGATCGATCTCGGACATGCATTCCCCTCACAAAAAGCAGCCGCCAAGGTTAGTGCGATCCACACCCGTTCGCCAAGAGCCACGACGCGCCGGTTTGCCAGCCGATGAAAAAACGCCATATTGCGCAACCGTCCATCGCCCGCCCGAGTACCGAATATGACCAGCACCCAAAAACCTCAGATCAATGCCGACCGTCTCTGGCAGAGACATATGGACATGGCTGCAATCGGTGCTACGCCCGGAGGCGGCGTTCACCGGCTGGCCCTGACCGATAAAGATATCGATGCGCACCTTCTGTTGGCGGAATGGGCAAAGACGCGAAATTTCACCATCGCTCTTCATGCAATGGGCAACATGTTCGTGCGCCGCGAAGGCACCGACCCTTCTCTCCCACCTGCCACCAGCGGATCTCACACCGACACGCAGCCATTCGGCGGACGCTTCGATGGAATCTCAGGTGTGCTCACCGCGTTTGAAGCCATGGAGGCCATTGACGATGCCGGCATCGCGACCCGGCGGCCGCTCGAAACCATCGTCTGGAACAATGAAGAAGGCTCTCGCTATATCCCTGCATGCATGGGTTCGGCCGTATATGCCGGTGTCGAACCACTCGATAAGATGCTTGCAAAGACCGATGCCGACGGAATCAGCATGGGCGCGTGCGTGACCAAGTTGCATGAAGCACTGCCGCAAGCAGGCGACCGTGCGCTCGGGACACCAATGGGTAGCTTCGTCGAGGTGCATATCGAACAAGGCCCAGAACTCGAGGCCAATGGCAATGTTATCGGTGTTGTAACGGGTATGCAGGGGTACCGGCGTTTTGAAGTCGTCGTCAAAGGCGAGGACGCGCACTCCGGTACGACACCGCGTTCGCGGCGCAAAGACGCATTCGTTGCGGCAACGGATATGGTCGTCGCCTTGCGAGAGGAAATCTGGGACACGGAAGACGTTCTCCGATTTACCATTGGTCGCTTCGAGGTTCTGCCCGGCGGCATCTCCGTTGTACCAGGCACCGTGAAATTCATGATCGATCTCCGACATCCGAGCGCCGAGACCTTGCGCGATGTGGGTGATCGGATTGCGCCAATCTGCGAAGCGCACGCCGGCCCCTGTGATGTCGATGTCAGTTGTTTTATCAACCAGGATCCACTTGAATTCCCGGCAGAGATCATCGCATCCATCGAAGCTGCCACGACCGCGCGCGGCTACCCGCAACAACGCATCTACTCTTGCGCAGGCCACGATGCCCGCCACGCATCTCGCCTCTGCCCATCCGGCATGATCTTCATCCCCTGCCGGAATGGCATCAGCCACAATGAAGCAGAAAGCGCCGAGCCCGAACATCTCGCGGCGGCGGCGCAGATCATCGCCGATCTGCTCGTACAGCAGGCGGAATAGATCTGATACGAATGAAACCCTGTCAGACGAGACGAAGTCTGCTACTGCCGTTAAACTGACAGGAACCTCAAGGAGTGAAATCGTGACTGACAGCAATTCGCAGAATGGCGCCCGGACGACTGACGGCCAGGGCAGACTTTTTGAAAGCGTCCTGGACACCGTGGGCAATACACCCTGCATCAGGGTCAACAGCCTGGCGCCGGATGGCGTTCGCCTTTACGTCAAAGCCGAGTATTTCAACCCCGCGGCATCCGTCAAAGATCGGCTGGCGCTAAGCATTATCGAAGAAGCCGAGCGTAGCGGTGCCTTGAAGCCTGGCGACACGGTCGTCGAGGCAACCAGCGGAAACACGGGCATCGGCCTCGCCATGGTTTGCGCAGCGAAAGGCTATCCGCTAGTCGTGACGATGGCTGACAGCTTCTCGATCGAGCGCCGCAAACTTATGCGTTTCCTGGGCGCCAAGGTCGTACTGACACCTCGCGCCGAAAAAGGTTTTGGCATGGTGCAGAAGGCCGTCGAGCTTGCAGAAGCCAATGGATGGTTTCTTGCACGCCAGTTCGAAACGGACGCCAACGCCAAGATCCATGAGAACACGACCGCGCGCGAAATCCTGTCAGACTTCGATGGCGAGAGACTGGACTACTGGGTTACCGGCTACGGAACGGGCGGAACCTTGTCCGGCGTGGCCCGGGTCCTGCGCAAGGAACGTCCGGACACCAAGATCATTCTCAGTGAGCCGGCAAATGCCCAGCTTATCGGCAGCGGCACACCTCAGGAGCGCGCTGAGGATGGTGCGCCCGCCGTCAGCCACCCGGCCTTCGAGCCTCATCCGATTCAAGGCTGGACGCCGGATTTCATTCCGCTGGTTCTGCAGGAATCCATCGACAACAAATACTACGATGACCTCATTCCCGTCCCCGGCCCGGTCGGTATCGAATGGTCGATGAAACTGGCCCAGCATGAAGGTATCTTCACCGGCGTTTCCGGTGGATCGACCTTTGCGATCGCAATGCAGATTGCAGAGAAGGCAGAGCCTGGCTCCGTAATCCTCTGCATGCTGCCGGACACGGGCGAACGCTATCTGTCATCGCCCCTCTTCGAATCGATTGTAGAAGATATGACCGAAGAGGAGATCGCACTCTCTCTCTCGACTCCGGGATACCATATGCCTGCATCATGAGTATCTCCATGGGTCACACACGATCTACTAAGAGGTGAAAGTTGGATCGCTTGAAGGGTCGAGTCGGAATCGTTACGGCGGCGGCATCGGGTATGGGCAGAGCCGGAGCAATCCGATTTGCCTCCGAAGGTGCAGCGGTCGCCGTCGTCGACCGTGATTTCGACAACGCTCAGCAAGTCGTCCAGGAAATCCGCTCCACTGGCGGAATAGCTTCGGCCATCGAAGCCGATTTGAGTTCCGTCGATGACTCCAAACGGATCGTCACCGACACAGTCGCGGCGTTTGGAAAACTCGATTTCGTCTGGAACCATCTTGGCCACCCAGGCCCCGGCAAGGTCGAAGGCATGTCTCAGACCGACTTCGATGTCGCCGTTGATCTCAACTTGCGTAGCGTGTTTGCGACGACAGAGGCCGCCATTCCTGAAATCCGAAAGGCCGGCGGCGGATCCATACTCTTCACCTCCTCGACGGCTGGTCTTGTCGGATCACGCTTCAGTCCGGTTTATGCCGCTATGAAACATGGCGTGGTCGGCTACATGAAAGCGCTCGCTCTTCGCCTTGCGCCGGAAGGCATCCGCGTCAATGCCGTATGCCCTGGACCGATCGATACGCCCATGTTCGGTGTTTTCGGAAGCCGGCCCGACCAACCTCAACGATCTCTGGAAGACGTGCGGGAAGGCGCGATCAGGATTGTACCTTTGGGCCGGATCGGCAGACCCGAGGAAGTTGCGAATGCGGCCCTGTTTCTGATCTCGGATGAAGCTTCCTTTGTTACCGGCGTCGCAATGCCCGTCGACGGCGGCTTTTCTGCCGGTTAGACCTCACCGCATCAAACAACCGCAATCCCACTCCAACATGAACCTAAGATAAACGCTCGCTTCAGTGTCAGTTCAGCCCGAGCCTGAGACAATGCACGTTGAGAGAGTTTATCGCCGACCCTGAATTCGATTCGGGCCGGCGCAGAGCAGCGTGTACCAACGTCGAGGCTCGCATGTGGCTCTGGAACCTCAGAATCGATCAGCATGTCGATGTCCGGTCAATTCCGATGGGACGTCCGCTGATCCAGTAGGGGAGAGTGTGATGCTCAAACGAGTAAGCCGCGGTTTTCTGGCATTTGCGATACTCGCCGCCATGTCCGCTGCGGCATCTGCCGCGGAGCGCTTTGCGCTTGTTATTGGAAATTCGAAATATGAGTCTGTATCGGCTCTGGACAACCCAACCCGAGATGCGGAAGCCATCACCGAGCTTCTTAGTACGGCAGGCTTTGAAGTGAGCCTGGGGCTTGACCTCGGTCAGTCAAATATGCGGCGTGCCATCAGTGCTTTCGCCGCCAAGATGAGTGACAAGGGCGAGGATACGACTGCGCTGGTGTATTTTGCCGGACACGGCATTCAGGTCGATGGACAGAATTATGTTCTTCCGATCGATGCTCAACTGAAGACAGAATCCGACGTTGCACTCGAAGCTGTGCGACTGGCGGACGTCATGAGCGTCTTGAATACGATCCCCAGCAAAACGAGGATCGTCATTCTGGACGCCTGCCGGAACAATCCGTTTGGCGATGCCGCTAAAGGTCTTGCGATCGTCAACGCGCCGGCCGGAACACTGGTTGCCTATTCGACATCTCCAGGTGCGGTCGCAGAGGATGGCGTTGGATCGAACAGTCCCTTTACCGCAGCCTTGGTGAAAGCGGCGCAAAAGCCGGGGGCCGCGGTTGAAAGTGTCTTCCAGAACGTCCGCCTTGCCGTTCACAAGGCAACCGAGGGTCGGCAGACACCTTGGGAGGTTACCGCGCTGACCACGCCTTTCCAGTTCTTCCCCGGAGAAGCCGGCGCCGAAATCAAACCTGTGCCTGAGAAATCCAACACGGTCTGGCGAAAAGAACTGCGATCGGTTTCGCCCGAGAAAGCATATGAAAAGGTTGTGGTGCAGAACAATGTCACCGTGTACCAGATCTTTCTCTCGCTCTACCCGCAGACCGAATGGAGCCTTCGTATTCGTGGCATCATGGAGCGCCGCGTTGAGATGCTGGCCTGGTTTGATGCGCTGAGGCTGAATTCTGTTGCAGCTTTCGAAGAATTTCTCAGGCGCTACCCGAAGTCGGACCTTACACCGACAGCAAACCGCCTTTTGAAGCGCGCCGAGCTCCAGTCCGCAGGTGCTCGCGACTGGGATGGCGTTCTAGGCGTAACGACGACACCGCCCAAGGTGCGAACTGTCACCAAAGAGGTGATCAAGAGAGTTCGCGTGCCGGTTACGAAGGAAGTGATCAAGAAGGTACGCGTCCCGGTGGTCAAAGAGGTGATCAAGGAAGTCCGTGTTCCGGTCGTAAAGATCAAGACGGTCGTGAAGGAGGTCCCTGTCATCAAGTACAAGGACAAGATCGTCTATAAGGACCGCGTCGTCTACAAGGACCGGATCGTTTATAAGGATCGTGTCGTCTACAAAGACCGTATCGTCTACAAGACAAAAACGGTCAAAGTTCCTGGCCCGACCAAGATCAAAACCGTTGTGAAACGCGTTCCAGGACCGACGAAGATCAAGACAGTCGTGAAACGCGTTCCCGGACCGACAAGGATCAAGACAGTCGTCAAGACCGTCCGGGCGCCATGTCGATGCAGCACAGGTGGAGCAAGACGACTCCGGTGATCGCACGAACGACAATTCGAAAAGAAAACGGCCACGAGGTTCATGCCTCGTGGCCGCACATTCTAAGCTTTGCGACGATATCGGCTTACGCCATGTATTGACCGCCATTGGCGCTCAGCGTCGAGCCGGTGATAAAACCGGCATCGTCCGAGGCCAGGAAGACGACGCAACGGCCGATTTCTTCCGCTTCACCCAAACGACCGACCGGGATCAGCGGGAGAATGCTCTTCTCCAGAACATCCTGTGGAACGGCAGCCACCATTTCCGTATTGATGTAGCCAGGTGCGATGGCATTGACCGTAATGCCCTTGCGCGCATTCTCTTGAGCAATGGCTTTAGTGAACCCGATAAGGCCGGCTTTGGCGGCGGAATAGTTGGACTGTCCCATCTGCCCCTTCTGCCCGTTGACCGAAGAGATATTGATAATGCGCCCAAAACCCCGATCGCGCATTCCGGCGATGATGGGGCGCGTCATGTTGAAGAGCGAATCCAGATTGGTCTTGATCACCGCCGACCAGGCATCGGGGTCCATGCGATGGAGCATGCCGTCTCGCGTAATCCCGGCGTTGTTGACGACGATATCGACAGGTCCGAGATCCGCCTCGACCTTAGCCAGCCCTGCCTCGCAATCTTCGTAGCTTCCAACGTCCCACTTGTAGACGGCAATGCCAGTCTCTTCCTTGAACTTGTTCGCCGCTTCGTCATTACCGCCGTAAGTCGCGGCTACGTTGCAGCCTGCCGCTTTCAGCGCTGTCGAAATCGCGGCTCCAATACCACGGGTTCCACCTGTAACCACTGCCACTCGCGCCATCATTCGTCCTCCCTATGGTGTCTTATGTTTTTTGTCGTCGGCCCCGGTCACCCTTGTCTCTATGGACACTCGGCAACCGGGGTCGAACAATAATCAGTCGCGCGCGACGCACATGGCAATACCCATGCCGCCACCGATGCACAGTGTTGCAAGGCCTTTCTTGGCGTCACGCCGCTGCATTTCGTGCAGCAGGGTGATGAGCACGCGGGCACCGGAAGCTCCGACAGGATGACCAATGGCGATAGCTCCGCCGTTGACGTTGACCTTTTCCGTGTCCCAGCCAAGATCCTTGTTCACGGCCAATGCTTGCGCGGCAAAGGCCTCATTGGCTTCGACGAGGTCGAGATCGTCTTTGCTCCAGCCAGCTTTCTCCAATGCCTTGCGAGAGGCCGGAATGGGGCCAGTTCCCATGATGGCAGGATCGACGCCGGCATGGGCCCATGAAACAATCCGTGCGAGCGGTTGAACACCGCGACGCTCCGCTTCGGACGCCGTCATCAACACAGCGGCAGCGGCACCGTCATTGATACCGCTGGCGTTGCCGGCGGTCACAGTGCCTTCCTTATCGAAAGCCGGGCGAAGTTTAGCGATATCGGCGACGGAAACGCCATCGCGGATATACTCGTCCGTGTCGACGACCGTCTCTTTTCTGCGGGACTTGATGGTGACCGGCGTAATCTCGTCCTTGAACTTGCCGGCATTTCTTGCTGCTTCGGCTTTGTTCTGCGAGGCAACGGCAAACTCATCCTGTTCATCACGGGTAAGCTGCCATTGGCGCGCCACGTTCTCGGCCGTATTGCCCATGTGATAGCCGTTGAAGGCATCCCAGAGCCCGTCTTTGATCATTGTGTCGACCAACTCGACGGAACCCATTTTTGTGCCATTGCGCATCTGTGAGCAGTGCGGGGCCTGGCTCATGCTTTCCATTCCGCCGGCCACGACGACGTTCGACGAACCAAGCTGGATCTGCTGGGCACCAAGGGCCACCGCGCGCAAGCCCGAACCACAGAGCTGGTTCATGCCCCACGCCGGTGCTTCGACCGGAATTCCGGCATTGACGGACGCCTGGCGGGCTGGATTCTGTCCAGCGCCTGCAGCCAGAATCTGCCCCATAATGACCTCGGAGACGTCATCGGGTTGAACTTGTGCGCGCTCAAGCGCGGCTTTGATCGCCACTTCGCCCAGATAATGCGCAGGAACACTGCTCAAAGCACCGCTGAACGAGCCCACCGGCGTTCGTGCCGCGCCGGCGATTACGATTGTCTCACTGTCACTCATGATAGTCCTCCATTGGGCTCAGTTTACGGCCATTTATATCGGCTCCCACAATGCCGACTAGTGCGACATACGTCCAAACAAATTCTGCAGCGCTGAACACGCACTATTGATTGGAACCTTGGAGAGAATTCTACCGTCGCCTGATCTCACTGAAATCGACACTCCGGTGGGATCTCCAACTCCCGGTCGATTTCCGAATTTCGGCGGCGTCCCATCGTCCGGCCAGCAAGGATCGTCCAATACGCGATCCTTGGACAATGCAATTTGATTGAGATCACAGCCCGTCGGAACTCTTTACGCTACTGCCGAAAACGCTCTGGTGCGGTGCGCGAATGTTGTGTTACCAGTTTCGCGGTGCAAAAATGCTTATTCGCACTGCAGCGCAAATGGCTGAGAAAGACCGTTAATTGTGTCGAAAGAAGTGTCATCTGAGCCGGACCAGGTCGTCATAAAGAAATATGCGAACCGGCGGCTCTACAATACGGATACCAGCAGTTACGTAACGCTGGACGATCTCGCGGAAATGGTGAAGGTCGAGCGCGACTTTGTCGTCTACGACGCCAAGTCCGGCGATGATCTGACGCACGCAGTCCTCACACAAATCATCGTCGAGCAAGAGAGTCGCGGCGGTACGCAGAGCCTACTGCCGATTCCGTTTCTGCGTCAGCTGATCCGGCTCTATGGGGACAATATGGAGCGTTTTGTCCCATCCTATCTCGAATTCAGCCTGGATTCGCTGACCCGCGAGCAGGAGCGATTCCGCGAGCAATTCGCCAACACGTTTGGAAATGCGACGTTCGAGGCCATTCAAGAACAGACGCGAAACAACCTTGCGGTCTTCGAGAAAGCAATGGGCATGTTCAGCCCTTTCCAGCAGCCGAATGATGGCGAGCCGGCTTCCAAGGATGCGACTCCGAACGGGGATACGTCATTGCAGACGCCTGTCGATACCGAGACAGAGCCACAGCCTGCACGGAGCGCCGACGAAATTTCCGCCCTAAAGGCGGAACTCTCCGAAATGCAGCAAAAGCTGGAACGACTCTCTCGAGGCTGAGTCCCGTGTTAAACCGCTTGGCGAGGCGCGGCCGACGCCGGTGAGAAGTCCACAAGTTTCGGCGTTCCGAAATGGAACCCCTGCATATATGTGACAGACATGTCCTGGAGCAGTTTGACCGTCGGTTCGTCTCCGACCCATTCGGCAACTGTCTCCATACCAAGATTCTGAGCCAGATCGATGAGTGCCTTCACCATGATCTGATCGCCCCGGCTTTCGGGTAGATTCTTGATGAAAGATCCATCGAGTTTCACTGTATCGACGTCGAGATGGCGCAGGTTTCGGAATGAAGAGTATCCGGCTCCGAAATCATCAATGGCGACACGGCAGCCGAGTTTCTTCAACTTCTCGACAAGACGGGCCGTCTCATCGATATCGGAAATAAGCGCCGTCTCAGTGATCTCAACGATGATGCGTTGACTGAGGTCACCGCCGCCTTCCGTCAGAGCTTCGAGCGCTGCAAACCACTCCGGGTCTGTAACAGTCTCACCCGATACGTTGACTGCAAGCTGCAAGTCATCAAACCGCTTTAAGAGCGGTGCAGTGAGCTCGATCACACGATGATCGACATGACGCGCCAGGCCGAGCTCCTCAGCGACGGATATGAAGTCGACTGCCGGAATGATCGCCCCATCGGGCTTCTTCATGCGAAGCAGAGCTTCATAGTAGATCGGCTCCAACGATTTGGAGCAGACGACCGGCTGAAGCGCCAGCATCATTCGTCGCTCATTCAGAGCGCGAAGAATCTCGTCGGCAACAACCATGTTGCGGCGCCGACGCGACTCGCGTTGTTCGGACTGCTTGTAGACCGCAAAACCGCTCGCGCCTTTGACCCTCGCCCATTCAAGCGCTTCCAGTGAACGACAGACGACGTCGTCAACGGAATCGGCCTGTCGCGGAACGAGCACAGCGCCAATTGCGATCGTTGCAGCGAGCGCCCCAGCCGATGTCTCCACCGCCTCGGTTTCGGCGGCGCGAAGCAACCGCGCGGCAACGTGCGCCAGAGCATCAGGTCCGCAATCGTGAAGGATCAGGCCAAATTTGTTTGTGCTATAGCGCCCGATGCAATCATCACCCCGCAGGCAATTTCTTAGGCGGCGGCCGACAATCGCAAGCACTTCATCACCGATAGCGAATCCGAATGTCTCGTTGACATGGTTCAGATTGTTCACGGCGGCCATCAGGAACGTCCCACCGCCACTGTTTTTCGAATGCTCGATAAAACCTTCCAAGGCGGAGGTCAGGCGGATTCGATTGAACTGACCGGTCAATTCGTCATGTTCGGTAAGGAACATCAGGCGACGCTGCTTCTGATGCCGTTCGTTGATGACCCGAATGACACCGCGCGCGCAAGCCGGACGGCCTGCCCCGTCGGCATACCAGCGGCCATCCTCTTCGACCCAGACTTCAGCGGCGTTGCGCCGGCCCAAGGGCCTTAGACGATATTGCACGCAATATCCGACGCCCTGTCCTTTGTCCGTTTCGCTCGATCCGGCAATTGCCTGGTACCGTCTGTCCACGTCGCTTGGATCAATCAGCAGAGCATAGGCCCCGCCCGTCCCGACGCCAGATAAATCACAGTCTTCGATGAGCAACTCGGCGTAGTCCGCCCACGTGAGATCATCCGACACGATATCCCATGAATAGGCCGTCTCGCCCGCATCAATCAGCACAGCGCCCAGATCGAGAGGCGTATCACAGTCTCTCGCTGGCACATTTGACGGATTCGAAGTCAATTCCTCGGCCTGTACCGCCGCGTCGCCCCCAACCGGGTAGGTCTCCGACGTCAGGTTCGCAAGGCTATTGGGATCACTCACGGAAACAACGTCCTTCGATGGGATTTCACGGCCGGATACAGCCACTCGCTTGCCGCATACTTCGCCTTCAAATCCACGCTAAGCCGTGAACCTTAACAAAGCCGAAACCACATCCAATCCGCGCCAAATCCAAGCACCTTGCATAGCCGTCGCCATTATTTGGCGCGCATCTTGCGCCACAAGGGGGGTAGTGTTTCAAAGTGAGACGAGGCGAAGTTTATGATTATCCGGGCGTCATGTGGCACAAGCGGCAGGTTTGACTGCACGCGCCGCCAGGCTCCTGAATCGCAACCGGCGAAGCCAGATAGCGATGATTCGTCGCGCGCACTGGTCCCAGTGCGGCAAGTCTTGGAAAGCACACCCCCAAGACTGACATCTCACAAGCCGTCGGCAGCCTTTCTCGCCCAGCTCGCTGACCAGTATTCCAGTCGCGAAAGTCGCGCAGATGCACGCCGACAGCGACTCGATACCGCTCTGAGTGCTTACGCCCGCAGGGACGAGCATCCGGCCCAAACTGGCACAGAACGGAACATTCGCGTCTAATACCAGCAGTAGTCTTGTCGACACATATAGCAACGCCCCGGACCGAAGGTCCGAGGCGTGAAAACGTCTTCAGATGAAAGAATGCGCGTCAGTGAGCGCCCGGCCCAACGGCAAAGTCCCGCCGCGCGGCACGGATCGTCACCGAGAAACCGGCGATCACATCGATAAGCGCAACAATCGTAATGAAGAAGAACAGCGACGTCGCCGCTTCGGGTACGACAAGGAACTCAATCAGGCAAATGATGAAGACCACCGTCGACAAGGCATGATCCACAAGCGAATTTCCGCCCGTCCGCGTTGCCTTCAGTATCTCGATGAATAGCAGCATCAATGTGCCTGCAAGTATCAGGTCTCCGAGCGTAAACACCCAGATATTGCCTGACAGCATACCTGCCTCGAAAATGACGGCGTCGAACTTCATGTCTGTCGCGAAGGTGATCGCATTGTAGGCAATCACCGACAGGACGACCCATGGCAGGCTCAAAATCATGCTTTCAACTCCTGGCTGATCGCTATGCGCGCTCTGTTGCCGAAGAACCGGCAAACAAATCTAGAATTCTTCCTTGGGCTCCAGAATCTGGCGCCCACGATACATTCCAGTCTTCAGATCGACATGATGAGGACGGCGCAACTCGCCACTATCCTTGTCCTCGACATAAGTCGGTTTTTTCAATCCATCTGCCGAACGCCGCGATCCACGCTTCATCCGGGTCACCTTACTTCTAGGAACCGCCACCGTCTTAATCTCCAATTGGTCGCGCCGTACTAACCGTCTGCTCGAATGTTTCAGCCCAACTGAAACCGCAAACCGTTATCCGAATTCGGCGCATATGCTCGCTGATCGCGGCCCTTATAAGGCGAATCCGGCACAATGACCAGTGCTCTGAGCAACCGAAGTATTGAGCCATATAAGGCTAGTTGCTCTGGATGCAATCGAGCTGCGCCGTTTCCCGCCTCATACGCCGCTCAATCTTGTCTGCCAGACGTCGTGTTTTTGGCCCAGGTCTGCCAGCATTCCGCTTGAAGGGATTTGGCAGAGCAGCCGCCATCTGTGCAGCCTCGCGTCGCGTTAATTCTATGGCTCCCTTTTTGAAGTGATGGTGTGCAGCGGCCTCGGCTCCGAATACGCCCGGGGCCCATTCGGCGATGTTTAGATAGATCTCAAGCATACGACGCTTTGGCCAAATGCCTGACATGGCATATGCCAGCGGGATCTCGATCGCCTTGCGGATATAACTACGGCTTTGCCACAGGAACAGGTTTTTGGCCGTCTGCATGGGGATCGTGCTGGCACCACGTGGTCCGACGCCGCTTTTTCTTGCTTTTTCGATCGATTGATTAATGGCTGTCCAATCAACGCCCCAGTGGCTGCAAAATTTTGCATCCTCGGACAGCACGATTGCCTTGATCAGATAAGGCGACATCCGTTCGATCGCAATCCACGTGTTCTGCACGTCTCTACCGGCGAGCGCATTCCTTGCCATGAGCGACGAATAGGGGGGATCGATAAACCGGTATGCGGCGATAATCAGAATGGGAACGAGGATCACCGTTGCCAGGATCAGGCCAACGGCCTGCCAAAGACGACGGTGAAAATACCATCGACGACTCGCCGACTCCGGCGATCGTCGGGTCTTTTTTCCCTGACCTGCCGCCCGGCTTTTCGCGCTGGACTTGCGCGACCGACCGCTCTTGCTCCGCTGTCCCCTCGCCATTGCTCGCTTGTAGCCTCTGGAAGGCCGGTTCGGCAACGTGATATGACCGGTTCAATTCCGACGAGGGAACTGAATCGCATGACATTCACGGACAAGCTGGGATATGCGGCGAGGCTGGTCGAAACCCGCCTCACCCATATTCTGTCCGATTCTCAAGCGCTTCCTGTCGCACCCGACAGACTCGCAAACGCCATGCGCCACGGGGCCCTTGATGGCGGAAAGCGTTTCCGTCCCTTCCTGATGATTGAAAGCGCCACGCTCTTCGGTGTACCCGAAGAGGACGTGCTCAATGCCGCCGCCGCCCTTGAATGCGTCCACTGCTATTCTCTCATCCATGACGATCTGCCGGCTATGGACGACGACGACTTGAGGCGCGGCCGGCCGACGGTCCATGTGGCATTCGATGAAGCCACAGCAATTCTTGCAGGCGACAGTCTACTGACTTTGGCCTTTGAGATCCTTGCGCACCCTGAAACGCATTCAGACGCCGGCGTGCGTTCGGAGCTCGTTCTTGCCCTTAGCAGGGCATCAGGATGGCAAGGCATGGCAGGAGGGCAAATGCTCGATCTTGCGGCAGAGGGAAAAAGCCAAAGTGTCTCTGAAATCAGCCGGATTCATGCGTTGAAGACGGCTGCATTGATCGCTTGTGCCTGCGAAATGGGAACCATTCTTGCGAAAGCCGGTCCAGATGCGAGGGCGTCGATGCGGACGTTCGGCGAGGCACTCGGCCTTGCCTTCCAATTGACTGATGACGTTCTGGACATTGAAGGCGACGCGCAGGAGGTTGGCAAGGCAATCGGAAAGGACGCGGAAGCAGGAAAAGCAACCCTTGTCGGGATGCTCGGCCTCGACGAAGCAAAACGACGAATCGAGAGTTTAGAAAAAGAAGCCATCAACGCTCTTGCACCCTTCGGCACGGCGTCGCAGACATTGGCCGACGCGGCTCGGTTTGTCACACGCAGAAACCGATGAAACAGTCTCTCGTTGATTGAGCGAGTGCCTCACTGAGAACGTCAGAGCCCTTGTGAAGGGCCAAACCGTTCGCAAATGTATGATTCAACCATTTCTTTGAAATCGGCAGCAATCGTCGGGCCTCTCAACGTGCGGACTTTCTTGCCGTCGACAAATACCGGTGCGGCCGGCGTTTCGCCTGTTCCGGGGAGGCTGATGCCGATATCGGAATGCTTGGACTCGCCAGGGCCATTCACGATGCAGCCCATGACCGCCACATTCAGTTCCTCGACACCCGGATAACGCTCTCGCCAAACGGGCATCTGGTCCCGGAGATGATCCTCGATTTCTTTTGCGAGCTGCTGAAACACGGTGCTCGTGGTTCGGCCGCAACCCGGACATGCGGTGACCACCGGCACAAATGAACGCAGTCCCATGGATTGCAGGATTTCCTGTCCGACGCGAACTTCTTCGGCTCGATCGCCGTCGGGCTCCGGCGTGAGAGAAATCCGGATCGTGTCGCCAATTCCTTCCTGTAGCAGAACGGCCAGGGCTGCTGTCGAAGCAACGATACCCTTGCTGCCCATCCCCGCTTCGGTGAGCCCGAGATGCAGTGCATAGTCGCAACGCACGGCCAGAAGGCGATAGACGCTGATCAGATCCTGCACGGCGCTGACTTTGGCAGACAGAATGATCTGTTCCGGTTTCATACCAAGTGACACAGCGCGTTCGGCACTGAGATGAGCCGACTGCACGATGGCTTCGTGCAGCACAGACTGTGCATCTTGCGGCGTCGCACTTGCGGCGTTCTCATCCATGAGCCGCGTTAGCAGCTCTTGGTCGAGCGAGCCCCAGTTGACGCCAATTCGAACCGGTTTGTTATGTTTCAGAGCCGTCTCGACGATTGCCGAGAACTGACGATCGCGCTTTTCGCGAAAGCCCACATTTCCGGGATTGATCCGGTATTTGTCGAGCGCCTCGGCCGCCGCCGGATGATGGGCCAACAATGTGTGTCCGTTGTAGTGAAAATCGCCGACGAGCGGCACGTCGATGCCTTTTGCGCGGATTCGATCCCGTATATGTGGAACCGCTGCTGCCGATTCCTCGCGATCGACAGTGATCCTCACAATCTCCGATCCCGCCCGCGCCAGGGCTTCGACCTGATCGGCTGTTTTCTCGGTGTCGGCCGTGTCCGTATTGGTCATCGATTGAACGACCACCGGTGCCGTTCCACCGACCAAAACGGCGCCGACGGCCACCTGTTTGGATCGACGCCTCGGCAACGCGGAATTCGTCATTTTAATCGGCCCCTTAACGACGCTGTGATATTGGGTTTGAGTTAACACATTTGGTTAAACTAGAGATGTCAATCATTGGTGCACATATCGGGACACGCGGTCGCGCTTCTGGCGGCTGTCGCTGGCTCGAATATGTGCTATTGCTGGATTGAAATAAGTAACGAATCTCTGCCTCCACGTGCCGACCAGCAGGGTCGTGGCAGCGCATTTTGTTGAGCTAAGCACGACGGTATGACGAGTTCCGCCAAACGTTATTGCATAATCGGCGCTGGAGCCTGCGGCCTGCCGGTTGTCAAGACTTTCAAGGAGCGCGGCATTCCTTTCGACTGTTTCGAGCGGGAAACAGAGATCGGCGGTTTGTGGAACGAAGAAAGCCCGCACAGGGTTTACGAGACCACGCATCTGAATACATCGAAGCGGCTATCGCGCTATACCGACTTTCCGATGCCCGAGGACTATCCTCAGTTTCTCAGCCGCCAGCAGGCCCGAGACTATATTTCGGCTTATGCCGACAATTTCGATCTTCGCAGTTCGATCACTTTCAATACGGAAGTCGAGCGTGTCGAAGAAATCGACGGACGCTGGGAGGTGACGCTCGCCGGTGAAACCAGTCCGCGCCTCTATGACGGTGTCGTAATCGCGAATGGCCATCACTGGGACCCTAAGTCGCCGGACTATCCTGGCCATTTCGACGGTGAATGCCTCCATTCACACGACATCAAGTCGCGCGACCAGATTCAGGGCAAACGGATCCTGATTGCTGGCGCAGGCAATTCGGGTTGCGACCTTGCCGCCGATGGGGCGCATCTGGCGCAAAAAGTCTTCCATTCCATGAGACGTGGCTATTATTTTCTGCCGCGTTTCGTGTTCGGCCGTCCATTGGACGTCATTATTGATCTTACGCAGCGCTGGCCGCTGCCGCGCCGCCTCCTTCGCTGGATGTATTCGGCTGGCCTCTACATGGTCGTCGGCCCGCATGAGAAATACGGACTTCCGAAACCTGATCACAAACTTTTGGAATGCCATCCCTCGTCTGCTTCGGCCTATCTCGATCATCTTGCTCACGGTCGAATTACGCCAAAAGCAGACATAAAAGAACTCCAGGGCGACCGCGTCCTCTTCAAGGATGGTAGCGAAGAGCAGATTGATCTCCTGATCTATGCCACGGGCTTCAATGTTTCATTTCCATTTATGGACCGGCGCCATTTGTTTGACGCCGATGGCCGGGCCGATCTTTTTCTCCACGTCTTCCATCGCAAGAGGGATGACCTCTTCCTCGTGGGTCTGGCAACACCGGCAGACGGCGGTTTCTGGCAGCTCGCCGATTATCAGGCTCAACTGATCGCGAGTTACATCATCGCCAAGGAACGCAAGTCGCCTATTGCGGACTGGTTTCGCCGTCACAAGGCAAAGGCGCGACCTTCAGTCGACCATGGCGTGACTTATGTGAAGACGGACCGTCATCTGTTCGAGGTCCAGCACTATCGGTACCGCACATACATAAAGCGAATGCTCGGCAAATTCGGCGCGGAACAGGACACATCGTTCCCCGCGAGAGATGCCGTGTCAGCGGTCGATGAAGCATCCGACAGCAAGTTGCAGCTCGCCTCGTAGCGAAAGCGTCGCGCGGTTTTCACTCAGCACAATGTTCGCACAAACCGCGGGCTTCATGGACTGATCCGGTCACCTGGAACCCCGCAGCGGCTGCGACCTTTTCGAGCGCACGCGTGGCCTCTTTGGACGTAGATTCGACCACAGTTCCACATTTCTCGCAGACCAGAAACAAGACCGGCTTTTGTGGCCCGTCATGTTCGCTGTGGCATGCGAGAAAGGCGTTTGCACTTTCAAGCCGATGAATCACGCCGGCTTCCAAGAG
Organism: Methyloligellaceae bacterium; assembly: GCA_965227905.1. Classification (GTDB taxonomy): domain Bacteria; phylum Pseudomonadota; class Alphaproteobacteria; order Rhizobiales; family Methyloligellaceae; genus CBDDHT01. The sequence goes on from OZ245780.1 coordinate 6,067,211, forward strand.
GCTGTCGAGAACACGATAGACCGATATCGGTGCCACCTGTCTGCCACGCTCGGACAGCCGATGCATGATATCGTAGGCACCGAGCGAGCGATGACTGGCTGCAAGCTCCCGGAGCACCGCCTCGCGCAGCGATGTCAACCGTCCACCCCGTTGCTGGAAAGCCTCCTTGGCGCGCTCAATCGAGCGGGCGACACAGACCTCATGATCGTGGCCGGGGGCCGGAAAGATCACATCGGACATCGCAAACGTTCCTCTCGATCATCACGAAATCAGTCATGGCCGCCCTGTGTTGGCAGCAACGGTGGAACACTACTACAATTGGGTGCAACCTGCAGAACTTACCTGAGTCGCACCGGAGTCTACCATGACCGAGATCCAGGTCATCCAAGCCGACATTACGACCCTTGCGGTGGACGCCATTGTCAATGCAGCCAACAGGACCTTATTGGGGGGTGGCGGTGTGGATGGAGCGATTCACAAGGCAGCAGGCCGTGAGCTCCTGGAGGAATGCCGGACGCTCGAGGGTTGCCAAACGGGTCAGGCTAAAATCACCAAGGGTTACGCACTTCCCGCTCGGCACGTGATCCACACGGTCGGACCGGTCTGGGGCGGCGGGGAAGCCGGCGAAGACGCGCTTCTGGCCAGTTGCTATGCGATGTCGATGCTCCTGGCTCGCGACCATGGACTGAGATCTATCGCTTTTCCGGCAATATCGACAGGTGTCTTTGGTTTCCCCGCCGAGCGTGCCGCAAGCATTGCCGTCATGACTGTTTCCGACAGCATCCGGGGCAACAGCCATTTCGAAAAGGTTGTTTTCTGCTGTTTTGGGGACGAATCGACGCGTTTGCACGAAGAAGCGGTTGCCGCCCATGGCGGCGCAGGCTAAACGCCCGTCTATGTCAGAATCAACCATTGCCATTCTCATGCCCGGCGATATGGGCCATGCCGTCGGTCAATCGCTCCTGGAGCACGGCCATCAAGTCGTGACCTGCCTCACAGGCCGTAGTGAACGCACACGCGGTCTTGCCGAACAGGCCGGACTTCAGGATCTTTCCGACTTGGATACGCTTGTTGGAGAGGCCGATATCATCCTTTCGATTCTCCCGCCCACCCGAGCCGTCGAGCAAGCAAAAGACGTCGCCGACGCCATTCAAAGAACGGGGAGCAAACCGCATTATGTCGATTGCAACGCGATCTCACCGGAAACGGCGAGCCGTGTTGCCGACGCCATCGCGATCGCAGGCACACCGTTCACCGATTGCGGCATTATCGGATTGAAACCCGGTAACGGCCCCGGTCCGCGCTTTTATGTGTCGGGCGCGGACACCAGACCGATCGAAGCGCTCGATGGCAAAGGATTTAGCGTTGTCGCAATCGGATCCGAAGTCGGTCAGGCTTCCGGATTGAAGATGTGCTACGCGGCGCTGACCAAAGGCACTTGGACATTGCATACGGCGCTCCTCATGACTGCCGAAGTCCTCGGACTTTCCGACGTTCTCGAGAAAGAGTTTGCCTTCAGCCAGGAGACGGCTCTCGCTGCGATGCGTAGAACTCTCCCTCGCATTCCGGCTGATTCCGAGCGTTGGATTGGCGAAATGGAGGAAATCGCCGCGACATTCGAGTACGCCGGGCTGCCGCCAGGTTTCCATCAAGGTGCCGCAGAGATCTTCCGTATTCTGTCCCGAACACCCTTTGCCGAAGAAACGCGGGAGACCTTGGATACGAACCGCACGCTCGAGACCTCAATCCGCGCTTATGTCGAAGCCATCGATAAGCGCGCCAAAAACTGAACACCGTGTCTAATCCCGTTATTCTCTGGTTCCGCCACGATCTGAGGCTGGGTGACCACCCTGCCCTGCAGGCAGCACTACAATCTGGAGCACCAATCGTTCCAGTCTTCGTCTTGGATGATGAGACGCCTGGCAGATGGAAAATGGGCGGCGCGAGCCGCTGGTGGCTGGGACATAGCCTCAAATCTCTGGCTGAGAGTCTTAAAGCGAGAGGCTCAAGGCTCATCCTGCGACGAGGTTCGGCTGAAAAAGTCCTTGTCGAACTTGCCCGCGAGATCGATGCGAAAGCCCTTTATTGGAGCCGGAGCTATGAGCCCTGGGCACGTGAGCTCGAACAGAACCTTCACACCGCGCTCGATGCCAAGGGTATCGCCTGTCATCGCTACCCGGGTGCATTGCTCTTCGAGCCGGAAGCTGTCGAAACCAAGCAGGGCGGACCGTTTCGGGTCTACACACCTTTCTCGAAGGCGTGTTTCACAAAGGGTGTTCCCGGAGAAGCCATTCCGCCACCCAAAGAGCTTCCGGCAGTTCCACAAGATCTAATGAGTAGCGCGTTGGCCGACTGGTCGCTATCGCCTCGCGACCCAGACTGGTCGAGTGGAATCCGCGAGACATGGCAACCTGGTGAGGAGAGCGCTCGCGAAACACTGACCAGATTCATCGAGAATGCACTCGATGGCTATGGTGAAGGCCGTGACCGGCCGGATCGCGTCGGCACGTCGAGATTGTCTCCTTTTCTTCATTTCGGGGAAATCAGTCCTCGGACATGCTGGCAGGCGATCCAGAATGCCCATGCGGGTCGTGCAGCGAGCGAGAAGGACACGTTGAGTTTTCTCCGAGAGTTATTGTGGCGCGAGTTTTCCTATCATCTTCTCTTTCATTGGCCCGACCTACCGGAGGAGCCGTTTCGCCCCGAGTTCACTGAGTTCCCCTGGGACAGCAATCAGAGCGCCCTGAAAGCCTGGCAACGTGGCCGAACAGGCTATCCGATCGTCGATGCTGGAATGCGCGAGCTCTGGCACACGGGCTGGATGCACAATCGCGTTCGCATGATCACCGCTTCCTTCCTGATCAAGCATCTGAGGTTGCACTGGCTAGAGGGTGAGGCTTGGTTCTGGGACACACTCGTCGACGCCGACCTTGCGTCCAATTCCGCGAGCTGGCAGTGGGTGGCAGGCTGCGGTGCCGATGCAGCGCCCTATTTCCGGATTTTCAATCCCATGCTCCAGGGTACCAAGTTCGATCCTGACGGAGACTATGTCAGACGATGGGTTCCAGAACTCGCCAAGCTCCCGGCCAAGCATATTCATACGCCTTGGGAGGCGCCTCTCAGTGTCTTGGAAGAGGCCAATGTGGCGTTGGGGCGGAACTATCCAGAACCGATTGTCGATCATAAGACTGCGCGCGAGGCAGCGCTTTCAGCTTTCAAGGCAATCAGGAAAGATCGCTAAGTGCCGACACGCGATCCGGCCGAAGCCAGGTTCTATGCCTCCTTCCATTGCCGTCTGTCTTCTTGATGGGTTTCGGCACCATGCTATGTTGCCTCCCAACGGACAATAAGACTGCGTTAGGGAGGGTCTGCCCCATGAAGGGCGTCGTGTTTACAGGAAATCGCGAGATCGAGTTTCAGGACTTTCCTGACCCTCAACCAGGTGAAGGCGAGGTGGTACTCGAGATCAAAGCGTCCGGCATGTGCGGAAGCGATCTGCATGTATATCGCTCGCCCGGCGGCGGTCCGGCCGCTGCTGCATCCATGGGGCTTGGCGGCGAAGGCGGTGACGTGATTGCCGGTCACGAACCGTGTGGCGTGGTAATCGAGCGCGGCGCAGGGGTCCCGGAACATATGGCACCGACAGGCGCCCGGGTCATGGTGCATCACTATATCGGTTGCGGAATCTGCGGGCTCTGCCGGGAAGGCTGGGCGCAGATGTGTTCGGACATCAAAGCCGTTTATGGCGTCACAGGCCATGGCGCTCACGCGCCCTATATGAAAGTTCCCGCGGCAACGCTGGTCTTCATGCCGGATGAAATTGGATTCGCGGAAGGCGCCGCGATTTCTTGCGGAACCGGAACCGCCTTCGGCGCATTGCGACGAATGGAGATGCAAGGCGGCGCGACGCTCGCCGTCTTCGGTCAGGGTCCGGTGGGTCTGAGCGCTACGATGCTCGGCGAATCCATGGGCGCGCGCGTGATCGCTGTCGACATCTCCTCCGAGCGACTGGCGCTTGCAAGTGAACTCGGCGCTCATGAAACCGTGAATGTAGCCGAAGTCGATCCGATCGAAATCCTGCATGAAAAGACACGCGGCCAGGGTGTCGACTATGCAATCGACAGTAGCGGTCAATCCGATGGCCGGGTTGCCGCAATTCGCTCGACCAAGAAGTGGGGCACTGTCTGCTTCGTTGGTGAAGGGAACGACGTCACGATCGATGTCAGCCGGGATATGCTGCGCAAGCAACTCACGATCATGGGGTCGTGGACCTTCAATACCGTTGGCCAGGAAGAGTGCGCGCACTTCATTGCGGATCGCGAGATCCCGCTCGGGCGCCTTCTTACCGATCATTACAAGCTCGATGACGCGGTCGAGGCCTATCGCAAGTTCGATACCCAGACGACCGGCAAGGGTGTGTTCGACTTTTAGATCCGAGGAACGAGATTGATCATGCAACAGAGTATTGCCGAGGCGCAGGCTTCCGACCTCAAGACCTACCAGACCTATATCGACGGCAAATGGTGCGATGCTGTTTCGGGCAAGCACTTCACCAGCCACAATCCGTATACAGGTGAGGACTGGGCACTGATCCCGGAATGTGGCGCAGAGGATGTCGACCTTGCCGTCGAAGCTGCTTACCGGGCATTCGACAAGGGTCCCTGGGCCGAGATGACACCGACGGCCCGCGGCAAGCTTCTGCGCAAACTTGGCGATCTGATCGGCGAGAACGCGGAACGCCTCGCCGAGATCGAAGTTCGCGACAATGGCAAGCTGATTTCCGAGATGCTCGGCCAGACCCGCTATGCACCGGAGTGGTACTACTACTTCGGCGGCCTGGCAGACAAAGTGGAAGGCACGGTCATCCCGACCGATAAGCCTGACGTCTTCAACTACACATTGCGTGAGCCAATCGGTGTCTGCGCCATGATCGCGCCATGGAATTCGCCGCTCATGCTTGTTGCCTGGAAGCTGGCACCGGCACTTGCCGCAGGCTGCACGGCCGTTATCAAGCCATCCGAATTCACATCAGCATCTCTGCTGGAATTCATGCACCTTGTGGAGGAGGCAGGCTTTCCGCCCGGTGTCGTGAACGTGGTCACCGGCTTTGGACCGGATGTCGGCGGACCGCTTGTCGAGCATCCCAAGGTTGCAAAAGTCGCCTTTACCGGCGGCGACGCTTCCGGTCGCCGTGTCTACGAGTCCGCAGCGCGCGGTCTCAAGCATGTGAGCCTGGAGCTTGGCGGCAAATCACCAAATATCGTGTTCGACGACGCCAAGATGGACGATGCCGTGAAAGGCGTTGTCTCAGGGATTTTTGCGGCCACCGGTCAAACCTGCATCGCCGGCTCCAGACTGCTGGTGCAGGAGAGCATCCACAACGAGTTTGTGGACAAGCTCGTTGCTCTCGCGGAGACAGCAAAACTCGGCGATCCGCAGAGCTTCGAGACCCAGGTGGGGCCGGTAACGACCCCGCCCCAATATCAGAAAATCCTCGACTATATCGACATCGCCAAGTCGGAAGGTGCCGAATGCGTGTTGGGAGGCGGGCCCGCAAGCGCCGAAGAGGGCGGCGGCAAGTATTTCGTCAAACCGACGATCTTCAAGGGCGTGAACAACAAGATGCGCATCGCTCAGGAAGAGGTCTTCGGCCCGATCCTGTCCGTCATCACGTTCCGCGACGAGGATGAAGCGGTCGAAATCGCGAATGACATCATGTTCGGCCTGGCGGCCGGTGTATGGACGGAAAATCTCCGCCGCGCGACGCTTATGGCGAAGCGGCTGCGCGCCGGCACCGTTTGGATCAACACCTATCGCGCTGTCAGCTTCACCTCACCTTTCGGCGGCTACAAGGCAAGCGGCATCGGGCGCGAAAGCGGCAAGCATGCCATCGACGAATATCTGCAGACCAAGAGCGTCTGGGTGTCTACGGCTGCGGAAGTGGCGAACCCGTTTGTCATGCGATGAGGGCGCACGAGGCGCGCCTCATCGCATATCAACAACAGTGCCGGACGTCTGCTGAGGCGACGATAACCGTCTCAGCTTTTGATCATCCTCATCGACTGACCTGACAAAACGATCAGGTTAGTTGGCGTCCTTGGTCTCATTCAGCCAACCGACGAGCTTGGTGCGGTCGTCCGCATCTGTGCTGGCCGTCTTGTCGAGCCCCTGCAGCGACGCCTTGGAATCGGGAGCACCTTTCGGCAGCTTGTGCGCAATGCCTTTGTGGCAGTCGATACAGGTCTTGCCTTCGTCGAAGCCTTCTTCGTGGCGGTCCGCACTACGACCTTCCTGGCGTTCGAAATCCATCGACTCCTGATCGTGGCAGTTGCGACACTCGCGGGAGTCGGAGGCCTTCATCGCATCCCAGACATGCTGGGCCAGTTCCAGGCGCTTGGCTTCGAATTTTTCGCGCGTGTCGATCGTACCAAGAAAATGATGATAGAGCTCGTTCGTCGCCTGAATCTTGCGGGCGACCTTATGGATCCAATCCTTCGGCACATGGCAGTCGGAGCAGACGGCGCGAACACCGGACCGATTGCTGTAGTGAATGGTCTGGGTGTACTCTTCATACACATTGTCCTTCATTTCGTGACAGGAAATGCAGAACTTTTCTGTGTTGGTGGCCTCCATTGCCCAGTTGAAACCACCCCAGAAGAGTACGCCGAATACGGCGCCTCCTACCACCAAACCACCGAATGAATAGCTGACGCTTGGGCGCCAGAATCCGCGCCACATACGCCGGATCAGTCCGGGCTTTTTTTCGCTCTCATTACTTTCGGCCATGTGCCCCACCCTCGATTGTCTCGCACGAATTCTCGTCTTAGTTGCCGAACGTATTCTTCACGAGCGGCGGCGCATCGACCTGAGGCACATGGCACTGATTACAGGAGTAACGGCGCATATCGAGCATGTCAGAAGCCTTGCCATCAACCATCATGTAATGGCTGTCGCTCGCTTTCGGTGCACCTTCCTTCTTGTAGGTAGCAGCTCCATGGCAATTCAGACATGTGTTCGTTTGCAGCGTGACTTGATCCTTGTCGATCTTGTGAGGGACAAGTGGTGGCTGGAGTTTCCAGTCGCGTTGGAAACCGCGGTCTTTAGTGACCTGTCGCCGTCGATCGAACGCTGAAGAGTCTTTATCCAACGGATTGGCTCCACGCAGCGAAATGACACCCTTTTCGGCTGCCACACCAATCGCGGTGAAGGTCAGGAAAACGGCGATCGTCATTGTCAGTAGCTGTTTCATCACACTCTCCTTGTTCCTTCGGCAGTGGCCGAAAAAACCTAAAGCCTCAGCCTTACCTTGAGCTGGTGTCGCCCAAGGCTCTGTCTCGCGCACTGCGGGAAAACGCAGTCCGAAATTGAAAACATTCTCAGGGCAGATATCGATACATCGCCCGCAGTTGGTGCAGTCCCCGGAGGCGATCACCATGCTGTCGCCTGCGGCGCCCTTCAGGGCCGGCGGAATCACATGGGGCTCGGGGCAGACCGCATAACACTCCATACAATTGTCGCAACGCTCGCGATGATCCGCGCGAACACGCAACAGGCTGACTCGACCGATCTGGCTGTAGACCGCACCCATAGGGCACAGATGTCCGCACCACCCATGCTTCAGGACAAAAAGGTCAAACAGAAAGATCGCGGCAACCAGAAGCCATCCCATGCCCATGCCGAAGATCAGCCCCCGGTAGAGAAGTGAAACGGGATTGATCAACTCATAGGCCAGCGTGCCGGTGATGCCCGCCAGGACAAGAACCATGGCGACGATCCAGAGGCGCGTATTGCGCTTAATGTGCGACGAGGATTTCAGCTTGAAGCGACGGCGCAGCCAGTGCGCGGTATCCGTGACCACATTCATCGGGCAGACCCAGGCGCAATAGGAGCGCCCACCAACGACGAGATAGAAACCAATAACCAGTGCAGCGCCAATCAGGGCAGGGCTGGCCATGCCAAGAAAACCGGCTCCCAGCATCTGGAGGAAAAGCAGCGGATCCGTCATTGGCACCGTGTCGAGCAGTTGGCTCGAAGCAATGTTGCCCTTCAGGATCCAGATGCCCAGCCATGGCCCGGCGAGAAAGAGACCCAGAATTGCGATTTGCGTCAGACGCCGGGCAAACAGCCATTTGAAGGCGGCAAACCAGCCTTTTCGTTCGATTGCGGCGCGCCCGAGATCTTCCTCTTTGACAAGCATCACTTGGCCTCCGGAATGCCGCGTTTGAGGGTCTCAAGGGCACTCTTGGGTGTGGACTTGTCGGTCGGAGTTGGCGCTTCGATGAGACCGCGACCGGTATGATCGTAGGTGACGCCTTCCGGCAGATTGTAACGATGGGTCGGATCCGGACTGACCAGACTGCCGCCCTTCGCCTTTTTCTCCTTCCAACCAAGCCGGTAATGGTCGCCGATCTCGCCTTTCGCGAGACGCGTGGGGAGGACCTTAATCGCTGCCTCGTCGAGAATGCAGGCACGCTCGCACAGACCGCAGCCCGTACAGTGCTCGGAACTGACGACGGGTTCGAAAATCGCATGTTTGCCGGAGCGGACATTCGGCCGGAATTCCAGCTTGATCGCTTTTCCGCGTACCGGACAGATGTTGAAGCAGACCTCGCAGCGCAACCCTTGAAACGCGATGCAAGACTCCTGGTCGATCAACACTGCCAGGCCCATTTTCGCTTTGGTGATATCCGTTAACGCATGATCCAATGCGCCGGTCGGGCATGCTGGCACGCAAGGGATATCTTCACACATCTCGCACGGCCCGCTGCGGGCTGTGAAATAGGGCGTACCCGTTGCGACACTGTCGCCCAGTTCGGCCAGCTTTAGGATGTCGTAGGGACACGCCCGCACACAAAGACCACAACGTACGCAGGCCGCGAGAAACGACTCCTCGGCCAAGGCGCCCGGTGGGCGGACGGCCTCGGCCGGGAGTGATTTCGCACTCTTGGCATGCATGCCTATAGCGAGACCAACCAAGCCGACTCCACAGACGGTCTTGGCTGTATCGGCAAGGAAACGCCGCCGTGAGAGAGCAGCGTCCTTTGCCGATTTTCTTGTCCCTTCTTTGCTCATGGCATTCCAACCGGTGAACCTTAGGTCAGGCTTTCATGACCTTGCAGGCACACTTCTTGAAGTCGGTTTCTTTCGACAACGGATCGGTTTGATCGAGCGTTAGCTTGTTGACCAAGCGGCTCGCATCGAACCAGGCGATGAAGACAAGGCCTTCTGGCGGCTTATTGCGACCGCGGGTGTCGACGCGGGTTGTCAGCTCACCACGACGGGTCGCAACCTTGACCTTGCTGCCATTGCGCAGTTTGCGCTTCTTGGCATCCTTTGGGTTCATGTAGAGCACAGCGTCCGGAACGGCTCGCAGCAACTCAGGCACTCGCGCCGTCATAGAACCTGAATGCCAATGCTCGAGAACCCGTCCCGTGCATAGCCACAGATCATATTCCTGATCCGGCGGCTCTGCCGCAGGCTCGTACGGCGCCGTGATAATGTTGGCACGCCCGTCCGGCTTACCGTAGAAGTTCACCCCTTCGCCTTTTGCGACATGGGGGTCATAACCTTCCCGGAATCGATAAAGAGTCTCCTTACCATTAATGACCGGCCATCTCAGGCCGCGAGACTTGTGATATGTGTCATAGTCCGCCATCTCGTGGCCCTTCTTCGGGATATCGGGCGCTGAGTTAAACAGGCGATACTCTTCAAACAGGCCTTTCTGAACGTAGAAGTCGTAAGCCTCGCTCTCGTCATTGTCGTAGCTGTTGCCCGCCTCGTCGGTGACCTTCGGCTTGGGAAACTTGTTGACGACACCGTTGGCATAGAGGACGTCGAAGAGTGTTTTGCCGCGAAGTTCAGGCTTCTTGGCAATCAACTCTTCTGGCCAGACTTCTTCGACCTTGAAGTATTTCGAGAACTCCATGGTCTGCCATACGTCGGAGAAACTTTCGCCCGGTGCTTTCACCTGCTGACGCCAGAACTGCGTACGTCGTTCAGCATTCCCGTAGCCGCCCTCTTTTTCCGCCCACATGGCCGTTGGGAGGATTAGGTCGGCGGCCTGGGCCGAGACGGTCGGATAAGGATCGGAGACGGTGATGAAATTATCGGGGTTCCGCCATCCGGGATACCCCTCGTCGTTCATGTTCGGGGCGGCCTGAAGATTGTTGGTGCACTGCTGCCAATAGCAGTTCATCTCCCCGTCCTTCATCTTGCGATGCATGAGCACCGCGTGAAAGCCAACCTTCGGATTGATGGTGCCTTCAGGCAGTTGCCAGACCTTCTCTGCGAACTTGCGGTGCGCCTCCTTCTTGACGACGAGGTCGGCCGGAAGACGGTGCGCGAATGTACCGACCTCGCGCGCCGTTCCGCAGGCCGATGGCTGTCCGGTAAGCGAGAAGGGGCTGTTGCCGGGTTCGGCAATTTTGCCCATCAGCAGATGGATGTTGTAGACGAGGCCGTTGACCCAGACACCGCGCGTGTGCTGGTTGAAGCCCATGGTCCAGTAGGACGAAACCTTCTTCTTCGGATCTGCATATGCTTTCGCCAGTTTCTCCAGTTGATCTGCTGGAACCTTCGAGAGCTTGGACGCATACTCCAAAGTGTAAGGCGCTACCGACTCGGCATACTCCTCAAAACTGATCTTGCTAAGCTTGCCTTTGGCCCGGTTTTTGGCGGCTTTTTCACGCGGGTCTTCATCCCGTAGCCCATAGCCGATGTCGGTTGGGGTCTTCGTGAAATTGACGTGCTTTCCAATGAAATCCTTGTCGTAGGCTTTGTTCTGGATGATGTAGTTGGCGATGTAGTTCGCGATCGCCAGATCCGTCTGCGGTTCGAAAACCATGCCATTGTCGGCAAGCTCGAAGTTCCGGTTTTCGAATGTCGACAGGACATGAACTTCACATCCAGGTTTGGTCAGGCGTGTATTCGATAGCCGAGACCATAGGATGGGGTGCATTTCAGCCATGTTGGCGCCCCAGAGCACGAACACATCGGCATGCTCCAGGTCGTCATAGCACCCGGCCGGCTCGTCGATTCCGAAAGCCCGCATAAAGGCGCCCACAGCGGAGGCCATGCAGTGCCGTGCGTTCGGATCAAGGTTGTTTGAGCGGAAACCCGCCTTCATCAGCTTGGATGCGGCATAGCCTTCCCAGATCGTCCATTGGCCGGAACCGAACATGCCGACGCCCGTCGGGCCTTTTTCCTTGAGCGCCTTCTTCCAGTGATCGGACATCACCGTGAAGGCTTCGTCCCAACTGACTTCCTCGAATTCACCGTCCTTGGCGAACTTGCCATTCTTCTTGCGAAGCAGCGGCTTGGTCAACCGGTCCTCGCCATACATGATCTTGGTGAGGAAGTAGCCCTTGATGCAGTTCAGACCGCGGTTAACCGGCGCGTCGGGATCGCCCTGGGTACCGACAACCTTGCCGTTCTTGACGCCGACCAGAACGCTACAACCTGTACCGCAGAAACGGCACACGGTCTTGTCCCACCGAATGTCCTTGTCTTCGGCGGCTTTCGCGAGGTTCGTGGCTGGCGATGCGAGACCGGCGGCGGAAGCCGTGGCTGCGACAGCGCTCAATTTGAGGAAATCACGCTTGGAAGGAGTATGTTTCATGAGCTCGATTCCTTGCTCTGGGTCACGGTCGATGCCGTGTTCTCTTCGTCTTCGAAATGGTGAAAAACGAGGGCGGCAGCGAGCACACCCTCCATGCGATGGATCGCAAGAACCGCATCGCCGGGATCGGATCCTTCGACATCTTCGACCGTGACGATGAAACGGCTATCGTCGGTCTCCTGATGAATCTCCACACCAGGCAATGCTGCGAGTCGATGTGCGACATCGCTCGTCTTTTCCGGGTTGGCATGCACCAACAGCCCGTTAACATTCATGTGGTGGTTTCCTCCCTGAGGTTGCTCACCAGATCGACGGATTGATTAGGGCAGACATGGACGCAGGCGCCGCATCCTGTGCAACGCGCTTCGTCAACAATTGGGAATGACCGTCCTTCGGTCATCAATCGGAAACGGATCGCCTGCTCGTCACAGGCCTCCTCACAGGTCCGGCACGTGATGCCATTGAATGATAGGCAACGCGGACTGATTTCCGCCTTGATCGTCCACGGCCGCGCCTCTTCCACATTGAGCGCACCGGTAGGACAAACTTCGGCGCACGATGCACAAAACGTACATGCGCCTCTTTTTGGATCGAGCTGCACACGACCAACCGCATCGGCAAGGAGTATTTGTTCGGGACAAATATCGATGCACTTCCCGCAGCTTTCACAGGTCTCCTGGAAAGCGTCTTCGGGTAGCGCCGGGGGTGGCCGCAATACGCTTTCGCGATGCGGCGAACGGCCGCGTAGCAGCTCAGCACGTGACAGCAAAAGGCTCTAGCCTCGTTCCCTTGACACGCTGCATGCAGAAAATACAGCGCCAACTCGACGGGACGCGGATCGAAGCAAACCGATTCGCGTTATCATCATTGGAATGATATTCGCTGTATGAGTTGCTTGCCTTGACCTTTGTTAAGCGGAATAGATCCGCCATTCGGTCACATGCATTAACAACACATTACATATGTCCGGATTAAATTATTTTGCAGACACTGTTGTGATAATTGCCGAAACTGCTATTTGTCACGTCCGGTCAGCACGTCCCAAAGCCGCATGGAGGAGCACATTGACGGCTTCCATTGTCGGCCCGACCGGCACATCTTCTGACTCATTATGCGTAATGCCGTCCACACAGGGGCTGAAAATCATCGCCGTTGGTGCCGCCCTGCTGATGTAATAGGCGTCGTGGCCCGCCTGACTTTTGATATCCATATGCGAAACGTCGAGGTCGACGGCGGCCTGACGGACGCAGGAGATGCAATCAGGGTCAAAGACCTCGTCGCCGAAATACCAGGTGCTGGCGACCTCGGCCTCGACATTGGCACGCTTGGCACTCTCATCAATGGCTTGTTTGAGCTCTTCCAGCATTTGATCTGCCGTGGCGGCATCTTCGTGTCGCACATCGACCGTTATCTCCGACCAGTTGGAGAGAATCCCCGGTTTGTTTGGCCAAGCGATAAGACGCGCGGCCGTTGCCTTGCCGATCGGTGCATAGGCGTGTCCGATCGCATCGGTTGCAGCAGCAACGAGCGCCGCACCGACGAGTGCATTGCGCCGCCTTGCCATGGGCGTCGGTCCAGTATGGGCCGTCTCGCCATGCATGCGGACAGCCATCCCATGGACTGTGTATCCGCCGGTTACCACACCAACCGAAACATTGCTTTCGATCAACATCGGACCCTGTTCGATATGGAGTTCGAAGTAGGAGTCGAGCGCTCTTCCACCGATCGGGATCTCGCCGCGAAAACCTATCGCATCCAGAGCTTCGCGATAGGTCACACCATCATCGTCGGTCCGCCCATAGAGCCAGTCCAAATCCTGCAGTCCGGCGAAGACAGCGGACGACATCATTGGTGGTGAAAAGCGTGCGCCTTCTTCGTTGGTCCAGTTGACCACTTCGAGGGGGCGGCGCGGTGTTACGCCGGCATCCTTGAGGGTTCGGATAACTTCGAGCCCCCCAAGCACGCCAAGTATGCCGTCGAAACGTCCGCCGGCGACCTGTGTATCCAGATGGCTGCCCATCACAACTGGAGGCAGATCTTCGCGGCCCTCATAGCGGATGAACATGTTACCGCCCTGATCGACGGACAGACGCAGCCCATCAGCTTCGGCCCAGTCTGCCAATTGCTCCCGGACGGCGCGGTCTTCCTCCGTCAAAGTCAGACGCCTGAGGCCGCCAGCACTGCCGGGACCGATTTCCGCCGATCGCATCAGTGTCGCCCACAAGCGGTCTTCATCGATACGGAGGCTGGCGGCTGTCATGGCTTGGGTCCTGTACAAGGTCGGCTGGAATGCAAATCGCACGAACTATTTCGACAAACGAGCGTCACGCCAAATAGAAAGACGGCAGACAAGGGCATTGATGAAATTAATGGGCACCCTCGCATGCCGTCGCTATAGTCGCCGTATGAAACAACCGCCCCCTCAGGACAAGGCTATGGCACGGAACGTCGAGGACCTCGACCGCTTCGCGCGTGAGCTCGACTGGAATCTGTTGCGCACGTTCCTGATCATTGTCGAGGAAGGCAGCCTCACAAGCGCAGCCAATCGCCTGCTCCTGACACAGCCGACCATCAGCGCGGCACTGAAGCGATTGGAGGACACGCTGGACAGACGATTGCTGGAGAGAGGCCGTGGCGACTTCAGACTGACAGACGCCGGTGAACTCCTGTACCGCCACTGCGTCGATATGTATGGCGATGTTTGCCGCCTGCCGATCCTGTTGAGAGAGGCCCGTGAAACGCTTTCAGGTCATGTGAAGATCATGACGGCCAGTCATGTCGTCTGCCCGATCTTCGATGACGTCTTGCGGGAGTTTCACACAACCTATCCGCACGTCACATTCTCTATCGACGTTGCAGCCAGCAAGGACATTCGCCGGCGGGTCATGCACTGTTCCATCAGTCTCGGGCTCTGCCTTTCCGGACCTGAGTTGGAGGACGTGAAACAGGACCTCCTCCTTCGCCAGCATTTCGGCCTCTTTTGCGGTCCGGGCCATCGCTTGTTCGGTCAAGAAGGCCTGGCGCTTGCAGACCTGCGCGGTGAAGCCATGGTCTCCTTCATTGCTGACCATCTTGGCGAAGGCATGAGCAGTATCGCGGAATTACGGCAACGCGCTCGCCTTGCCCCTTCGCGGACGGGAACATCGACAAACCTGGAAGAGTTGAAGCGGATGATTGTTGCCGGCCTGGGAATCGGACCACTCCCGCTTCACGTCGCAGAGTCTGACATTACATCGGGCAGACTTTGGCGGCTTCCTCCCTATGACGACCCACCGATCGTCGACATCTGTTTGCTAACATCTCGAAAAGCCCACCTCAATCGCGCCGAGGATTTCTTTATTGCTGCCCTGCATGATGCAATGCATGAGACACCTCTCGAGCAACGTCTGTTGCATTCCTTTGACACTGTTTGAAAGAGATCCCAATGCCATCGATTTGCGTTCAGCCGGCCGGCCAGCCCGCATCATGCGACCTTATTGCGCTGCTGGAAGAGGTCGAAACAGCAACGATCGGTCACTTTCGTGAAGCCGGTTTTTTCGACCCCGCCGTAGCGGCGATTTGCGGAAACGCACGCATCGCAGGGACGGCCGTGACAGCGCTCGCACCCGGCGACGACGGCACGGCAATTTGTCTCGCCGTCGATAGCTTGCGGTCTGGCGATATTCTGGTGATTGATCGCTGCGGCGATCGCAAGCACGCCTGTTGGGGCAATGTCCTGGCTCATGCCGCCAGAATGCGTGGTGCAGTGGGCATCATTGTCGATGGTCTCGTCACAGACCGCGCGGCGCTGGTCCAAAACGGCCCACCAGTCTGGGCGCGGGGTGTTTCACCGATCACAACAAAGCTCCGCAAGACTTCGGGCGGCGTCAACGTTCCGGTCTCTTGCGGTGGCGTCACCGTCAGCCCGGGCGACATCATTCTGGCGGATGAGAATGGCGTCCTGGCTCTTGCGCCGAATGCGGCCGAGGACATTGCCAATCGTGCGCTCGCGATCCAAGCGGCCGAACCGGATACGATTGCCCGCCTCTCAGCCGGAGAGAGCCTCAGCACCATTCATGATCTGTCAGATCTGACCGACAACCCCACATAGATCTGCTCTATGCGTTGCGCTCATCGTTTTTATTTGATGCAGCGCAGTATGCCTCGATATCGTTTTCGTCCAAGCGCGGGCGAAAAACGCCCTTCCGCGCCCTGCCAATCGGCACTGCCCAGTAATCGTCTTGGAACCAAAGGGACGCGCAAATGATCAAATCACCCACGCTTGCCACGATCGCCCTGGCCGGATTGACGGCCTTCGCCGCACCGGCAATGGCCGGCAAGAGCGACGATACGTTGAATGTGGCATTCGCAAGCGAAGCTGCAACATTGGACAACTACAAGATTGCCGGCCGCCATGGCCTCATCATCGCCCGGCATCTCTTCGACAATCTGCTCTACAAAGATCTCGATGCTGGCAAGATCGTGCCGGCGCTGGCTGAATCCTATAAGTTTGTCGATGAACTGACGATCGAGTTCAAACTGCGAAAAGGCATCAAATTCCACAATGGAGAGCCTTTCGATGCAGATGACGTCGTCTATACGCTCAATACCGTGTCCAGCAAGGAATACGGAACGCGCTATCGCATCACTGTCGACTGGATCAAGAACGCCGAGAAGGTCGACTCTCATACCGTGCGTCTGAACATGGCCAAGCCCTACGCGCTTGCTCTCGAAATGCTCGCCGGCCCGCTGCCGATCTACCCGAACGAATATCTCAAATCGGTAGGCCCCTCGAAATTCGGCGCGGCACCCATAGGCACGGGTCCCTACAAGCTTGTCGACATCACGCCGGGAACACGCTGGAAACTCGAGAAATTCGCCGATTACTATAAGGACAGCCCGAAGGGACAGCCCAAGATCGGCAAGATCGACATCCGCGTTCTACCCGAACCGAACACCCAATATGTCGAACTGCTGACAGGCAAGCTCGATTGGATCTGGCGCGTTCCGCCGGATCAGATCAAAAAGCTCGAAGCCAGCCCCAAGGTCAATGTCCTGAGCGCGCCAATCATGCGCATCGGCTATATCCACTTCAACGTGAATGCCGGCAAAGGTGATTTCCCGACCCGGAAAAGGAAGTGCGTCAGGCAATCATGCATGCGGTCAACCGACAGGCGATTGCCGATGCATTCGTTGGCGGCTCTTCGAAGGTCGTGCATACGGCCTGTAATCCGGCACAGTTTGGCTGCATCCAGGATGTAACCCAATACCCCTACGACCCCGAGAAGGCGAAAGCGTTGCTTGCCAAAGCCGGGTACAAGGATGGCTTCGAGATCGAACTGGTGGTCGCCGCAACACCGCGACCACAGGCAGAGGCCGTTGCGGCAGATCTTGCCAAGGTCGGCATCAAAGTGCGGGTCAACGAGCAGCAGTACTCCGCTGCGGCAACCAAATGGCGCGCCGGCGAGTCTGCCATGACCTTCTCGAACTGGGGCTCCTATGGCATGGGCGATATGGCGCTCATAACCTCCAACTTCTTTGCGGGCGGCGCTGATGACCTGGTCAAAGACGACGATCTGAAGAAATGGCTGACAACAGGCGATTCTTCATCCGACGCCGCCGTGCGCAAGGAAAACTATGCCAAGGCGCTCAAAGAGATTGCCGACAACGCCTATTGGATGTCGATGTGGAACTTCAACCTGAATTATGCACTCAATAAGGACCTGAACTTCACGCCGCATCCGGACGAATTTGCACGATGGTTCAAGTCCTCGTGGAAGTAGTGGCAACGGCCGATGGTGCCGGCTCTCGTCGGCGGCAAGGCGGTAATACTCCATGATCGCATTTCTGGGGAGACGCCTGCTCATTGCAGCAGGCGTCACTCTTCTCGTTACGTTCCTGACTTTTTCGCTGCTTTTTGTGGCAGGCGATCCTGCTACGGCGCTTGCCGGTGCATCGAGCCGGGCGGAAGATGTTGAGAAAATTCGTATTCTCTATGGATTGGATCGACCGATCCTCATTCAGTATGGCGAGTGGCTCTGGAAGGCCATACAAGGCGATCTTGGAACCAGCCTCTTTTTCGAACTCCCGGTCACGGAATTGCTCGCCGGCCGGTTGCCGGTGACGCTGACGGTCGGTGCGCTTGCCATGGGACTGGCGCTCGTCATTGGAATTCCACTTGGAATCGTAGCCGCGGTCTGGCCCGGCAGTATTGTCGACCGCTTCGCTCTCTTGCTGGCAGTCCTCGGGCAAGCGATGCCGACCTTCTGGTTCGGTCTCATACTCATTGTTGTGTTCGGTATGATGTTCCCAGTGCTGCCGATATCGGGGGCCGATGACTGGCGCGGATATGTGCTCCCTGTCATTGTTCTGGGGTACTACGCCACACCAGCCACAATGCGCCTCATCCGCTCTGGCATGATCGAGGCTCTGCAATCCGACTATATCCGCACGGCGCGTGCAAACGGCCTGCTCACAGCGTCCGTTTTGCTGAACCATGCACTGCGGAACGCCATCGTTCCTCTCGTCAGTCTCACTGCCGTTCAATTCGGTTTCCTGATGAGCGGCTCTATTGTCGTCGAGAGCGTCTTCGCTCTGAACGGCTTGGGTCGTTTGGGTTGGGAGTCGATCATTCGCAGCGATTTGCCGACCGTTCAGGCGATTATCCTCGTGTTCTCAGGCTTGTTCATTCTGCTCACGACGTTGGCCGATGTTCTAACGGCCTGGATCGACCCGCGGGCGAGGGTTCATTGATATGCCGGATCGCACCGCTATCAGCGAGACTGACGGACCAGACGCTGGAACAGGCCCCAGCCCGCTCGACCTTGTCGCATATCGAACGCGGCGCCATCCCGGTTTGCTCATCGGCGGTGGATTTCTCATGGCCATTGTCATCATTGCGATCGCAGGCCCATGGGTTCTCGATCTCGACCCCTTTAGCCAGAATCTTCTCAAGCGACTGAAACCGCCGTTCTGGATGGCGGGATCCGACCCTGCCCATATCCTTGGTACCGATCATCTTGGCCGGGATTATCTTTCGCGATTGATCCACGGCGCCAGGATTTCACTGCTGATCGGATTCTCGGCGGCCGCAATATCCGGGGTGATCGGCGTGACCCTCGGCGTTATCGCTGGATACTTTCGCGGCATGACGGACTCGGTCGTGATGTTCATCGTTACGGCACGGCTCGCAACGCCGATCATTCTGGTTACCCTGGCCGTTGCGGCTGTGATGGGTCCATCCCTTCAAACCGTGATCCTGGTCCTTGGGTTGTTGCTTTGGGATCGCTATGCTCTTGTTACCAGAGCAGCCACAATCCAGCTTCGGGATCAGGAATATGTGGTCGCTGCACGAGCGGCGGGTTTCTCTCAGTTCAAGGTTCTGCTCTTTACCGTATTGCCGAATATCGCGAATCCCATCATCGTCGTCGCAACTCTGGAGATGGCACAGGCGATCCTGTTGGAAGCCGCTCTCTCCTTTCTTGGCCTGGGTGTTGAAGCTCCACTTCCCTCCTGGGGGCTGATGATTGCCGAAGGCAAAGAGTACATTCTTTTCGAGCCCTGGGTCATTGCGGTTCCCGGTGTTGCTCTATTGGTTCTGGTTCTTGCGATTAATCTCGTCGGCGACGGTTTACGGGACGTGACGGCGCCCGAGGGCCGTTCGTGATGAGCGGCTCTGACAATGCAATCCTCACGGTCCGCGACCTGCGCGTGGATATCGATCTCCCGTCGGGAACACTGCATGCCGTTCGCAGCGTCGATCTGGAAATCGCCCGTGGGGAAACCCTCTGCGTGGTCGGTGAGTCCGGATGCGGCAAGTCGCTGACCGCAATGGCCATCATGAATTTGCTGCCGTCGAAGGCGAAGCGCCACGCCGCCCGAATGGAGTTCGCGGGCGAAGATCTTACCGGTGCGAGCAAGCGCCGAATGTCGGATTTGCGTGGTGCCGATATGGCAATGATCTTTCAGGAACCGATGACATCGCTCAATCCGGTTCTGACCGTCGGCGCGCAACTCACCGAACCTTTCGTCCGGCATGGAATGGGCAACAAACGCACCGCAAAATCGCGAGCCCTCGATCTGTTGGAACGCGTCGGTGTACCAAGCCCCCCGACGCGATATGGCCAGTATCCTCACGAGCTTTCCGGCGGTCTTCGCCAGCGCGTCGTCATAGCAATGGCTCTCATGTGCGGCCCGGACCTAATCATTGCGGACGAACCGACAACAGCACTCGATGTCACGATCCAGGCACAATTGTTGGCGCTCCTGGCCGATCTGAGACGCGATTTCGATCTCTCACTCATGCTCATCACCCACGACCTCGGGCTTGTCGCCCGCGTCGCAGATCGTGTCTTGGTGATGTATGCCGGCGAAGTCGTTGAACAGGCGTCGGCCGACAACCTCTTTGCAAGGCCGGCCCATCCCTACACCCAGGCGCTTATGCGCTGTCTGCCGAGTGGTGAGACAAACGATACCGACGATATGCTCGGGACAATCCCCGGCGTTGTTCCGAGCCTTCTGCATGAACCGACGGGGTGCGCCTTTCGCGACCGCTGTGAAAACGCATTTGCAGAGTGTTCACAACGCACCATTCCCCTGAAGGATGTTACGGCGCAGAGCGAGGGCCTGCATCTCAATCGCTGCCTACTCGAGGCACCGATATGAGCGAGCCAACACCCGTCATTCGCTTTGAGACTGTGAAACGTGATTTCCGTGTCTGGACATCGATTTTTGCCGCCAGACGACGGCTACAGGCTGTCCGAGGCGTGAGCTTTGCTGTCGAACGCGGCGAGTCCTTTGGGATCGTCGGCGAGTCCGGTTGCGGAAAGACGACCCTCATTCGCATGATTCTCGGCTTGATCCCGCCTACCAGCGGTGATGCGGAAATTCTGGGCGAGCCGATTGCGGCGATTGACAGAAACAAACTCACCCGGCGCGTACAACCGGTGTTCCAGGACCCCTACGCATCGCTCGACCCGCGCAGAACAATCGCCGATATCATCGCTCAGCCGCTTGTCGCCCATCGTATCGGCGACCGGTCTTCACGCAGAGAGAAAGCACTCGCTCTCATCGACCGGGTCGGCTTGCCGAGACGCCTGATCAACAGTTACCCGAACCAGCTTTCAGGAGGACAGCGCCAGAGAGTCGCTATTGCACGAGCGCTCTCGATCGAACCCGATGTCTTGATCTGCGACGAGCCTACATCGGCGCTCGATGTCTCCGTGCAGTCGCAGGTCCTCAACCTGCTCAAGACCCTCGAGCGGGAGATGGGCCTGACGATGGTCTTCGTCAGCCATAATCTGGCGGTCATCCGGCACATGGCAGCGAGAGTCGCTGTCATGTACGCAGGTGAGATTGTGGAGATGGGCCCCACTGAACAGATTTTCCGCGAACCCCGGCATCCCTATACACGGGCGTTGCTCGGGTCGATCCTCACACCCGACCCATCACTCGGTGTTCCGAATGTCGATCTCGGTGTTGCCCCGCTTGATCCGACGGCACCGCCGCAAGGCTGCACGCTGCACCCGCGTTGCCCGAAGGCAGAGGATATCTGCCGCGAGCAAGCGCCTGCCGCATTGCAAAAGGGATCGGCGATCGCACGCTGCCATTTCGCCTGACACCAGCACGACTTGCTCAGCTTATGCCTTCCGCGACCTGCTTGGCACCTGCCAGCATGAATCCTTGTTCAGAGCCGACGAAGAACATTGAAACGCCGCGCGCCTTTAGATCGGGCACGACCGCCGTATTGGGAGCGAAGGTTACGCAGGTCTTGCCGGCCTTCTTAGCGGCCTGACCCACTTTCGACATTGCCTCCAAGACCATCGGATCTGCCGCATCGGTCTTGCCATAGCAAACGGCAAGATCGGCAGGCCCAACGAAAAGGGCGTCGATCCCTTCGACGGCGGCAATCGCATCGATCGCATCCACCCCTTCCGGCTCCTCGATCTGAGCGAGAACGACGGTCTCGCGCAGGCTCTGCTCCAGGATCTCGGACATTGACCGTGTCGCAAATCCGGCCCATCGGGTCGACCCAGCAAAGCCACGCCCCCCATGACCGAACCGGGACCAGCGGGCGATATTCTCGGCTTTTTCAACCGTATCGACATGAGGCACGACCACACCGGTCGCGCCGGAGTCCATCACCTTCAGGATCTCGGCCTGCGTGCCGTCCGGAATACGCACGAGGCATGGAATCCCAACCGCCCGTGCCATACCGAGACAAGCATCCATGCGCCCGCGGTCAAAGGGTGCGTGTTCGGCATCCAGTGCGATGAAGTCGAGTCCGGACATGGCCAGAATTTCGATGATTTCTGGTGCTGGAGTCTTGATGAAGGTCCCGGCAAGAATGTCGCCACGGCGCATTCTCTCTTTCAGTGTTTCTTCGCTCAACGCTGTTCCCTCGCTTTATTGGTCTTCTGAAGAATTTGGATTTGTGGTGGCTCGCGAATTTCATCGCTGAGTGCTCACGGCACAAGCACCTGTCGAACCGACTGCCCCGATTCCAGCCGGTCGAACGCGGCATTGATATCATCGAACCCAATGGTCTCACTCATGAGCCGGTCGACTGGCAGCTTGCCTTGCTGATAGAGAGCAATGTAGCGCGGCACGTCTCTGAGTGGCACGCAGCTGCCGATATAGCTCCCCTTCACCGTTCGTTCTTCTGCAACAAGATTGACATGCTGCAACTCGAACATGTGTGCCGGATTGGCGAGACCGGCCGATACGGTAGCCCCTCCACGCCTGGTAATGCGGTAGGCAACATCCATCGCTTTGACAGATCCGGCCATCTCGAATGCGGTATCGACACCGCCCTGTGTTGCCTCGCGCACCTGCTCGACACAGTCGGGATCGCTCGCGTTGAAGACATGCGTCGCTCCCAGTTGGCGGGCAAGTTCCAGCTTTTGATCATTCAGGTCGACTGCAACGATATCGCGGCAGCCACTCATCGCCGCACCCAACATGGCATTCAGGCCAACGCCTCCAAGGCCGATCACCGCAACCCTTGACCCCGGCGCCACCTTGGCCGTGTTTACAACCGCGCCGACACCAGTCAGGACGGCACAACCGAAGAGTGCCGCCTCCTCGAATGGGAGAGACTTGTCAATCTTGATGACCGAATTCTCGGAAACAACCGTGTGTTCGGAGAATGCGGAGACGCCGACATGGGTGTAGACCGGCTCTCCATTCATCGATAACGGGAGGCCGCCCGAAATCAGAGTCCCTTCATTGTTAGCGATCGCCCCCGGCTCGCATAGCGCCGGCCTGCCTTCCATGCAGGGCTCGCAGTGGCCGCAACTCGGCACGAAGATAAGGACCACATGATCGCCCACCTTCACCCGCTTGACGCCAGGTCCCGTTTCAACGATTTCACCAGCCGCTTCGTGACCCAACGCCATCGGTGTCTGACGAGGCCGGTCGCCGTTAATCACCGAGAGGTCCGAATGGCATAACCCTGCCGCTCTAACGCGAACCACGACTTCTCCGTCACCAGGAGGTGCCAAATCGATCTCATCGATATGGAGGGGCTTGCTTTCCGCATAAGGTGCGGCGGCTCCGATTTGATGTAGGACGGCAGCTTTGCTCTTCATGGTCTCTCTCGAATGTTCCCCAAAGTCGCCGGCCAAGCTACCGCGATAGGACACAGTGTTCCAGGGCCCTCGACAAGCGTTGCACCGGGACGGCTATCTGGGGCACATTCCCCACCAATGATTGACAATAACTGGAGGTAACGCGTGTCCGATTTTTCCGGTACAGGCCCGGAGCGGGAATTTGAAGAATTTCTGGCTGACGGCAAGTTCATGATTCAGCGCTCGGCGTCGAGTGGCGCCTATGTTTTTTATCCCCGAGCCGTCGAGCCTGCCACGGGCGCAGCCGATCTGGAATGGGTCGAAGCGTCGGGCAACGGCACAGTCTATTCCACAACTGTTGTGCGCCAACGTCCCGAAAAAGGCGGCGACTACAATGTGGCCCTCATAGATCTCACCGAGGGGCCACGGATGATGAGCCGTGTCGTCGGCATCGCACCGGATCAGGTTACCATCGGCATGCCCGTCCGTGCCAAAGTCGATGATCTGGATGGAAAAACCGTTGTCCTGTTCGAGCCTGCGGGAGACGCGGCATGAGTACACTTCGGGGGAAAACAGCAATTGTCGGATACGGCCTCGCCGGCTGTGGCGAAACGCCTGGGCGCAACTCCATCGAGATCCTGGCTGAATCGGTCAACAATGCGCTCGCCGACGCGGGCCTCTCTTTGAGCGATGTCGACGGTCTCTTCGCAACGACCGCGGTCCATTCCATGCCAAGCGTTTCGGTGGCCGAGTATTTGGGTATTCGTCCGAAATTCTCGAACGGATCGAATATCGGCGGCTCTTCGTTCGTGGCCCATTGTTTCGGCGCGGCCATGGCCCTCGACGCAGGTGTCTGCGACGTTGCCCTTATCGCCTACGGTTCGAACCAGCGAACGGCTGGCGGACGCCTTGTGACCATGTCCGAGCCGCTTCCCTACGAAGCCGTCTATGGCCCGCGCTATCCGATCTCCGCATACGCACTCGCTGCTGCACGGCACATGCATGAGTATGGCACGACACGGGAGCAGCTGGCGGAGGTTGCCGTCGCGGCTCGGGGTTGGGCAGGACTGAACCCGGAGGCTTTTGCACGAGACCCAATCACCATCGAAGACGTCACCAGCGCGCGCATGATCTCCGACCCGTTCGGCAAACTCGATTGTTGCCTGGTCACGGACGGCGGCGCCGCTGTCATTATGACGCGCGCCGATCGCGCCAGGGACCTTCCCCAAAAGCCCGCCTATCTGCTCGGCGCCGGCATGGCGCATTGGCACCGCGGGATATCCGGCATGCCGAACCTGACCGTCTCTGCGGCAAGCCAGTCCGGTCCGCGGGCATTTGAGATGGCAGGCCTGAGACCCAGCGACATTGACGTCTTGGAGCTTTATGACGCTTTTACGATCAATACGCTGATGTTCCTGGAAGATCTGGGATATGTCGAAAAAGGCCAAGGCGGACCGTTCCTGGAAGGCGGAACGATCGGACCGGGCGGCACGCTGCCCGTCAACACGAATGGCGGCGGCCTCTCCTGCGTGCATCCGGGGATGTACGGCCTTTATACAGTCGTCGAAGCGATCAGACAGATTCGCGGCACATGTGGCGAACGTCAGGTGCCGGATACCAATATCGCTCTCGCCCACGGAAATGGCGGCGTGTTCTCAACGCAAGTCACCTCGATCTGGGGTTCATCGGCAGCCCTGTAACGAATAAACGCATCGGAGAATTCACATTATGGCTGAAACCCAAGCAAAGGGCCCCCTGTCGGACATCACCGTCATTGATCTAACGCGTGTCCTGAGTGGCCCCTTCTGCACGCAGTGGCTTGGTGATCTTGGTGCACGGGTCATCAAGATCGAACCACCGCAAGGTGATGAAGTTCGCCTCTGGGGGCCGCCATTCGATGCGTCGGGGACGGCGTCCTACTTTCTGGGGCTCAACCGCTCCAAAGAAGGCATCGCACTCGATCTTCGCAGCGAGGAAGGCCGAGAGGTCCTGTTCAAACTTCTTGAGAATGCCGACGTGCTTTTCGAAAATTTCAAACCGGGCCAACTGAAGAAGTGGGGCCTTGGTTACGAAGAGACGTTGAAAGAGCGCTTTCCCAGGCTTGTCTATGCCCGGATCACGGGTTTTGGCGAAGACGGACCTCTGGGTGGTTTCCCGGGTTACGATGCCGTCGTGCAGGCCATGGCCGGATGGATGAGCATCAATGGTACGCCGGAAAGCGGCCCCGTCCGGCTCGGCGTTCCGATGGTCGATATGGGCACAGGACTCACAGCGGCAATTGGAATTTTGTCGGCATTGCATGAGCGTGAACGTTCCGGGAAAGGACAGGCGATCGAGACGAGCCTCTATGACACGGCTGTGTCGCTGCTCTTCCCCTATGCGCCGAACTGGTTCCTTGGCGGAAAGCGTCCAAAACCTATTGGCAGCGCCCATCCGAACATTGCCCCTTATGACCGCTTTCCCACTAAAACCTGTGATATTTTCCTGGGTGTCGGCAATGATCGGCAGTTCGGCATGCTTTGTGAAAAACTCAATGCGGCCCAATTGCCCGAGGATCCAAGGTTCGAGACGAACGGGCTTCGCAACGAAAACAAGGCCGCCCTGCGAGACGCACTGGAACCGCTGCTCGCCAACCATGATGGCGAAGCTCTGGCAATGGAACTGATGGCAATTGGCGTTCCCGCCGGCCCCGTACTTGAGGTACCGGAAGTTGTCGATCACCCTCACACCGCATATCGCGACATGATCGTCGAACGCGAAGGCTATAAGGGGATTGGCAATCCGATCAAATTGTCACGAACGCCGGCTCAACCAAAGAACCGCCCACCACGCCACGGCGAGCACACCCGTCAGCTCTTGGGCGAACTTGGGTACTCAACTGAACAGATTGAAGCGATGCTTCAGGCTGGCGCTGCCCTTGGTGACGGGGTGAAATCAGCGGCGGAATAGTGACTAGGACGTGGACTCATAAACGCTTAGCCACAATCTGATCGCTGCCAGTTTGATGAAGGCGAGGAAGTTTGCCGCAAGCTTGTAATAACGAGTGGCAATCCGCCTGCAGTGCTTGATGCGATTGAAAAACCGCTCGACATGATTGCGGTCGCGGTAGAGATGCCGGCTGAAGCAGATTGGTTTTCTACGATTTCTCTTCGGCGGGATGTTTGCCCACGCACCGCGTTCCCGAACCAAATCCCTGATCACATCGGAATCATAGGCTCTATCTGCCAGCAGCATGCAGTTGGAACGAAGTCCGCTTAGCAGTTCCTTGGCGAGCAGACTGTCGTGGTCTTGACCGGCGCTGAGCGCCAGACAGATGGGTAAACCCTTGGCATCGACAACTGCGTGGATTTTGGTCGTCAGTCCACCGCGCGAGCGGCCCGTGCAGTTGCTCTCGCATTTTTTGGCGCAGCCCCCATGCTGATGGACCCGCACGATGGAGGTGTCGATCATTTGCACCGTCGCATCACGCCCATCGGTTATGGCGGCGAGGATCTGATCCCATATGCCAGACTTGCGCCATCGATTGAAGCGATTGTGGCAGGTCGTATATGGGCCATAGCATTCGGGCAGATCGCGCCATGGTGCTCCTGATCGCAATACCCAGAAGATGCCATTCAGCACTCGTCGGTCGTCAACGCGCGGCACTCCGCGAGACTTGTCGGGTAGAACAGACCGAATTATCGACCACTCAAGGTCAGTCATTTCGTAGCGCATGATTCGAAGCTCCTCGGAGCTTGAATCACAGTCGCCATGTACTCAGCAATTCCCGCCAGGTCATCTCAGAAGTGGATTTATGACCGGTGCTAACGGGCAAGCAGCCGTCGATTGGATCGTGATGCCATAACGGCTTGTGATCCGAAGCGGTTATGAAACTCGCCCGGTGGTCGCTGTCTGGCTTTGGAACCGGCAAGGCAAGACAGAAATTTGCTCCAAAGTCGGAAAACTTGTGTAGTGTGTAATTCTGTCGCGGTTCGGGTCATGTCATGATCCAACTTCTAGGCCTCTTGATGAGAGGCGACCCCCGGCACAATTGCTGCCGCGGGTTAACGTAGCGACACCGCCAAAAAAAGCTACGCCGTTCTTCAGCCTGAGCAGATCGACATAGGGCGACGTCGTCGCCCTGCAATGGCTGCAAGCCGTGCGCTTGATCGCGTAGCTAGAAGCCGATTAAGGAGTAAGATTTTGAGGTTTTCCGTAGGTGAAAGACTATCGATAAAAGCGCGAGCCATCCGTAGCACCGCCTTTGTTATGGCCGCTGTGGTGGGGGCGCCTTTACTCATATCCTCCCCGGCCGCCGCTTCTTGTGTGCGGCATTTTAAAAATTTGAGTGATGTGAGTTGGGAAATCGCAATATATAAAGACAATATGAAGTTGGACGAAGTCGTGAACATAGCCCCGAATTCGACCCAGCGATGGACATGGACTCATTCTCTATGGCACCTGAAAGACCCTTTTTATTCCCACATCACCATGAGTCGAGACGGCCAGGTGCAATGTGATGGGTCATCCCCGGTCACAGATCGTGGTACGGGGTTCGTCGTTGCTCAGTGCGCGTACAAAATATCCGGGCAACCCGACGGTGATTGTGTTTACATCGAGCATGATGGGAATACCGGCCCGGGGTCAGTCAACGAACCCGCAAACGGCGATCTATGGTTGGAATAGAGTCCACCGTATCTCAGACACACGGCTATGGTGCGATCCCAATGACGAGGTTATGAGCATAAATGCGGTGGGCTAAAAGATTGCTAAATTTGCCCACCGCAACCATCACCTGACATACATCTCAAGCGGAGAGGCGGCTGAAACCGTCCTCCGCTCCAGCTCATAAAGCCGAGATGCTTTCTCTATGAAGTTTGCAATTGTCTTCTTGGAGACCGTCAGCCCTGCGCGACTGAAATGGTAGCCAAGGAAGTCGAAACCCCGCTCGATCCTGCCGATGAAGGTCTTGTCCGGATGCTTCTCCAGAGCGAGCAGATTTGCTCGCACGAACGCACCAATTTGCGATGGGGAGAATGACTGCTCCTGGCACATTTTCCCCGTGAGAAGGTTGGCCTGAACACGGCTCAAGCCAAATGGTAACCGGACGTCATCCAGCTCACGTGATCGGCCTCGCATTTATGAGTACACGGCCTAGTATTAAGTCCGGGGCGGCCCGCCTGAATGGAAAGTACGTTTACAAGTACGTGGGCTAAATCAAACCGAACGCACTAGTTGAACAGCGTCTTCTCGATCAGTTTGAGACGATCCAGGGTCGACTGTGCGGCATCGCGTGCATTGTCGTCGGTTGCATCCGCAAGGTCTTCTTCAGCATTCTTCTTTTGCTGGTCGAGCCATTCCTGATCGAGAGATTCACGATCGATGGCTTGCTGTGCCAGGATCGTCAAACTCTCTGGATCGACCTCCGCCAGTCCATCTTGCACAAAGAACTGATGCGTACCGCCGTCCGCCAGCTTGACGTCGAGCAGGCCGGGACGAAGTGTCGAAAGCACAGGCGCGTGCATTGGCAGAACGGTAAATTCACCCTCGCTGCCCGGCACCAGGACTTCAGCCGCATCTGCAGACAAAAGCAGACGTTCGGGAGAAACGAGCTCGAAGCGGAATGTATCCGCCATCAGGCCGCCTCCGACGCCAGACGCTTGCTCTTCTCGATCGCGTCTTCGATGGTGCCGACCATATAGAATGCCTGCTCGGGAAGATGATCGTACTCGCCGTCACAAAGACCCGTGAAGCCGCGGATCGTATCGGCCAGGTCGACAAGCACGCCAGGCGAACCGGTAAAGACCTCGGCGACATGGAAAGGCTGGCTCAGGAAGCGCTCGATCTTACGCGCGCGTGCCACGATCAACTTGTCCTCTTCGGACAGTTCATCCATGCCGAGAATGGCAATGATATCCTGGAGTGCCTTATAGCGCTGAAGAATCTCCTGCACCCGCCGTGCGATAGCATAGTGTTCGTCGCCGACCACACGCGGTTCAAGCACGCGCGATGTGGAATCGAGCGGGTCGACCGCCGGGTAGATACCTTTTTCCGAGATCGCACGCGACAGAACCGTCGTGGCGTCAAGGTGAGCAAACGAGGCGGCCGGTGCCGGGTCGGTCAAATCGTCAGCAGGAACATAAATGGCCTGCACCGATGTGATCGAACCTTTTGAGGTCGACGTAATGCGCTCCTGCAAGGCGCCCATATCGGTCGCCAGTGTCGGCTGATAGCCCACTGCGCTCGGGATACGTCCCAAGAGCGCCGACACTTCCGAGCCGGCTTGCGTGAAGCGGAAAATATTGTCGACGAAAAAGAGCACGTCCTGGCCTTCATCGCGGAAATGCTCCGCTACCGTCAGCCCTGCAAGGCCGACCCGGGCGCGCGCTCCGGGAGGCTCGTTCATCTGGCCATAGACCAGTGCACATTTCGATCCTTCGCCGCCGCCCTTCTGGTTCACGCCGGAGTCGATCATCTCCCAATAGAGATCGTTTCCTTCACGTGTGCGCTCACCAACACCGGCAAACACGGAATAGCCACCGTGACCCTTAGCGATGTTGTTAATGAGTTCCATGATGAGCACGGTCTTGCCAACGCCGGCACCGCCGAACAGGCCGATCTTGCCACCCTTGGAGTAAGGCGCCAACAGATCCACGACCTTAATGCCGGTCACCAGGATCTCCGTGTCGGTGGACTGGTCGATAAAGGCCGGCGCATCCTGATGGATACCACGCGTGACCTTAGTCTCGACGGGACCTGCCTCATCGACCGGTTCGCCGACAACGTTGATGATCCGGCCGAGAGTTTCATCGCCAACCGGCACATTGATCGAGTCGCCCGTGTCGGTCACTTCCTGCCCCCGAACCAGACCTTCGGTCGAGTCCATGGCGACGGTTCGAACAGTGTTCTCGCCAAGATGCTGCGCCACCTCAAGGACCAGACGGTTGCCCTGATTCTGGGTCTCAAGTGCGTTTAGGATCGCAGGGAGATCTTCGGAAAACTGGACGTCCACCACGGCGCCCATCACCTGGCTTACACGCCCTGTCAGTTTCTTATCAGCCATCGTCTAACCCTTCGCTGGTCGGTCGTCTCTAAAGCGCTTCGGCGCCAGACACGATCTCGATGAGTTCCTTGGTGATCTGCGCCTGACGCGACCGGTTATAGGTCAGCGTCAGATCATCGATCATTTCACCCGCATTGCGGGTCGCGTTGTCCATTGCAGCCATGCGTGCACCCTGCTCACCTGCAGCGTTTTCCAGCAAGGCACGAAAAATCTGTGTCGAGATATTGCGTGGCAGGAGATCGACGAGGATCTCCTCTTCATCCGGCTCATATTCGTAGGATGCAGAGTCATCCGTTTTGCTTGCGCCTTCGGAGGATTCTCCCTCAATCTTAGCCGGAATGAGTTGTTGTGCGGTCGGCTTCTGCGATATGATCGATTTGAACTCCGAATAGATCAGAGTGCAGACGTCGAATTCGCCCTCGTCAAACATCTTGACGACACGCTCGCCGACCGGCAGCGCATCCTGAAAGCTCACGCGTTTTATTGCGCGCATGGAAATTGTATCGATAATCTGCGCCGGGAAACTGCGCTTCAGCACATCGGCCGCTTTGCGGCCGACACAGAGAAGCTTGACCGTCTTGCCTTCTCCGACCAACTGCAAAGTACGCTCACGTGCAAGACGAGCAATGTTCGCGTTGAAGCCACCGCAAAGACCGCGATCGGCCGATGCAACAATCAGGAGATGGACGTCGTCCTTTCCGGTACCGACCAGAAGCGGCGACATCCCTTCATGTGCCGTTACACGGCTGGACAGGTTCGTTAGGACCCGATCCATCCTCTCGGCATAAGGCCGTGCCGCTTCAGCCGCCTCCTGTGCCCGCCGCAGTTTCGCAGCCGCGACCATCTGCATGGCTTTGGTGATCTTCTGCGTCGCCTTGA
The DNA here is from genome assembly GCA_965227905.1 of Methyloligellaceae bacterium. GTDB lineage: Bacteria > Pseudomonadota > Alphaproteobacteria > Rhizobiales > Methyloligellaceae > CBDDHT01. The sequence continues at coordinate 6,098,295 of OZ245780.1, forward strand.
CGCTGGAGATCCTGTTTCGGAGGTCTTTGAGGCTTGGCATGCCCTAACCCTTTTAAAGCGGCGCTAAGCCGCAAATGCCTTCGCAAAGGTTTCAAGCGCGCTTTTCAGAGAGGCGTCCGACGCGTCCGAGAGTTCTTTCTCCGTGCGGATCGTTTCCAGCAGATCGGCATGCTCATCACGCATAACGCGTAGAAACTCTTCTTCAAACCGGCCGACCAGATTGAGGTCGAGGTCATCCAGATATCCGCGCGTTCCGGCATAGATGACGGCGACCTGCTCTTCGACCTTCAACGGCGAGAACTGCGGTTGTTTCAGAAGCTCGGTCAGTTTGGCGCCACGATTGAGAAGGCGTTGAGTCGCGGCATCAAGGTCAGAGCCGAACTGTGCGAACGCTGCCATCTCCCGGTACTGGGCAAGCTCGCCCTTGATGGCACCGGCAACCTGCTTCATGGCTTTCACCTGCGCGGACGAGCCGACGCGAGACACGGATAGCCCGACGTTCACTGCCGGGCGAATGCCCTGATAGAAGAGGTCCGTTTCCAGAAAGATCTGACCGTCGGTGATGGAAATCACGTTCGTCGGGATATACGCGGACACGTCGTTCGCCTGCGTCTCGACAACCGGCAAGGCGGTCAGCGAGCCCGCACCATGGTCTTCATTGAGCTTTGCAGCCCGCTCGAGAAGACGGGAATGAAGATAGAAGACGTCACCAGGATAGGCTTCACGTCCCGGCGGCCGACGAAGCAGCAAAGACATCTGGCGATAAGCAACGGCCTGTTTCGAGAGATCGTCATAGGCGATCAAGGCATGCATGCCATTGTCACGGAAATACTCGCCCATGGTGCAGCCCGCGTAAGGTGCAAGGAACTGCATGGGCGCCGGATCCGAAGCCGTGGCGGCGATGACGATGGAATATTCCATCGCGCCATTCTCTTCGAGAGCTTTGACGAATTGAGCAACTGTCGAACGCTTCTGGCCGACGGCCACATAGACGCAATAGAGTTTGGCGCTCTCGTCGTCGCTTTCATTGATCGATTTCTGATTGAGAATAGTGTCGAGGATGATCGCAGTCTTGCCGGTCTGCCGGTCACCGATGATCAATTCGCGTTGGCCGCGACCGACTGGGATCAGAGAGTCGATGGCTTTGAGGCCGGTCTGCATGGGCTCATGCACCGACTTACGCGGCAGAATGCCCGGCGCCTTCACTTCGACGCGCATCCGTTCCGAGGACTCGATCGGTCCCTTTCCATCGATTGGATTGCCGAGACCATCGACCACACGGCCGAGCAGCCCTTTGCCAACCGGCACCTCGACGATCGAACCGGTTCTCTTGACCGTGTCGCCTTCTCTAATGGAGCGGTCGTCGCCAAAGATAACGACGCCGACATTGTCGACTTCGAGGTTCAGCGCCATTCCTCGAATGCCGCCTGGGAATTCAACCATCTCACCGGCTTGAACATTGTCGAGACCATAGACGCGGGCGATACCATCGCCGACGGACAGCACTTGGCCGATCTCGGAGACCTCGGCTTCCTTACCGAAATTCTTGATCTGGTCCTTGAGTATCGAGGAGATTTCTGCGGCGCGGATTTCCATCAGCCAACCTCTTTCATGGCAATCTTGAGATTATCGAGCTTGGTCTTCAGCGAATTGTCGATCATGCGACTGCCGACCTTGACCACGAGCCCGCCCAGAAGCGTCTCGTCTACGCTCGTCATGATTTTTACGTCTTGTCCCAGCGACGCTTTGATGGAGCCGCTGAGAGCAGCCGACTGTTCGTCCGTCAACGCCACGGCGCTGGTGACTTCGGCTGTGACTTCGCCCTTATGCTGAGAAACGAGGGCGCGATAACCGCGCGCCATGTCTCGAATCGCAAACAGGCGGCGGTTTCGAGCGACCAACTTCAAGAAGTTTGTCGTCGTATCGGAGAACTTTACGGCGTCGAGAACGGCACTCAGTGCCTTTTCCTGGTCTTCCGCCGAAAAAACCGGGCTTCGAACCAGGCTTTCAAGAGCCTCGCTTTCGTCGAGCATGGCTTCAAATTGCGTCAGGTCTTCCCCGACAGCATCAAGCGCATTGCTCTCACGTGCTAAATCGAACAGGGCCGTCGCATAACGACCCGACATGCCAGTGTTGGTAGGATGATCGGATGACACTTGGAGCGCTCTGCTGATCCGGGCTTTAGGCGCTAATCAAGACGGCTGTTTCCGAGGAAATGAGAGCCTCTTTGACAGACCGGCCGGACAACGCCCGTACCCTCTGAAAGTCGCAGCCCGTCTACCATAGGAGATATGGGCTTGCAACACGGGCCACCGCCGCGGATGGGTGGCCTTTGGTCTCATGTCCAAAAGGCTATTCTCCTCATGGACTTCTTCCATTTTCGCTTGGCGCTCATCGATTGAAGGTGCTGGTCGCTTGCCCCTCGAATTGCTCATATGGACTTTGGTCCGACATTACCGGTCACGCCGGCTCGGACCAGGCGCGAATTACAGGAAGTTATAAGGGTCGATATCCACGGTTACACGCACGCCACCCCTTGGAATCGGGGCGCGATCCAGCCATCGGCGCAGATAGGCCTGAATGTCGGCTTCCTTTGCCGCCTTGACGAGAATGCGAAAGCGATGCCGGCCGGCAAGGACCGCAAGAGGGGCTTCCGCCGGCCCGAGAACCAGTATCTTCGCCGCGGCGGGCGCCGCCCTTGCAACCGCTCGGGCATGGGCCTCAGCGCGCGCGCCGTCCCGTCCTGTGACAATAAGCGCAGCCAGCCGGCCGAAAGGAGGATACCCTGCTTCCTGACGCGCCTCGATTTCAGCAGCAATGAAACGATCCCGGTCGCCCGAAACCAACGCCTCGATGACCGGATTATCCGGGCTATGGGTCTGGATAAGACCCCGACCGTGAATTGCTTCGCGCCCCGCCCGGCCCGTAACCTGATGCAGAAGTTGATATGTCCGCTCCGCCGCACGCGGATCGCCTTGCCCTGCTCCCAGATCGCCATCGACCACACCGACCAATGCCAATCCCGGGAAATGATGCCCTTTGGCAACAAGTTGGGTGCCGATGACGATATCGGCGTCATGGCGTGCGATGCGGTCCAGGACTTCGCGAAGCGATGCCACGTTTGGAACGAGGTCGCTTGAGAGGATTGCGACACGGGCATCGGGATAGCGCTCGGCGACTTCTTCCGCAATACGCTCGACCCCAGGACCGCACGGCACCAGGCTCTCTTCCGTTTCGCAGCTCGGGCAGCGGTCGGGGATCGGCACCGTATGACCGCAATGATGGCAGCGAAGACGGCGGCGGAAGCGGTGCTCGACCAACCAGGCCGAACATTGGGGGCAGGCGAATCTGTGTCCGCACTTTCGGCAGAGGGTCAACGGCGCGTAGCCCCGCCTGTTGAGAAACAGCAAGGCCTGCTGCCCGTCCTGGACCACTGTTTCGACAGCAGAGGCGAGGACAGGGCTGAGCCAGCGCCCCTTCTCCGGGGGATGCTGGCGCAAGTCCACCGCCTCAATATCCGGGAGCGAGGCACCCGAGAAGCGCTCGGCCAGATGGAGGTGCCGATAGCGGCCTTGCTCCGCGTTCACATGGCTCTCGATCGATGGTGTCGCCGACGTCAGAATGACAGGCGCAGATCCGAGGGAGCCGCGCACGACCGCCATGTCACGGGCGTGATAGATGACCCGGTCTTCCTGCTTGAAGGCAGGATCGTGCTCTTCATCGACAACGATCAGTCCAAGATCGGTAAAAGGCAGAAACAACGCCGAGCGGGCGCCAACCACGACGGGTACTTTTCCCTCGGCAACAGCCCGCCAAATACGGCCGCGGACCCGAGATGTAATCCCCGAATGCCATTCGACCGGCGGCACGCCGAAGCGCCTGCGAAATCGATCGATGAATTGACCTGTAAGCGCAATCTCGGGCAACAGAACCAGAGCCTGGCGGCCGGCCCGAACGGCGGCAGCGACGGCTTCGAAATAGACCTCGGTCTTTCCTGACCCCGTTACGCCATCGAGAAGTGTCACGGAGAATTCTGCCTGCTCGACGGCACCGGAAAGATCGGCTGCAACCGATGCCTGACTTGGGCTCAAGGTCGTCGCCAGGTTTTCCGGATCGGGCCTCGGAATGGACGGCTCGGGCAATGGCTCGCGAACTAATGATCCGGCCTTCAAAAGTCCTTCGACGACACCCGAGCTGACGCCAGCCGTTGTGGCAACGGCCGCTTTGGGCCAGCAGAGCCCGTCAGCCATTGTCTCCAAGACCCGGCTCCGCGCGGATGTCATTCGGTCTGGTGGCGGGCCCGCTAAACGATAGCCATAGCGTGGAGGCGCCGGCACAAACGCTTCCGGCGCACTCATCATCATGCGCAATACCATGCCAGGTGGCGCGAGTGTGTACCGCGCGATCCACTCGGCAAAGGCGAGGGCGGTGGGCTGAAGCGGCGCCATATCGACCTTGTCGACGATCGGTCGGAGTTTTGCCGGATCAACCTTGGCGCGGCCCTCTGCAAGACTGCCGGCCCAAACGACGCCCAAACGCTCCGCGTTTCCGAGAGGAACACGCACGAAATCGCCCGGTGCAACCAGCACTCCCTCGGGCACGAGGTAGTCATAGGGTGCTTCCAGCGCGAGCGGCAGCAGCACTGGCACCGTTTTCGCTTCCATTCTTTGCTTTCGCTTTCAGAATCAGACGCTAGTGTAGCGCCCAAACAAAGGTGCCAAGGGACAATATCTCCATGAAATTCTTCGTCGACAGTGCCGATATCGATGAAATCCGCGATCTTGCCGATACCGGGCTCGTGGACGGCGTTACAACCAATCCATCGCTCATTGCGAAATCCGGCCGCGACTTTACCGAAGTCGTGAAGGAAATCGTCGAAATTGTCGACGGGCCGGTAAGTGCCGAAGTGACGGCAACCGATGTCGACGGCATGGTGGAGGAAGGACGAAAACTCGCCAAGATCGCCGACAATATCGCAGTGAAGGTTCCGCTTACCTGGGATGGCCTCAAGGCCTGCCGCGCGCTCACCCAAGGCGGAACCATGGTCAATGTCACGCTATGCTTCAGTGCGAATCAGGCGCTTCTTGCTGCAAAAGCCGGCGCAACCTTCATCTCGCCATTCATCGGTCGCCTCGACGATATCTGCCTGGATGGAATGCAGCTCATCCATGAAATCCGAGCGATTTATGACAATTACGACGCGCTGGAGACAGAGATCCTGGCTGCATCGATCCGCTCGGCAAACCACGTCAAAGAGTCGGCACTAGCCGGCGCCGATGTTTCTACGGTTCCGCCTCAGGTACTTCGCGATCTGGCCAAACATCCGCTGACGGACAAGGGACTGGATGCGTTTCTGGCGGACTGGAAGAAGACTGGGCAGTCGATTCTCTGACTTTGTGGTGATCGGCGTGTTGCTGGTGGTGTCCGGTGGGATGGGGCGGTGTGGCTGGTGCGGTCCGGTGGGATTTGGCCGTGGTTTTGAGATCTGAATTTGTTTCGCTCACGGCTATTCCACGCCGCTGGCGCGGGCCTCCGCGGGGGCGGCCTGACCGGCCGGCGCGCGGTCGCGCTTGCCGCGCCACTAAGGCGCGGTTGTCTCAGACCCAATGCAAATCGTGCCGTACAGCCCCAGCCACACAACAAAATCTCACATGAAGCCAAGGAAAACCGAGCGACCAGCGAGGCAAGGCCAAGCGGCCGCCGGCCGGTCAGGCCGCCCCCGCGGAGGCCCGCGCATAAGCGCGGAATAGCCGTGAGCGAAACAAACTCAGATCTCAAAACCACGGCCCGGTCGCACCGGACAACACCAGCCAAACAGCACTTTCGCCTCAACACCAGCCGTTAACCGCCAGCCGTGATACTGTGCCTTCTGCAGCAAAGGCATCGCGATTCGTGACCCGGACCACAGATATCGATCAAGGCGACAAAGCTATCGACGCCCTGGCCGCCTGGTTGACCCATCTTTCCAGCGAACGCCATCTGAGCGACAAAACACTCGAAGCCTATGGCCGTGACCTGCGCCAGTTCCTCGGCTTCCTGACAAATCATCTGGGCGAGATCCCCACGGTCAAAACTCTCGCAGACCTTTCGCCACGCGACTTCCGCGGCTTCCTTGCATCGCGGCGAACGGACGGTGTTTCGAGCCGCAGCGTCTCCCGGTCACTCTCGGCCATCCGCATGTTCTTCCGATTTCTCGACAAGCGGGGACTCGCAAAGAACGACGCGGTTTCGACACTGAGCCATCCGAAGCTCCCGCACTCCGTACCGAAGCCCCTGGCCGTGGCGAAGGCCCACGCCGTGACCGAAGGCGCGGCGATTGCCGCCAGCGCATCGTCGCCCGATTGGGCCATGGCACGGGACACAGCAGTGCTGACGCTTCTCTACGGTTCCGGTCTCCGCATCTCGGAAGCACTGGGGTTGGACCGCAAAGACGCGCCGATCGGCAAACGCGATGTCCTGCGGATTGTCGGCAAAGGCGGAAAGGAGCGTGTCGCACCGGTTCTCCCTGTCGCGATCCAGGCAACGGAGCAATATCTAGCACTCTGCCCTTACGCGACCGGACCGGACGATCCGTTGTTTCTCGGCGTCAAAGGCAAGAGGCTCAGCCCGCGCATCATCCAGCTTCTAATGCAGCGGCTCAGAGGCGCACTCGGCCTCCCCGATACCGCGACCCCCCACGCTCTCAGACACTCGTTCGCAACCCATCTATTGGGCTCTGGCGCCGATCTTCGCGAAATCCAGGAGCTGCTGGGCCATGCCAGCCTCTCGACGACACAGGTCTACACCGAGGTCGACACGGCTCACCTCATGAAAGTCTATGCAGACTCGCATCCGCGCGCCTGATCGAGTCAGGCTGCGAGATAGTCTCCGAGACAGTCCAGACAGCCGTTCCATCCAAAGCTGTGCTTGTCACGAGCCTCGGTGTCGATGAAATTCGTCTGGTGCAGAACAAGCCGCGTGCCGCCGCCAATGGCGTGGAGTTCGATCAGAACATCCATCAACTGGCCCGCGCTGCCATCCTCTTGATCCCAGGCCCATGAGAACCTTAGCCGCTTGTCGGGAATCAACTCGCTAATCGTTCCGCGAACCGTGTTGATCGATCCATCGGGCATCACCATAGGAAACACATAAGTTCCGCCAACGCGTGCATCCATCTCAGAATCAGGTGCACGCACCTCGCCAGGCCCCATCCATTGCCTTAAGGCCTCTTGGTCAGTCCACGCGGCAAACACATCCGCGGGCGGGTGTGGAAACTCTCTTTCAATCGTGAGTTCGGGGGTATCGACGGCATTGTGGGCCACGGCGTCACTCATCGGACTGATCTTTCCTTCTACTCTTTCGATCCAAATAGCCTTCGAGCGCGTCGAGGCGCTCGCTCCAGAACTCGCGATAGGTCTCGATCCAAGAAGCCGCAGCATCCAGCGCCTCGACCTTGAGGTGGCAGCGGCGGTGCTGACCTTCGACTTGTCGGTCAATTAATCCCGCGGTTTGCAGAACCTTGAGATGGCGTGAGACGGCCGGCAGGGAAATATCGAAGGGCTCTGCAAGCTCGTTCACGGTTGCACTCCCCGTTGCCAGGCGCGCCAGGATGGCGCGGCGGGTCGGGTCGGCCAGGGCCGCAAACGTTGCATCGAGCTGATCGGGAGCCTGGATAGCTTCATTTAACATATTCGTTAATTAACGAATAACTTAAATTAATGCAAGTCTCGAATTCCATTCGGGAAATGACTCGCAGGGCTGCGCGATCCATTGATAGGTTGGCACTACGAACATGCTGGAGGCTCGTGCAATGTCGAAAACCGCTCTCATTGTTGGTGCCGGAACCGGGATCAGCGCTTCCTTCGCGCGAAAGCTCTCGGATGCGGGCTATAAAGTTGCGCTTGCGGCACGCACTCCGGTCAAATTGGCAGGACTGGCCGCCGAAATCGGCGCAGAAACCTATGGCTGCGACGCCTCCGAGCCGGAAAGCGTTTCGGCACTCTTCACGGAATTGGATAAGGCTGCGAACGGACTCGATCTGGTCCTCTACAATCCAAGCCTGCGTTTTATGGGATCAATTGTCGATCTCGTACCGGACGAAGTTCGTCAGGCATTGATGGTCTCAGCTTTTGGCGGGTTCCTGGTCGCGCAAGAAGCCGCAAAGCGCATGGTATCGCAAGGGCACGGCGCCATTTTCTTCACGGGCGCCTCCGCCAGTGTGAAGGGTTATCCCAAGTCCGCGCCCTTCGCGATGGGCAAGTTCGCCCTCCGCGGCCTGGCCCAAAGCATGGCGCGCGAGCTGCACCCGAAAAATGTCCACATCGCCCATTTCGTTATCGACGGTGGCGTGAAAAATCCGGACAGAGGCCGGGTCGACGATCCAGGCGACCCCGACAAGTGGCTGGATCCGGATGCCATCGCAGAAACCTATCTGCACGTGCTCAATCAGCATCGCAGCATCTGGAGCTGGGAAGTCGAGCTACGACCCTGGGTGGAAAAATTCTGACCTTCGGGCACACAAAATGGCCAGCTGTTCAGAAACGTCAGAACTGTGTGGTCGCGACCCAACTCAATCCAGCAAACCGCGCCCGCGCGCCAATGTCTCCAGTGACGCCTCAGGGCGGGCACCAATATGGCTTATGATCTCCGCTGCGGCCAAACTCCCGAGACGGCCGCAGCTCTCCAGGTCGCGGCCACGCGTCAATCCGTATAAAAAACCTGCGGCATAGAGATCGCCAGCCCCGGTTGCATCGACCACCTGCCCGACCGGATCTGCGGGCACTTCCACCGTTTCATTGCCGGAGAGAATGACCGACCCCTCTTCGGACCGGGTTAGAACGGCGACTTCAGCTTCTGCCCGCACGGCACTGGCGGCTTCTTCGAAAGAATTGAGCTGATAGAGCGACGTAATTTCTGTCTCATTTGCAAACAGGATGTCGACGCCGTCTCTAACCAGAGCGAGAAAGTCGTCCCGGTGGCGATCCACGCAGAAGGCATCGGACAATGAAAGAGCCACTTTGCGCCCATTCGCACGGGCTGCCTTTGCAGATGCGTGAAAAGCTGCCTTGGCAGGATCCTTATCGAAGAGATAACCCTCCAGATAAGTCACCTGTGCCGATCCGATCAGCGCCTCGTCGATATCGTCCTCGGCAAATTCTGTGCTCGCGCCAAGAAACGTGTTCATGGTGCGCTCGCCATCCGGCGTGACCAACACCAGACATCGTGCCGTCGGCAACCCCCGATCCGACGGCGCCGTATCGAAGCCCACGCCGATCGAACGAATGTCGTGGGCGAAGACCTTACCGAACTGATCGCCTGCCACCCGGCCGATGAACGCGCTCTTGCCGCCGAGCGATGCAATGCCGGCACAGGTATTCGCGACCGATCCTCCTGACTGTTCCGTGGCCGGACCCATCGCGTCATAGATCCGGTCCGCCTGCCCCGCATTGATCAGCTGCATAAATCCCTTTTCCATGCCCTGGTTGGCCAGAAAAGTGTCGTCGCAGCGCGAGATGATATCGACAATGGCATTGCCAATGCCGACCACGTCGAGGCTTGAATCAGTCATGATGAGAGGTCTTTCGGATCGGATGAGTGAAGGCGCGCACTATAGGTTTTTCGCAGGTCATCGCAACCGGCGCCCGCCCGCGATCGCTTTTGCATTTGAAAATTCGACCTGTTCAACAATCAATGATCCAGAAGATCAGCGCCAAACACGCAATGAATCCTATCGTCAGTGTGACGCGCCCAGCCGGTTTGGAGATTTTCAAGGTCAAGTAATAGACCGATGCCAAGAGTCCCAACCAGGAGCCAAGGTAAATCGGTGATTTCGACAGGTAGCTGCATGGAACAATGCTCATGTCGGCGAAAAAGACCAACGCCCCGTAGCCGGCGATAGCGCCAACCGCTCCAACCAGCGCCGCGACAAGATGGTGAAACAGCGTTCCTTTCAATATATGGACGGCACCCGCCCCGACATGCATGACGAATCCGATACCGGCGCCCGCGAGCATCATCTGAAAGATGAATTCTAGAACCTGACCATCAATACCCAGCATCGATATTTTGGATCATTGGATGAAATTCAAGAGATCTTTATTTCATAATGATCCAAAACACTTTGAACCTTTAGCTTTTTCGACAGTGCTTTTCGACTGAAGCTGAAAACATGCATTTCGGCTCATCGCTTGTCATCACATGCAACACCCGATATCGCCTGATGCCGCCTTGCGACCAATCGAGACGAGAACATTCATGATCGCTGCAGCCACAAAAGCCTTCGCCCAACTCTTCTCAAAACCATTCCGGTCGATTCTGCTCAAATCAGTGGGCATGACCATTGGTCTGCTGATCGTTCTCATTATCGCGATCGAAGCACTGTTTGCCGGGTTTGTCGTGCTGCCGGGGTGGATCGAGACGACCATCCAAATTCTTGGCGGGCTGGGCCTGATCATCGCCTCGGTCTTTCTCGTGGCGCCGATCACCTCGCTCATCGCCGCGATGTATCTCAACGATGCCGCGGAGATCGTCGAGAAAAAGCACTATCCGAACGATCCGCCAGGTCGTGAATTGCCGTTTCTGCCATCGCTCGGCGTGTCCTTGAAATTCGGCATGGCGGTCATCGTCGTGAATATTCTGGTGCTGTTTCTCTTGCTTCTACCCGGCATCAATCTGATCGCCTTCTACATCTCGAACGGTTATCTGCTGGGACGGGAATTCTTCGAGCTTGCAGCCCTGCGCCATCTGCCAGGGCGTGAAGTTCGCCGCCTCCGCCGCAAGTACAGGGGCCGCATATTCTTTTCAGGTGTTGCCGTTGCGGGTCTGATCTCGATCCCGATCGTCAATCTGCTGGCACCACTCTTTGCCACAGCACTGATGGTGCATACGTTCAAAGCAATCGCGCGGCATGACGGCATCAGTGCAAGTGCCGTTGAAGCCTGATCACCGGGCTTGACCCGGCGATCTATGCAGAACGTACCGCAATGGCGAAGGTTCCTTAGGCTGCTACGGTTTTCGCCTTGTACTGGCAAAGATCAGCGATGAGGCAGCGCTCGCATTCAGGCTTGCGGGCCTTGCACACATACCGGCCGTGCAGAATAAGCCAGTGATGCGCATGCAGCTTGTAGTCATCCGGAATGACAGCATCGAGGCCCAACTCGACAGCGAGAGGCGTCTTTCCGGGCGCTAGGCCTGTGCGGTTCGAAATCCGAAAAATATGCGTGTCGACAGCCATGGTCGGCATGCCGAAGGCAATGTTCAAGACGACGTTTGCCGTCTTGCGTCCGACGCCGGGCAGGGCCTCGAGAGCCTCGCGCGATTCCGGTACGGTGCTTCCATGCTCGGCAATCAGCTTCTCGGAAAGCGCGATCACGTTCTTTGCCTTGTTTCGGTACAAGCCAATGGTGCGAATGTACTCGCGTACGCGCTCCTCGCCGAGAGCCGCCATCGCCTCCGGCGTATCTGCCACTTCGAAGAGCGCCTTCGTTGCCTTGTTGACGCCGACATCAGTCGCCTGGGCCGACAGCACAACCGCCACAAGCAGCGTAAACGCGTTCACATAATCCAGCTCGCCCTTGGGTTCGGGCGCATCCTCGGAAAATCGCCGGAACATTTCCGAAATCGTTGCGGTCTTGAGTTTGGTTGCCGGTTTTTTGCGCTTTTTTTTGGCAGGTGTTTTGGATTTCTTCGCAGGAGTGGCCATTGCGGGCTCGCTATACGGCTGGAGGCATGATTGAATATATGCATTCGGAGTCGACACTTAAGCTATGGACCAGACACCCACCCTTCCTCAAGAGGAGAGCCACTTTTCGGCTGTCCTAACGCCCTACAGATCGTTGCCGCCCCGCGGCTTCCTGATTCTGATGACAGCGATCGGTGTGGTCAGTTTCGTTGCCGGCTTCGCGTTCTATCTGCTTGGTGCGTGGCCCGTCTTAGGCTTCTTCGGACTTGATCTGCTGCTCATCTACATCGCCTTTCGCCTGAACTATCGCGCTGCCCGCCTTTACGAGACGATCGACTTGAAAGACGATGTCTTGGTTGTGAAGCGCGTCCGCCCGTCGGGCCATGTCGAATCCTGGAGCTTCAATCCCTACTGGGTCAATCTGAACCTGGCCGAGCAAACGGGCCGACAGCCTGAATTGACGCTCTCCTCTCACGGACGCCAGCTTGTTTTCGGTCAGTTCCTCACCGAGACCGAGAAGAGAGAATTTGCCGATGCCCTGTCAGACGCATTGCTTGAGCAACGCGGCGGCGTGAGGATCTGATACGCGCAAGAATCGGGTCGCTGTTCGGACTTGCACCGGATAGCGTTCCGGTCATGATGCTACACCTTCTCAATGATCCACAGGTGCCGACCCAGACGATGACAGCACCCTCACAGAGGCCATGCCTCTCCGACTATGACTATGTCCGACGCGCGGTCGTTTACGTCTCAGACAATTGGCGCGAACAACCCGGTCTTGATGAGATCGCGGCCCATGTCGGCCTGAGCCCGGCTCACTTTCAGCGCCTCTTCAAGCGTTGGGCCGGCATTAGTCCGAAGGCATTCCTGCAGGCCATTACGCTCGACAATGCCCGCCGCCTGCTGCGCGACTCGGCAACGATACTCGATACAGCCTTCGATGTCGGTCTATCGGGCCCTGGGCGGCTGCACGACCTCTTCGTCGACCATGAGGCGATGACGCCCGGTGAATACAAGGCGCGTGGCGCCGGCCTCGACATTGCTTATGGATTTCATGAGTCGCCCTTTGGCCGCGCATTGATCATGGCAACCGATCGCGGCATCTGCGGTCTTGCCTTCTCCGACGATGAAGACGCGGATGACGCCGCTCTTGAAGACATGACCCGCCGATGGCCGGAGGCAGATTTCCGCTCCGATCCCAAACGAACGGCGAAACTGGCAAGGCATGTCTTCACCCCGGCGCAATGGCAGGAAACCGACCCGCTAAAAGTGACCTTCATCGGCACGGATTTCGAGATCAGGGTTTGGGAGACACTGCTGAGAATCCCGATGGGACAAGCCGTCAGTTACGGCGACATTGCCGCTCACATCGGCAAGCCCAAGGCTTCTCGTGCAGTGGGGACCGCTGTTGGGCGGAATCCGATTTCCTTCGTCGTGCCGTGTCACCGCGTTTTGCGCAAGGGTGGCGGCCTTGGCGGCTACCACTGGGGCGTTACACGCAAACGCGCAATTATCGGATGGGAAGCCGCCCAAGTTGCTGCTGAAAGCTGATAGCCACACGAATTGCCGACTCAGCCTCAGCCGGCGCTGAACTGCGCTTCGGCTTAATTCTCTTCCATCTTGAGCGCAGCAATAAAGGCTTCCTGCGGAATGTCGACCTGGCCGAACTGACGCATGCGTTTCTTGCCTGCTTTTTGCTTGTCGAGCAGTTTTCGCTTTCGCGAGACATCGCCGCCGTAGCATTTCGCGGTCACGTCCTTGCGCATGGCGCCAATTGTCTCTCGCGCAATAATCTTGCCGCCGATCGCCGCCTGGATCGGAATTTTGAAGAGGTGGCGGGGAATGAGGTCTTTCAGCTTCTCGCACATTGCCCGTCCACGTGCCATCGACCGGTCCGCGTGAACAATGATCGACAGTGCGTCGACCGGCTCCGCATTCACAAGAATCGACATTTTCACGAGCTTGCCGGTTTCATAACCGATCTGATGATAGTCGAACGATGCGTAGCCGCGAGAGACGGACTTAAGCCGGTCATAAAAGTCGAAGACCACCTCGTTTAGCGGCAGTTCATAGACCAGCATGGCGCGCGTTCCGGCATAGGTCAGGGTCTGCTGTCGGCCTCGGCGATCTTCACAGAGTTTCAGGACCGCGCCCAAATGCTCGTCCGGCACCAATATCGTCGCTTCGATCCAGGGCTCCTCGATATGATCGACCGTGATCGGGTCCGGCATATCGGCTGGGTTGTGCAACTCCAGCATCGAACCGTCGTTTTGATAGATATGATAAATGACGCTCGGTGCGGTCGTGATCAGTTCGATATCGAATTCGCGCTCGACTCGTTCTCGGATGATTTCGAGGTGCAGGAGCCCGAGAAAGCCGCAGCGAAAGCCGAAGCCGAGTGCCGCCGACGTTTCCATCTCAAACGAGAAACTCGCATCGTTGAGCCTGAGACGCCCCATGGACTCCCTTAGATCCTCGAACTGGGACGTATCCACGGGGAAAAGACCACAGAAGACGACAGGCTGTGCTTCCTGAAAGCCCTCGAGAGGTTCGGCGGTCGGCGTGCGAACATCTGTGACGGTATCGCCGACACGCGTATCGGCAACCTCTTTGATTGCGGCGGTGAAAAATCCAATCTCACCGGGACCGAGACCGCTGCGCATTTCCTGCTTGGGGCGGAAGATGCCGACCCTGTCGATCAGATAGTCGGCACCCGACGACATCAATCTGACCTTCTGGCCCTTCTTCAGATGACCGTCGATAACCCGGACCAGGACGATCACACCGAGATAGGCGTCGTACCAGGAGTCAACGAGCATGGCCTTCAAGGGCGCATCGGCCTCGCCCTTTGGCGCCGGCAGGCGGGTCACGATCGCCTCGAGTACGTCTTCCACGCCCATCCCGGTCTTGGCCGAGATCTCCAGCGAGTCGCTCGCGTCGAGTCCGATAACGTCCTCGATCTGCGTCTTGATTCGATCGGGTTCGGCGGCAGGAAGGTCGATCTTATTGAGAACCGTGATGATCTCGTGATCGTTCTCCAGCGACTGATAGACATTGGCGAGGGTCTGCGCCTCGACCCCCTGACTTGCGTCCACGACAAGCAGAGATCCTTCGCAGGCTGCCAATGAACGGTTCACCTCATAGGCGAAATCCACATGGCCTGGCGTATCGATGAGATTGAGCTCGTACGTATGCCCATCGCGCGCCTTGTAGTCGAGACGCACGGTCTGCGCCTTGATCGTGATGCCGCGCTCACGCTCGAGTTCCATCGTATCCAGAACCTGCTCCTTCATCTCCCGGTCCGAGAGCCCGCCACAGGTCTGGATCAGGCGGTCCGCCAATGTCGATTTGCCGTGATCGATATGGGCGATGATGGAGAAGTTACGAATGCGCTCAATGGCTGATGTTTTGCCGTCGCTCATGAGTCGGGCTTGTAGCACCGAGTGCCCGTGCGTCAAGCACGCGGTTTCGATTCCTGACACGGAGATCCTGACTCTAACGCGTTCAGAACAACTTTCTGCCGCTGGAAGCTCTTGCGAATCCGCCTCTATCACTATGATTTACAATGGTTTTTCTCATAGCTGGTCAGATATCCGCATCCTGAACTCAAAATGAACGGCCAGCTCAGAGTTGGTTCAGGCGGTCCCGCGTATAACCACGGACATGTTGAGGGGCTGAGGACATACCGCAGCCCCCAGGAGACAACAAAGGGATACGATATGGCGGGCCACACGCCGCCTTCGAAACAGAGTTCATAAGATTCGCGCCCGCGACGGTGGGCCCGATGCTGGAGAGCTGCCGTTCTAACGCCCCCGGTGAGCGGCAGCTCTCCTAAACTCTTCTTCTCCAACTCATCGAAATCACCCTTCAGAACCATAGTGGCGACACACCGAAGGCCGGTTCGTGAAGCATCAGGATCACCGCCCAAACGGCAATTGCGATCGCCAATTGAATCAACCCAATCTCCGAGAGTCGCAGGGTGTTCCTCCCTCGCAGGATCGCGAGGAACGGAATGTTCGACGTGGTGGCCTCTATCGTCGTCCAGCGTGCACCAAGCAATCGTTTTCGGCGCCGATCGATTGCAAACGTCCCTACCAGAGCGAGAACGGTTGAGACTCCGAAGAACAGCCAACTCGGCGGATCGGCGTTGTTAAGCATGTGAACGACGCCCCAGAGTCCGACGGCCCAGAGCACAGGATGGCGCGTGATCCGAAGCACGCCGCGGATCGCGTTGTCTTGGGAAAGCGCCGTCTCGCCTGTCAGCAGTACCATCGGCCTTTGTGAAACGGCGAACACTGTGAACATGACGGCAAAGAGAACAAAGACGCCACTGATCGCACGCTCCAGAGGGCCCGTTACCCAGAAGATCGCCTCAATCTCGGCCTGCCTGTAGGCAATCCAGACCCAGGCGAAAAGAACGACGGATATAATAGAAAATCCAGCCATGAATACTGATCGGCCGAATTTGCGAATCAACCAGGAGCGCAGCGGCGTCGATGGCAAGGCATGCACACCTAGGAAAACCACCAGTGAAACGACAAGTTCCACCATTCTAAGAACTCGGAACCGATAAGATATCGAACATGGTCTGGCGCGTTTTCAGGGACTTGGCTCAATGGACGGTAAGGCGATACCGACATTTGGGGTCGTACGGGGACGGTCTCAGAATGTCGTTCGGCAAACACTACCATAGGGACCAGATCGCAGTGTTGACCCAGGACAAGTCGCGTCCGATGACGCGCTCACTAGTCCGCCGGCCTGCGACGACCAACCGGAAGGGAGCCGTGTCCCGGTTCCGCATCGCTCCAGTGCACGCGCTTGTAATCGAAATCCCCCTCTAAGGTGGGTTTGACGACATCAAAATAGGGCGACAGATCAAAATCGCGAGGCGCGAACAGGCTGTGATGGCGAATGTGGAGGATCTCTCGGCGACTGTAGGGGCTGGCGACATGCTTGTGGTCACTGACCGCTTCAATGGACGGTAAAATCGGGTACTTCACGGAATGAAAGGCCTGGGCGATCAGAGAGGAACAGATCGCCCGTGTCGGGTCGCCGGATCCGATCGCAATCATCCTGCGGCGCCATCGAACTGGTACAGGGGGCGTCGGCAGCAGGTAACGCGCCAAATCGATAATGTTGCGCGTGTCATATTTGAGCCCGAGACTCTGAACCATGAAATCTACGATCTTGGCGCGGTCGGCCACGCGCAACCGGACAGCACGACAGATCCGGGTATTGTGCGACTCATACTTGGAAAGCGGAACTGCGACGCATCCCTCCTGTATGTTCGATTCAATCAATGAAAGCGGCTCGCCGTCGTCCGTTGCCGTGCCGAGCGTATCGCCGACATAGAGTGCTGCATGCGACCATGTCGATTGGGTGAGATACTTGATCGCGGCCGACAGCTTTTGGTTGCCTTCGACCAGAAGAATATCGCCAGGCTGAAGAACGCGCCGAAGGGTAATCGGGTCGGATGGTGTAAACGGCTGATAGCCGATGGACTCCGTCTCGAGGAGACGGGCAATCCAATGCCCCATGCGATCGAGAATGGTGTCAAAGATAGCCATGGACCAGACAATGGCAAAACGCGGCAAAAAAGCCGTTAAAGCGCGCTATTCGACGCCTTCGATGATCATCAGATCGCCCGTCGCGCAGAGGTTTCTAAGCTTAATCGCCTCCTGATACTCCGGCGAGAAATAGCAGGCCCGGGCTTTCTCGATCGACTCGAATTCTATGATGACGTGCCGCTCGCGCGCTTCGCCTTCCACGGCTTCAAAAGCCCCGCCGCGGACAAGAAATTTTGCACCGAAACTCTCGAATGCAGCGGCATTGGCCGCCTGATAAGCCGGATAGCCATCCGGATTCGTGACCGTCATCCGGGCAACCCAGTATCCTTTAGGCATACGCTTTCTCCCTAGATCGTGAACTAGCTCTGAAGAGCGGCTGCCATTTCATTTGCGATTGCGATTGCGGCAGCGCTTGGATCATCAGCAGTTGTTATAGGACGCCCAACAACCAGATAGTCGGACCCTGCCTGCATGGCATCGGCAGGTGTTGTCACACGCTTCTGGTCTCCGTGGTCTGCGCCTGCAGGTCGAATACCCGGCGTCACAACCAGCAGGCTGGATCCGATTTCCTCGCGAATCCTTGCCGCCTCCCGGGCAGAAGCGACGACGCCGTCAAATCCCGCTTCGTGCGCCATGCGGGCACGGTGCAAAACCAGGTCTTCCGGCGCAAGATCGACGCCTTGCTCTCGCAAATCATCCGGGCCCAGATGTGTGAGAACGGTAATGGCCAGAAGCTTCATATCGCTGTCGCCTCTGCCACGAACCGCAGCTTCGAGGGTGCGCGAATCGCTCCCGTGAACCGTCAGAAAGGTGCTGCCGAGCGCTGCGATTCTCGCTGTCGAGCGCTCTACCGTATTGGTGATGTCGAGGAGCTTTGCGTCGAGGAACACCTTGTGTCCCTGTTCTGCCAACTCCCGCGCCAGATCGACACCGCCGGCAAACAGAAGCTCCAAACCGATCTTGAAAACGCCGACGCTGTCCTGAAGCTGATCGACCAGCGCGCGGGCTGCCGCGTCGTTAGGCACGTCCAATGCAACGATCAAGTTCTCGCGGGCGGTTGTCATGACTGACCTATCCGTCCGCAGCCGCGCATCAATCGCCAATGCCTTCGAAGAATTCCTTCACGCGGGCAAAGAATCCGGAGGACTCGGGGCTGGTCGATTCCGTCGCCGTCTTCTCGAATTCCTTGAGCAGCTCACGCTGACGCCGGGACAGGTTCTTCGGGGTTTCCACCTCGACCTGGATATACATGTCGCCGGTGCTATTTGAGCGAAGGACCGGCATACCCTTGCCGCGCAACCGGAACTGGCGGCCGGACTCGGTGCCCTCGGGAACCTTCACACGGGTACGACCGCCCTCGACCGTCGGGACTTCGATCTGCCCGCCGAGGGCCGCTGTCGTCATCGCAATGGGAACGCGGCAGAAGATGTCCGCGCCGTCGCGCTGGAAAAATTCATGTGGCTGTAGACTGAGAAAGATGTAGAGATCGCCCGCCGGACCGCTTCTGATCCCGGCTTCGCCTTCTCCCGCAAGCCGAATCCGCGTGCCATCCTCGACGCCTGCAGGAATGTTGACCGACAACATTCGTTCGTTGGTCACGCGCCCGGAACCCGAACACGCATCGCACGGGTCCTCAATCACTTCCCCACGGCCATGGCACGCCGGACAGGTGCGCTCGAGTGTGAAGAACCCCTGGCTCGCTCGCACCTTTCCCGCACCACCACATGTATTGCAGGTAACGGGATAGCTGCCGGGACTTGCACCGGACCCACCGCACGGCTCGCAAGTGACGCTGGTCGGAACGCGAATCTCGGCGGTCTTGCCGGAATAGGCTTCGGCAAGGGTGATTTCCATGTTGTAGCGAAGGTCGCCACCACGCTCGCGCGAAGAGCGTTGACGACCTCGGCGGCCGCCCATGAATTCGCCGAACAAATCGTCGAAGATTTCCGACATGGACGCTGAGAAATCGGATCCGAACCCGTGAGCACCAGGTCCCATTCCATTCTCGAATGCGGCATGACCGAACCGGTCATAAGCCGCGCGCTTCTGAGGGTCTTTTAAGGCCTCGTAGGCCTCGTTGACCTCCTTGAACGACTGTTCGGCCTCATCGTTTCCCGGATTTCGATCCGGATGATATTCTTTCGCAAGATTGCGAAAGGCTTTTTTGATCGCCGCATCGTCAGCTTCCCGGTCGACGCCGAGGGTCTCATAGTAATCGCGCTTGGTCATGCGCAAACCCGATCTACAATCTTCACCTCAGCGTCGGCGGGATACATGCTTTAAGCCGACTTCTTGCTATCGTCGTCCTTGATCTCCTCGAAATCGGCGTCGACAACGTCTTCACCCGATTCAGAAGGCTCGCCATCCGCGGTCGGACCATCCGGACCTGGCCCCTCGCCGCCTTCGGCAGCACTGGCCTGGTACATGGCTTCGCCCATCTTCATGGATGCCTGCGCCAGAGCTTCCGTCTTGGCCTTGATGGCTTCGACATCCTCTCCTTCAAGGACTGCCTTCAACTCCTCGGAAGCAGCAAGCACGACGCCCTTGTCAGCTTCGGCGATCTTGTCGCCAAGCTCTTCCATGGTGCGCTCGGTCGAATGGACCAGAGCTTCACCCTGGTTCTTGACCTCCACGAGTTCACGCCGCTTCGCATCGTCTTCAGCATGAGACTCCGCATCCTTGACCATCTGATCGATGTCGGCATCGGAGAGACCGCCTGATGCCTGGATTCGGATCGACTGTTCTTTGCCTGTCGCCTTGTCGGACGCAGAAACATTGACGATGCCGTTGGCGTCGATATCGAAGGTCACTTCGACCTGGGGAACGCCACGCGGGGCCGGCGGAATGCCGACCAGGTCGAACTGACCGAGCATCTTGTTGTCGGATGCCATTTCACGCTCGCCCTGGAAGACGCGGATCGTCACCGCATTCTGATTGTCTTCCGCCGTCGAGAAGACTTGACCCTTCTTAGTGGGGATCGTCGTGTTGCGGTCGATAAGACGGGTGAAGACGCCGCCAAGAGTTTCGATACCGAGAGAAAGCGGTGTGACGTCCAGCAGCAGAACGTCCTTGACGTCACCCTGCAGTACGCCGGCCTGGATGGCGGCACCGATTGCCACGACTTCGTCAGGGTTGACCCCCTTATGAGGCTCGCGGCCGAAGAAGTTTTTCACGGTCTCAACGACTTTGGGCATGCGTGTCATGCCACCGACGAGAACGACCTCGTCGATTTCGGCGGCTTTCAGACCAGCGTCCTTCAGAGCTGCTTCGCAGGGACCGATCGTCCGGCTCACCAGATCCTCAACCAGACTTTCAAGCTTGGCGCGCGTCAGCTTCAATGTGAGATGCTTCGGACCAGACTGGTCTGCAGTGATGAACGGCAGATTGATTTCTGTCTGTGAGGCAGAGGACAGCTCGATCTTGGCTTTCTCGGCAGCCTCTTTCAGGCGCTGAAGGGCAAGCTTGTCGCCGCGCAGATCGATACCGTTTTCGCGCTGGAACTCTTCGGCGAGATAATCGACCAGGCGCATGTCGAAATCCTCACCGCCGAGGAACGTGTCGCCATTTGTCGATTTCACTTCGAAGACGCCGTCACCAATCTCCAGGATCGAAACGTCGAACGTACCGCCACCCAGGTCATAAACCGCGATGGTTTCGCCGTCTTTCTTGTCGAGTCCATAGGCCAATGCTGCGGCCGTCGGCTCGTTGATGATCCGAAGCACGTCCAGACCGGAGATCTTGCCCGCGTCCTTGGTGGCCTGACGCTGAGCGTCATTAAAGTAGGCCGGAACGGTGATCACAGCCTGTGTGACTGTCTCGCCGAGATAGGCCTCGGCGGTCTCTTTCATCTTCTGCAAAATGAAAGCAGAAATCTGAGAGGGTGAATAGGAATCGTCTCGCGCCTGCACCCACGCATCGCCATTGTCGGCTTTGACAATCTCGTAGGACACAAGCTTCTTGTCTTTCTCAACCGTCGGGTCGTCATGGCGACGACCGATCAGACGCTTGATCGCAAAAAGCGTGTTTTCCGGATTAGTTACCGCCTGGCGCTTGGCAGGCAGGCCGATCAGCCGCTCGCCGTCTTCGGTAAAGGCGACCATTGATGGTGTGGTACGCGCACCTTCGGCATTCTCGATAACCTTCGGGCTGGAACCTTCCATGACCGCGACACACGAGTTGGTGGTGCCGAGATCGATTCCGATCACTTTCGACATTCTATAACCTCTTGTCTGTGGCAGACAGTCCGGGCCTCATTCGGCACCCGGTCAACCCGCGCTCCCCTAAGCTGCGCAGGACCAGTCTCCATTACGAATCCGTATATATTAGGAGTCATGCCGTTATATAAGGGTGCTTAAACACCACCGCAAGCGGCGTGCCACCCCAACTTTTGGTCGCAGCATCGTGACGAAAAAACCAAAGATGGAAGTCGATGCGGATGTTGCGGTCGTGCGCGACAGGCATCCGCCCCTGAATCACGCCGATCAAACCCTGCTCTTAGCTGAAATACGCGGCATTATTGGGGCAGCCCCGCTCTATGTTCCGCGCATGCCGAAATCAGGCCGCGCGATGTCGGTCCGGATGACGAATTGCGGTCCCCTTGGCTGGGTCACCGACAAGGAACAAGGCTACCGATATCAAAGCGATCATCCCACGACCGGCCAGAGTTGGCCCGCTATTCCCTCTATTCTGATGAAAATCTGGGATCGAATCGGCTATCACGCACCGCCTGAGGCTTGCTTGGTGAACTATTACGATCCTGGTGCCAAACTCGGCCTCCACCGGGATGAAGACGAGGATGACAAAGTCGCACCGGTTGTCTCTGTGTCGCTTGGAGATAGCGCCGTATTCCGGCTGGGCGGGCCGCATCGAAAAGATCCGACAACGCGCTTCACGCTACATTCGGGCGAAATCATTGTCCTGGATGGGGCGTTTCGTCATGCCTATCATGGCATTGATCGAATTCTTCCCGCCACATCCGATCTATTGCCCGAAGGCGGCCGCTTCAATTTGACGCTCCGACGGGTGACCAAGTCCGGATAGGACCAAAAAAAAGAGCCACACACTTAAGAGTGCGCGGCTCTCTTCTCGAAATTCCAGCCTGATCTATTTAAGCGGCTTGTGGTGATGACGTCGCTTCCACCAACGCGCTTTTTTCCCGCGGTGATGCTTCTTGACGCGTTTATGCCGCTTGCTCTTCACATGACCTCGATGGGCTTTGTGACGCTTACCGAATGTGGACTTAACCAAGGGATCTTCGGTCGCCGCAGCAGTCTTGACCGACGAAAGCGCCGATGTCGCTGGCAGCGCCGATACTTGGGATGTTTGCGCCCACAGAATACCGGCCACACCGATAACCAGCGCCAACAGACTTCGCTTAAACATATGCCGTTCCTTCATACTCAATGTCGTGAAGTAGTTGCCCCAAAAAAGCACCCAGTTCATTAGGCCACAGCTCTCGGCTCCAGCCAATACGGCATAACGGGAATTTGATAGGTGTTACAGTTTGTTGATCAGCTTTGTTCAAGCACTTTTGTCGACCCGGCCACCCAACGGACGGCGCGCACCCGGTTTGGCTTTTCCGGTTTCACGTCCCGACGCGGCAGGCGCTCGGGAGGGGTCGGGAAGGGGTGTCTTTTGCGCTTGCGCTGACGGAGCCGCAGGTTCGGGTTTTGCCGCAGGATTTTTTGCGGTCGCCGGTGTTTCCTTCACTTCCGCAGGCGTGCAGTCTGGCTTGTCTGCAGGCGTTGCTTCCGCGGCGGCCTTTTCGCCCTCATCCGAAGGCGGGTCGCTGCGTACATGCTTCGGTCCGCCTTTTGAGATGCCGACCATCGCCGGACGCAGGACGCGTTCTGCAATCTGATAACCGGCCTGAACGACCTCGACCACAGTACCGGCATCGACGCTGGCGTCTTCAACTTCAAACATCGCCTGGTGAACATTCGGGTCGAATCGCTCACCCTTCGGCTCCAGCCGCGTAATGCCATGGCGCTCCATGACATTGAGCAACTCACGCTCGGTCATCTCCACGCCTTCGAGCAAGGTCGTCAGCGCGGGGTGCGACTGCGCATCTTCGGCAGGGACGGCATCGATAGCGCGGCGAATATTGTCACCAACGCCCACGATATCGCGGGCGAAATTCGAGATTGCGTATTTCGCAGTATCGGCCTTGTCACGTTCTGTGCGGCGGCGAATATTCTCCATTTCCGCCATCGCGCGCATCAGCCGATCCTTGAGCTCATCCCGCTCATTGATGATCTTCTCGAATTCGGCAGCGGTCATGTCGGAAGCCTTGTCACTCGCCCATCCGGATTCTTTGTTTTTCGCCGCATCGTCGGACGACGTCTCACCTGCAGCCGGATTCATCGCTTCTTTTGCGGGATTATCAGCGCCGGACGCACCAGCCGTTTCGGATTTGCGTTCCTTGTCGGTCATGCTTTGCAACCATGTTTTGGAGATTGACTGTCGATATCGGTTGAAAAGGCCAAAAGATCAAGTCAGCAAACGGCCAACGAGTTTCGCCGTGTAATCGACCATTGGGATAATACGGGCATAATTCAGCCGCGTCGGACCGATGACACCGAGCACACCGACGATCTTTTGCGATGTATCGTGAAACGGCGCAACGATGAGAGAAGATCCCGACAGCGAGAAAAGCTGGCTCTCCGACCCGATAAAGATCCGGACGCCCTCCCCGCCCTCGGCGAGTCCGAGAAGCTGTATGATGCCTTCCTTGGCTTCCAGATCATCGAACAGCAGACGAATGCGTTCGATATCATCCATGGCATGCAGGTCTTCCAGCAGATGCGAGCGCCCGCGGACAATGAGACTCTTCTTGTCATCCTCGTCGCCTGACCAAACAGCAAGACCAGCTTGCACCACCTTGGTCGTCAGCGCGTCGAGTTCCATCTTTTTCGTCTGATGGTCACGCGCGATCTCGTCCTGGATCTCCGCGAGGCTCTTGCCGGCAATATGCCCGTTCAGATAGTTCGTCGCTTCCGTCAATGCCGAGGCCGGAAGACCTTCCGGCAGTTGAACGATTCGATTCTCAACGACGCCGTCTTCGCCGACCAGGACAACCATTGCGCGTCCTGCATCGAGTCTCACAAACTCGATATGCTTGACCCGCTGCATCTGCGTCTCCGCCAGCACGACACCCGCACAGCGCGAGAGGCCGGACAACATCTCACCGGCTTCGGTCAACACGTCTTCGATCGCTTTGTCCTGAGGCGTGCCGCTGATCTGCCCTTTGATTTGCGATCGCTCAGCCGGACTGAGATCGCCAACCTCCAACAAGGCGTCCACGAAAAGACGCAGTCCGCTCTCGGTCGGCAGCCGGCCGGCACTGGTGTGCGGCGCATAGATGAGTCCGAGGGATTCGAGATCGGCCATGATATTGCGCACTGAAGCCGGCGACAGAGGCATGGGGAGCTGGCGCGAGATATTTCGCGAGCCTGCCGGATCGCCGGTGGCGAGATAGGTCTCGACAATCTGCCGAAAAATCTCACGCGAGCGCTCATCGAGATCGACGGA
Organism: Methyloligellaceae bacterium; assembly: GCA_965227905.1. Lineage (GTDB taxonomy): Bacteria > Pseudomonadota > Alphaproteobacteria > Rhizobiales > Methyloligellaceae > CBDDHT01. The sequence continues at coordinate 6,123,051 of OZ245780.1, forward strand.
CCCCGCGCCTCCACTCGGCTGAATTGCGGCCGCGTCTTTGGCATCTCGGTATTCCATACTTCGAATTTAGGTTTGCGTGAGGCGAGGGTCAAACCCTTCAACGCGGACACTTGGACGCAAAGTCGCCAGAACTCTGGATTTTGTTGGCCGGATCAGGCTTTTGCAAATCCATGTTTTCGCGATTCATCCGATTTCAATTGCGGGTCGCTTGATCTAATGTGCGCCGAATTTCGAAGTCGTTTGACCGCATGAGCTTCCGGGCAAACTCTGACCCTGCAGCAGGATCGGTCTCGGCCACGGACTCATGAAACACCCATTACCCTGGCATTGGAGGCCAATCTCGCTATGCGACCGTCGAATCGTGAAGCCGACGAACTCAGACCCGTAACGCTGGAGCGCGCCGTATCTCGCTACGCTGAAGGCTCTTGCCTGATCAAATGCGGAAACACCCATGTCCTGTGTGCAGCCAGCGTCATGGAAAAAGTCCCGGGCTGGCTGAAGGGGCAGGGTCGCGGGTGGGTGACGGCGGAGTATGGCATGCTGCCGCGGGCGACCAACGAGCGGATGAGACGCGAAGCAGCGGCAGGAAAACAATCGGGCCGCACGCAGGAGATTCAGCGATTGATTGGCCGCTCGCTGCGGGCAGTCGTCGATCTCAAAGCGCTCGGTGAACGCCAGATCACGGTGGACTGCGATGTCATCCAGGCAGATGGCGGCACCCGAACCGCATCGATTACAGGCGCCTGGGTCGCGCTTCATGACTGCATCCAGTGGATGCATGCACGGGAAATGGTGCCGGACTCCGTCATTCGCGATCAAGTGGCGGCTGTCTCATGCGGAATTTACGAACAGAATCCGGTCCTCGATCTCGACTATGTCGAAGACTCCGACGCTCAGACCGATGCCAATTTCGTCATGACCGGATCGGGCGGGATCGTCGAAATCCAGGGGACAGCCGAGACGGAACCGTTCTCCAGAGACGAATTCGACACGCTCTTGAGCCTGGCGCAAAAGGGGATCGGCGAACTCGTATCACTGCAGAACCTGACCGTGGCATGACGGAACGCAAACTCCATTCAGGCGACAAGTTGGTCGTTGCCAGCCACAATGCCGGAAAGGTTCGAGAGATCAGAGATCTGTTGACCCCCTATGGGGTCGACACCCTTTCCGCCGGCGAACTCGACCTGCCGGAACCGGAGGAGACCGGTACGACTTTCATCGCCAATGCGGAGCTGAAAGCACTGGCATCGGCGACGGCTTCGAAGTTGCCTGCCTTGGCGGACGATTCCGGACTTGAGGTCGCAGCACTGGATGGTGCTCCTGGAATTTATTCGGCGCGCTGGGCCGGGCCGAAAAAGGATTTCGCCGATGCCATGGCGCGCATTGAAAAAGAACTCGATGCCAAGGGCGCGCGCGATCGGGAGGATCGTGGTGCAAATTTCACCTGCGCCCTGACGATTGCGTGGCCGGATGGGCATATGCGTACATTCGAAGGTAAAGTCTTTGGACACCTGGTATGGCCACCGCGAGGGCAATTCGGCTTTGGCTATGATCCCATATTCGTCGCTGAAGGCAGGAACATTACGTTCGGAGAGATGGAGCCGGCCGAGAAGCATGCGATTTCCCATCGCGCCAACGCCTTCTCGCAGTTTGTGTCCGCATGTCTGACACCGCAGACCGCAGCCTGACGCCAGTCCCGATTGAGGATCGTCTGCGATCGCTCGCGGTCTATGTGCACTGGCCCTTCTGCCAGGCGAAATGCCCCTACTGCGATTTCAACAGCCATGTTCGCACCCAAGGCATCGACGAGGCCCGCTACCTCGCCGCCTTTGAACGAGAGTTGGCATATTTCAGTTCTCTCGTACCCGATGCGGGTGTCGGCAGTATCTTCTTTGGGGGCGGCACGCCATCTCTGATGTCGCCGGAAACCGTTTCGCGAATTATCGAATCGATCTCCAATCATTGGCGGCCATTAGGCGATGTCGAGATTACACTTGAGGCCAATCCAACAAGTGTGGAAGCAAGCCGATTTGCAGGCTATCGCAGTGCGGGAGTCAATCGCGTATCGCTCGGCGTCCAGGCCCTCAATGATGAAGACTTGAAGCGGCTTGGCCGGTTGCATTCGAAACATGAAGCATTAACCGCCCTCCAGATTGCCGTCGCGAATTTCGATCGCGTTTCGTTCGATCTGATCTATGCACGGCCACGTCAGTCGGAATCCGATTGGGAGGCCGAACTTGGCGAAGCGCTCGCACTGGCGGCTGGCCACCTGTCCCTCTATCAGCTGACTGTCGAGCCCGGTACACCGTTCGCCGCGCTGCATGCCGCCGGCCGGCTGAATCCGCCGGAAGCCGAGCGCGCCGCGACGCTCTTCGAAATCACACAGGACCTGACATCGGCGGCTGGTTACGACGCGTATGAGATTTCCAATCATGCGCTTGCCGGTCAGGCCAGCCTTCACAATCTCAACTACTGGCGGGGTGGCGACTATGTTGGCATCGGGCCAGGCGCGCACGGACGCATTCGCTTCGGCGATGCGAGGCACGCGACGGACACGCACAAATCACCGGAAAGCTGGCTTGAGGCAGTTGAAAAGGCAGGCCATGGCCTTTCGTCATGTTCGAGACTGGCACCTTCTGAGACAGCGGAAGAATATTTGCTCATGGCGCTTCGCCTGTCCGAGGGACTGAATATGGACAGGTTCGTAGCGCTAGGCGGAGCCGAAATCGATTCAGGCGCGATAGCAACATTGAGGCGCGAGAACCTCTTACGGCAAGAGGGCAGACAACTCATTGCAACCAATAAAGGCCGACTGGTGCTCAATGCAGTGATTGCGATGCTTGCGGCATCTTGATCTGGCCAAAAGATCCAAACGAAACGGCGCGCGCGCTACTGTCCGAACCGAGCCGTTGAGAATGAATTCGGTGCTGGCTGGACAAGCTGCGGTCCGAATTTCTGCACTTCGAGGATAGCAAGCCCGCGATCAGATGTTCCGTCGGAGCGCAACCTGAATAGGCCATCCACACCGGCAAAGCCGCTGCTTCGTGTCAGTTGGTTCGCGCGGAAACGTTGACCTTGCGGCTGGTTCGACAAGGACACTGCGAGACTCACCGCATCATAAGCCAGGCTGGCGAGCCGCGGAGGCGTCTTCTCATAGGTCTTTACATAACGCTGCGTGAAACTTCGCCATCCCTTCGGGTCAGGAGCCGGAAACCAGCCGCCATGTAACGGTTTCTCTCGCCCGATATTGGCATAGTCCCAGAGGCCCGTTCCGATCATCTTCACAACCGTCGTATCGATGGCCGTGTAGGGCATGAACGCCGCGATGGTCGGCAGGGTATCCTGCCCGGCCGGCAAGAACAGGGCATCGAGCTGGCTACCTGGTGCATTTGCGATTTCCGCAATCTTCTTGGCTGGCGCCAACATTCCATTGGCATCGAGCGGAAAGCGCTCGATGGTTGCGATCTGGCCGCCCTGGGCATTGACGGCCTGACGGAACGCCGCCTCGACGATATCGCCATAAGCCGATTTCGGGATAAGACCTGCAAAGACCCGCTTCCCTTGCCCCATCGCAAAAGAGACCACCCGAGCGACATCGCGCCCGGCTAGAAAGCTCAGCAGATAAACACCATTGCCTGCAACGTTCTGGTTGCTCGAAAAAGCGACAACGGGGATATTTGCCTGGCGCGCAACCGGCGCAACCGCAGAGACAGATTTTGAAAAGAGAGGCCCGATAATCAATTCGGCCCCTTCCTGCACCGCAGCTTCAGCAGCCGCTTTGGCGCCCTCGGGCGTTCCCCGCGTATCCTTGCTGATTAAAGCAACATTCGGATTGTCGAAATCGAAGAGGGCAAGCTCACCGGCCTGCTTCAGCGCTGTCGCCACTTTGGCAGTGTTGCCGGGTGCCGTGAGAGGTAGCAAAAGCGCAACTTTGACCGCCGGACCGCGTGGCGCACCTTCCCCGAGCGCCGGATCTGCACCGGACCGCTGGGACAGGTTTCCCCCAGTCTGACACGCTGTCAGCAGACAGGCCGTCAACGCAAGCGCGGCGAAAGGACCGAAGATGCGAATAAACCAGGGAACAGTGATGGTAGCCCGAAACGGCATGCGTTCCATTCGCTCCAGCCCGCAACGTTTATGCGGGAATAACCTCAAATAGCCGAAAACAATGCCGCGATTATGATGGAAAATGCTCACCCCGTCCAATCAAGGAAAACTTCGTTTGTGCAAATGGTTAGGATGCGTTGCGGAGGTGCGCATGGGGTTGTGCGCGTAAAGCACCGAGCGTCTAAACGAATCGCCGGCCTTGAACAATGGCGAAAATACTTCATTCATAGACCGCAGTTCGTCGATTGGCCTGGGATTCAGATCGTCGCGGCGGCTTTGGCGGATTTTCACCACAACGATTTCAATCGTTCAGAGCGGTATGTCCAATACACGGCAAACAACTGGAGATACGGCGGTTCAAGAAGGGATCGCCGCCGTTTTTTCGGACCTCGATACCCGGCCGTTGCCGCCCGGCCTTTACATTGTTGCCACGCCGATCGGTAATCTCGGCGACATCACACTTCGGGCATTGTCGGTACTCTCACGCGCCGATGCGATTGCTTGCGAAGATACACGCCATACGAAGAAGCTGACTTCGCACTACGGCATTCGCACACCTCTGACCGCCTATCACGATCACAATGCCGAACGCGCGCGACCGAAACTTCTGTCTCGTATCGCTAATGGCGATGCCGTTGCTCTGGTGAGCGACGCGGGAACACCGCTGATATCCGATCCCGGCCATAAGCTGGTGCGGGAGGCCGTGGCGAGCGGTCTGGTCGTCAGCAGCATTCCGGGGCCATCCGCAGCACTGGCCGCCCTCACGTCCGCAGGCCTCGCGACAGACCGATTCCTGTTCGAAGGGTTCCTCCCCCCGAAACAAGGTGCACGACGCAAGCGCATTGAGGCTCTCTCAGACCTTGCCGCAACCCTTGTCTTCTATGAGGCGCCAAGCCGTCTGACTGCAACGCTCGATGACATGGCTGAAATCCTGGGTGATCGGGAAGCTGTCGTTGCCAAGGAATTGACCAAAATACACGAACGGGTGGAGCGTGGACCAATCGGCGACCTTTCCGCCCGATTTTCCACCGATACATCACGAAAAGGCGAGTTCGTCATCCTGGTATCGCCGGCGACGAGAGCCGTCGTCTCAGATGAGACGATCCGCATACAGCTTGAAGATGCACTCCAGTCAATGAGTGCCCGCGACGCGGTCCGGCATGTTACCGATGCGCTCGAAATCAAACGTGGCCGGGTCTATCAGATTGCACTCGCCCTGACGGATCAAGGCAAATAGCGATGGCTCGTCAAAGCCGTGAGTACGCTCACCGCAAGGGACATTGGGCAGAAACAATCGCCGGACTGCTCTTGCAAGCCAAGGGCTATCGCATCCTTGCGAGGCGCTACCGAAGTCCGGTGGGCGAGATCGATCTCATCGCGCGGCGCCGCCGGCGTCTCACTTTTGTCGAAGTTAAACTGCGTGCCACCATTGATGACGCAGCCTGGTCGGTGTCGGCGCATCAGCAGAGCCGCATAATCCGTGCTGCGGAACATTGGATCGCCCGCCATACCCAGTATGCCGCGCTCGACATTGCCTTCGATGTCATCTTGCTGGCACCCTGGAAAGCTCCACGACATGTCCAGGATGCATTTCGCGTTTGACGCGCTGTTGCGATTAGCGCTTTTTGTCGTTCGATATTCCCGCCACAACAAGAGGACTTGGTTATGGGGCTCAAGGTCGCGTTTCAGATGGATCCAATCGATCGCATCGACATTCATGGCGATTCGACATTCGCCATGCTTCTCGAGGCGCAGTCGCGCGGCTACGACATGTTCTACTACACCCCCGACGCGCTCGCACTTCGGGATGGAAATCTTGTCGCTCAGGGCGCGACCCTTACCGTTCAGGACAAGGAAGACGACCATTACCGTTTGAGCGATCCCAGGGCCGTCAATCTGTCCGATGTCGATGTGGTTCAGCTGCGGCAGGATCCGCCCTTCGACATGGGCTACATCACAACGACACACCTCCTTGAGCGCATTCACCCCAAGACTCTCGTGGTGAACGATCCGAGTCATGTCAGGAACGCGCCGGAAAAAATCTTCGTGCTCGACTTTATCGAGTTCATGCCACCCACGATGATTACGCGCCGTGTCGAAGACGTTCTCTCGTTCCGCGAAGAATATGAAGACATCATCGTGAAACCGCTCTACGGCAATGGAGGCGCTGCGATCTTTCGCCTTCGACCCGAAGATACGAACCTCAATTCTCTGGTCGAACTGTTCCAAACAGTCTTTCGCGAGCCGTTCATGGTGCAACAGTTCAGACCCGAGGTCAGCGAAGGCGACAAACGCATCATTCTGATCGACGGAGAGGTCGCCGGGGCCATCAACCGCGTACCGGCGGCCGGTGAAACCCGCTCGAATATGCATGTCGGCGGGAAGGCGGTGCCGGTCGAACTCTCTGACCGAGATAGAGAAATCTGCGCCAAACTCGGTCCGGAGCTTAAAGCACGCGGTCTGATATTTGTCGGCATCGATGTTATCGGCGACTATCTGACCGAGATCAACGTCACCTCGCCGACCGGCATTCGCGAGGTCAAACGCTTTGGCGGCAACGATCTCGCGGCGATGATCTGGGACGCGATCGAGGCGAGAGTCTGAACGCATTCGATGATGACGGGTTAAACTGACAGAGCGTCCAATGCGGACTGCTCTGACGAACAAGAACAGAAACGGTGATCACGATGAGAGTTGTCGACTTTTCCGAAGAACCGCTAAACACGTCAGATCGACATCTTTCCGAATTGCCGGACAGGGTTGTCGAGGGCAATCCGCATCACACGACCAAGATGCATTTCGAAAGCCCGGACGGCGGGTTGGTCGCGGGCACATGGACCAGCACACCCGGCAAATGGCATGCCTTCACAGACCGGGACGAGTATTGCACCATCATCTCTGGCCACGTCCGTCTGATCGATGAGGCCGGCAATGCTCAAACCTTCAAAACAGGCGACTCATTTCTGATCCCAAATGGCTTTCGCGGCTTTTGGGAGGTCGTTGAAACAACGACCAAGCATTTCGTTATCCGTCATCATGCCACGGGCTGAGTTGGGCGTCCTGGTGAGGCAGGCGACCATCGTCGTCACTTTGGCTCTATTCCTCGCAGGAATAGCTCCCACGCCGGCGATTACCGCTGACACATCATGTCGGGCTGTCGCCGATCGAATGGTCAAGGCCGCGGTGGAAGACGCTCTCCAGGAGGTCATGAAGGCAGATGACTCGCTCAAGCGACTTGATCGTAGGACACTGATCGAAGTTGCAGGAAAACAATTGATGGCGGCAAAGCGTGCCGACCTCAAAGCGCATGGCTACATGACGCTGCTTTGGTATGGCGACGCGGCCGCCCGGCAAATGGTTGCCGAAGCCGCCGCCGCGCTTCAGACACAGAGAGAACGCGCACACTTTTATTTTGTGATGGGTCTCTACCAGATCGGATCGAAAACGCTCAAACTTGCTCAAGAAGGCCGCGATACGATCAAACAGGTCCACAGCAGCAACCTCGTGACATTCGTCAATGAGGCGACGTGGCGTCTCCTCAAAACCGACTGCCAGATGAGCAAATGATCCCCCGAGAACACCTTTGCGGTTCCAGCCAAAGTCGATTAGACAAATAGCGTGCACACTGCGAATCAAAGCTTGTGGTGATGACCTAGTCCACCTCTGTAACAGCGTCTCCTTGAGAACAGACATTGCAGCAGAGAGGAACGTGGCATGGGCAGAGGCAAGCGAGCAGCGGCAAGCCATCCGGGCCAGGCTTCGAGCGCGCGGTCAGAGCATCTTTCACAAGATGAACTCAACGATCTTCAGAATCTGTACCATTCCGGCGAGTTGCAAGAGACATACAAGCGTGCGCGAAAGCTCATGCGCCGGCATCCTCGCGCACTGGTTCTCTATGACATCGTGACAGCCGCATTGGTCGGCCAGGGGAAACTTGCTGAAGCGACGGCCTGTTGCACCAAAGCGCTGAAGATCGATCCCAGTCACGTCCCCGCACACAGCAATCTTGCGGTCATTCTTAGAAAGCTAGGGAAGCCGGACGATGCCATCGCGAGCTACGAGAAAGCTCTTGCGATCGACCCAGACCATCCCGAGACACGAAACAATATGGGCAATGCCCTCCGATCGAAAGGCGACTTCGACGGTGCCATAGAGCACTACCTGCGCGCTATCGACGCGAGACCTGATTTTTGCGACGCCTTGGTCAATCTTGGCCATGCATATGCGGCGCTCGGCCGGTTTGAGGACGCCGCGCTCAATTTCGGGCAAGCATTGAAAACCACTCCGAACACGATCGGCATCATTTCATGCCTTGTCGATGCTTTGAAACATGTCAAACGCCCTGATTGGCTGGCTCATTTCAAAGACGTCATTCGTCTGTGTTTCGAACAGTCATGCATTGACAGTTACAAGCTGCAGACGTCCAGCCATCTATTGCTCAAATCCGATCTGCGGAACGCCATAAACTCTAACGCGATCTCCCGTGACGACATTGCCAAACTCGACACGTTGACTGACGGACTGCTGACCGCTCATCTCCAGAATGGACTCATCGCCGACACCGAACTTGAGGTGTTTCTCTCCGGAATACGATGTCAGATCATGAATCTGCGGCGTGACGAGGGGAGTGATTTTTTCGGCAAGGGGGGAGAAATCCCACTGTTGAGATCCCTCGCCTATCAGAGCTTTCTCAACGAGTATGTCTGGCACGTTAGTGACGACGAACAGGCCTACATTGATACCTTGGAGGCTGACCTGACAGGCATGATCGGAAGTGGACATGCACCTGCCGATGCCGATCTGTATCTTCTTGGCGCCTACCGCTCGCTCTATGCCATCGATTCCATCAGAAACTGGGCACTTAAGCATTACCAAAGCGTCTCAGCCGACAATGCGCAGTTCCTGCAAACCGTGGTCCTGGACCGGGAGCAAGAAAGACTGCTCGAGCCAAACATTGGTCAGCTCACAGCAATCGATGACAATGTCTCGATGGCCGTTCAATCCCAATATGAAGAAAACCCCTATCCTCGCTGGAGCAGCATAACGGTCGGAGACCCACTACCGCTGACAGAACACATTCTTCAAGCCATCGATCCGCATCGGCCAGCTCTCGAGACCTCGGATCGCTCATGGGACGTCTTGATTGCGGGCAGTGGAACTGGACGCCAACCCATCACGTCCGCGCTCCACTACAGGAACGCAAATGTAATCGCCGTCGATCTCAGCCGTTCGAGTCTCTCTTATGCCCAGCGTAAGGCACAGGCGCTCAATGTGCAGAATGTCGTCTTTGCACAGGCAGACATCTTGAGACTCGGTGAACTGGAGCGGGTGTTCGATGTCGTCGAGTGCAGTGGCGTCCTCCACCACATGTCCGAACCGGAGGCCGGTCTTGAAGTTCTACTGGATTGTTTGAAGCCAGGCGGCTTTTTGAAGCTCGGTCTCTACAGCGAATATGCACGACGGGAAGTTGTGCAAGCGCGCCAACTTGTGGCCGCGTCCGGATTTACGTCGACGTTGGAGGGAATCAGGGCATTTCGGAAATTCGTTAGAGAGAGCCCGATTGCGGAAACCGCCGCTCTGGAAAAATCGACCGACTTTTTCGCAACGTCGCCGATCCGAGATTTGATTTTCCATGTCCAGGAGCATCGCTACACGATCCCTCAAATCAGCAATTTGCTCGAAAAATACAATCTCGAATTTCTAGGGTTTGGGCTACCGGAAACCTGGGTAAAGACGAGTTATCGCAATCGCTTTCCAGCCGATCCAAATTGCGTCGACCTGGGCAATTGGGACCAATTTGAGAGAGACAATCCCAACATCTTCTCGAACATGTATCAATTCTGGTGTCGAAAGCCGGCATAAACACCGGCTGGACGCCGCCGTCACTCGCTTGTGCCGGTTTGGCCATCCATGATCATGAAGAACCAGGTCGTCTTGCGATAACCCGTCTCCCGCCAGTAATGGCGCCACGGCATTTCTGCGCGGTACACCGTCCATGGACGTGCCAGTTCGCCCTTCCGTAAGAACGGCTTCGCCTGATCATGCGCAAGCCAGGGCTGAAACCGCTCGGACCAAACGAGTACTGTCTGTCCCTTCGCAATATCGGGCGTCGCTGGGGGTGCAAAGATCGGGCGATAGGTGCTGACAATCCTGTCATTCGGAAAGAAGCGGCGAAGGTTGCCGGCAAGCTCGTGCTCAGCCGTCATGATCGTACCATTCTCGAACCCGCGCGCCTGAATGGTCTGTGCCAACGTATCGTACGGGATTCCCCAGCGGCAGATTTTGCAGAAGGGGTCGAGCGCAAACATGTTGAGCATGCGTCCGACGAAGGTAACGATGAGGAACACGCCGACCACAGCCGCGAATAGTCTGATCTGCTTACGCGACTGACATCCCAGGCGGGCCAGATGAACCAGCCACACCACGGCAACCAGCAACAGTGGGATGAGACGGTGCGCCGGATATTTGTTGAGACCGAAGATGAGTGCGCCGACGACCAATCCACCCAGAATGAGCAACACATAGTGACCAACGAGCAGAACGAGATCGGGGCCCGGACCGCTTGGTCGCCGCGAGAGCCGTAGCGTGGCAGGCGCCATGCCAGGAAAGACGACGACGAGAATGATGATCAATGGCAGCAGACATGCAGCCGGTTTTATGACGGCGTCCTTCAGGCCGATGACGACCTTCTGACCGTGGGTAAAGTTCTCCTGATTGGCCAGCGGCCTCATCAGCTCACTCAATGCGTCATTCCAGACGAACGCCCATATGTAGAAAGGCCCCGAAATTACCGCAGCGAGGACCAGAGCCGATACCAGCTTCCAGCGATGCTCATAGAACAACGCACGGATCGAGGATTGAAAGAGCCCTGCGACAAAGATCGCCATGAGAAAAAAGATGAACTTTGACTGGGTCAGCATTCCAAATCCGGCGACCAGACCGAAGAATGCGAATGATCGGCCGTTTGGACTCTCCAGCAGTTTGAGGAACGCCCAGAATCCCGCGAGAACGGCCGCTATCGTTCCCATGGCGTGCGTAAAGCCTTCGTGGAGCCGCCAGGTCGTCTGATAGATGAGACCGATGGTCTCGACACACATGAATGCCCAAAGAGGATCGCCGAGAACACGGCGTGCAATCACGAACAGAAGGCAGGCGATCGTAATCAGCAGCACATATTTGATAATCAGAAAGCTGACGATGTTCGGGCCAACGATCTGTTGTACGCCCCACAACACCCAACTGTAGAGAGGGGGTTGCAGCGGCTCGTAAGCGAATTTCAGAACTTGAATGAGGATGTTCTCGTGCGGATCGTCCTCGCCCAGATTGAGTGATGCGAAAAGCCGCGTGATGAAATGCGCACTGCAATAGGAGACGATGACCAGAAGTACGCCCTTGAGCGAGAAGAACCAGCCGCTATCGGCGCTTGGACCGGTTGCCGCCCAACGCCCGCCATGTGGCTTGGCCTCAATCACCGTCGGCACCGGGACCAGGTGAAAGTGTACGCCTGTCGACGGTGACGGTCTTGATCACTGCTTGGACATCAAGGCCCGGCATCAGTCCAAGGCGCGCCACGGACCGGCGGGTCACGCGCGCCAGAATGCGCGACCCGTTGCAATCGAGCTGCAGATCAGCAAAGGGCCCCGGGTCTTGTCTGATCTCGGTTATTGTCGTTGCTAGAATATTGTTGGCACTGACCGTCGCCGGACGGTCAAGTGCGATCATGACATCGCGGGCGCGAATACGCAGCCGGAGCTGATCGCCGATGGGTCGGTCGATCAAGGGCACAACCAAGCGGCCACCTGCCACCGTCACTTCGGTCAGTGCATCATCCGGATCATGGCTCGCAATTGTCGCCGGCAGAACGGCGCCGGCTTCATAGCGCCCCGTCAGTGGAAACAGGTCCAACCGCGACATGATGTCGGAAACGGACCCTTCCGCTCTGACCCGCCCCTGGTCGAGCAGAACCATATGATCGGCAAGCCCGGCGACCTCGTCAATCGCGTGGCTGACATAAATCATGGGGATCTCGGCATTGTCGCGAAGCGCTGCCAGATAAGGGAGGATCTCTCCGCGGCGGGCCTGATCCAGCGCCGCCATGGGCTCGTCAAGCAGAAGCGCATCGGGACGCATCAGCAGAGCCCGGCCCAGCGCGACCCGCTGACGCTCACCGCCGGAAAGCGCGTGCGGCTTGCGCGCCATCAAATGATCGATTCCAAGACGGGCGATCAGGTCGTCCATATCCGCCTGGCCAACCGGTTTGCCCGTCCGGCGCCAACCGTAAAGCAGGTTGCTTTGCACGCTCAAATGCGGAAACAACCTCGATTCCTGAAAGACATAACCGATGCGACGCTCACGCGGTCGCACGGAGATACCGCTTTCGGTATCGAAAAGCGTCCGGCCATTGACGCGGATCGTGCCTGACTTTGGTTTCAGAAGCCCTGCAATGGCATTGATCGTCGTCGTCTTGCCGGAACCGGACGGACCGAAAAGCGCTGTGATGCCGGGCTCATCGACGCGAAATGCGACATCCAACCCGAAGGTGGAGAAGTCATGCTTGATCGCGACGTCAACGCTCATTGGAGTGTCATCGCTCTGACACGGCGCGCGGCCACTTCGGAAAAGAGGAGTCCGGCAAGCGCAAGCCCGATAGCCAGAATTGCCAAGCGTGCAGCAGCCATCTCTCCACCAGGCGTCTGGATGGCCGTATAGATCGCCAATGGCAGCGTTCGTGTCTCACCGGGAATATTCGAGACGAAAGTTATGATAGCGCCGAACTCGCCAAGGCTTGCCGCGAACGCTGTAATAGCGCCTGCGATCAAGCCCGGAAAAGCCAGAGGGAGCGTGATTGTAACGAAGCGATCGATCGGACCGGCGCCAAGCGTTTCGGCGGCTGTGTCCAGTCTCGGATCGATGGCTTCCAAAGCGAGCCGGATCGCTCTTACCTGGAAGGGAAATGACACAATCGCCGCGGCCAAGGCGGCTCCCGTCCAACTGAACACAAACCGGATGCCGAACGTATCGTAAAGCCACGCACCGATAGGTGCCTTGGCACCAAATGTTATCAGCAGGAGGTATCCCATGACGACCGGCGGCAGGACCAATGGCAGGTGTACCAACCCGTCTAAGAGCATGCGACCGGGAAACCGCCCGCGAACGATCGCAAACGCCGCGCCCACGGCAAATGGAAGCGCTGCCAATACGGCGACCAGCGAAATCTTGAGACTCAAAAGGAGCGCCTCGACTTCAACGGCACTCAGCCAAATGTCCATCGGATATCAGTTCCTGGAAAAACCGTGTCGCTCGAAAATCTCGCGTGTTTCTTTCGCACTCATAAAATCGAAAAGTGCTTTCACATCAGGCGATCCTCGCCCTTTCACAACAGTTACTGGATACCGGATAGCGGCATGAGCGGTCGAAGGGAATACGGCAAGCGTTTTTACGTTATCGGAAAGCTTGGCGTCGCTCGCATAGACAATGCCCAGCGGAACCTCTCCGCGTTCCACCAGAACCAGTGCAGCACGGACATTGTCAGCGCGTGCGAGACGGCGCTCGAGCCCCTTCCACTGATTGAGTGATTCGAGTGCCTGGCGCGCATAAAGGCCTGCGGGAACATGGGCCGGATCGCCGACGGCCAATCGGTCATTCGAACCAAGGAGTGATTGCAGCACGGCGGGCCTGGCCAGATCGACCGATCTCTGTGCGCTCTCCTTCGGAGCAACCAACACCAGCTGGTTCGACAGCGACACCTCCCGGGGTGCCGCGTCGAGCAAATCTTTGCCATCCAGATAAGCGACCCAATCTTCGTTCGCGGACATATACAAATCCGCCGGCGCGCCCGCCTCGATCTGACGCGCCAGGGTGGAAGAAGAAGCAAAGGAAAAGCGCACCTTCGTCTGGGTTACTTCCGTAAACCGACGACCGACCTCTTCCATGGCATTGGTGAGGCTGGCCGCAGCAAACACGGTGATGGTCTCCTTGGCCGATACCGCGGAAGCGGCCATGGTAATCCAGACCATCGCGAAGACTGTGGGAAGACGCATATCATACCTTTGCGCGTGACCGCCGGGCCGGCACATCTGGGATTGGATCACTTCTGAACCAATGACCTAAGCTATTATCTTTCTTTGGGTTTTTGGTGCTGTCAATGAATTGTGACTCGCAACCGTCTACCCTTCCGCGCTCACGCGATAGCCAACGCGCGGGAAGTGGATTGCGACATTCCCAACGGATGAGTTCTCTTGGAGAATGGCAATCGTGTTCATATCCACTGAGAGGATCGTACCCGTGACAGAAGGATCACTGCCAGCACTGACTGGCTCTACGGAGACCCGCAATCCGGGCTTCAGCCCCTGCGGGTCGTTAGCGTCGCTTTGTCCTTGGGTCGCGGGTTCGGCTGCCCGCGCAATCTCTAGCGCCTCCTGCGAGGACATTTCCGACATGGTGCCATGACCGATCTCCTTTACGCGTGCCTCCCAGCGTTCGAGCGAGGGAAATTCGGACATCAAACCAGGCCCCCCTGACCAACGGCCCCGCAGGAACCAGACGAGATAATAGCAAAAGACGTCCGGAAGCCCCGGTTCCACACCGAGAAGAAAATCCCGGTTTTCGACACGCTGATCGATCCAGGACAGTTGCGCCCTCACCTGCGCGACGAGATGCGGCAATTCACCAACTGCCTCGTGCCAGTCATAGTCGGGGCCGAAATAGAGAAGGCTTCGATCGCGCGCAACGTCCGCAGGCACACTCTCGAGACCCGCACCGAAAACGATTTTCACAATCTGCTCGAAGAGCGTGCCGTCAGTCCAGCGGCTGACGGCCCAGGGCATTCCCGTGCCACCGCCCGGATAGAATGTGGGTTCGGGCGCCCTCCGGTCGATTTCGCGGAGGATGCAGAGACTGTCGCAGAAAATGTCTGCGCCAATCTGCATGACCGGTGTGCGACGGTAGCCACCGGTCAACGGCATCAGATCGGGCTTAGGTGGTAATCGCGGTATCTCGACCGAACGCCAGGGCAGCCCTTTGATACCAAGTCCAACGCGGACTTTTTCCGAGATCGGCGATTGGGGATAGTGATGGAGGATGATTTCCTGCATGCGACGTGCCTACTCCGAAAACGTTAGACGATTTTGAAATCGAGTTCGCCAAGACCATCGATGCCACAATGCACGCGATCGCCGCGCGCGACAGGTCCCACGCCATCCGGTGTCCCAGACAAGATAAGGTCTCCAGGAGCAAGCACGAAAAGACCGGAGAGATGGGCAATGATCTCGGGCGTCTTCCAGATCATCTGATTGAGATCGCCCGACTGCCGGCGCTCACCGTTGACGTCCAGCCAAATACTGCCCTTGTCCGGGTGCCCGATCTCGCTCGCTCGCGTGAGTGGACCCGCTGGCGCCGAGTCTTCGAAAGCCTTGCCGACTTCCCAGGGGCGACTGAGCTTCTTTGCTTCTTCCTGCAGATCACGCCGCGTAAAATCGATGGCTGCACCATAACCGTAGACATGGTCTAGGGCTTGATCGACCGGTATGTCCGCACCGCCCTTCCCCAGTGCAATAACCATTTCCATCTCATGATGCAGATTCTGCGTCATAGGGGGATAAGGCAGCGTTTCGGGTTCAAGCACCAGATTGTCGGGATTCTTTTGAAAGAAGAACGGCGGATCCTTATCGGGGTCGTGTCCCATCTCGATGGCATGCTTGGCGTAGTTGCGCCCGACGCAGTAAATGCGATGGACCGGGAATGACTCGGCCAAACCGCGAACGGGGAGCGAGACGACGGGCGCCGGATCGAAAACGTAAGCCATTGAGACATTCTCCGAGGGCAGGTGCGCAGACGGCGACACTTATGCGCGAGGTTGAGCTGTCGCACAAGACGGGGGCATTAGCAGTTCTACGGCAAAAAAGATTTCGTGATCCGCTGGAGCCGGACAACCGGCAAGAGTGCTAGAACGGGTGCGACTTAGAGATTTGAGAATGACAAAAAAGGAACGGACATCATGGCAAAAGTTGGTTTTCTAGGGCTGGGAATCATGGGCGCTCCAATGGCAGGTCATCTGCTGGATGGCGGGCATGAGGTCTCGACGGCGATTCACAAGACACCTGCCCCTCAGGAACTCATCGATAAGGGTCTGACGGTCGTCAGCACCGCAAAGGATGTTGCGCAAAGCGCAGACATCATCATCCTCATGGTGCCGGATACCCCGCAGGTTGACCATGTTCTCTTCGGCGAAAGCGGTGTCGCGGAGGGCTTGAGCGCTGGCAAGACGGTCGTCGATATGAGTTCGATTTCTCCGATCGACACGAAGGTCTTCGCCGAGAAGATCAACGCAATGGGCTGCGACTATCTGGATGCGCCTGTGTCCGGAGGCGAAGTCGGTGCGAAAGCAGGATCGCTCACCATTATGATCGGCGGCCCACAAGGCGCCTTCGACAGAGTTTCCCCCCTTTTCGAGCTGATGGGCCAGAACATCACGCTTGTCGGCGGGAACGGCGATGGTCAGACGGCAAAGGTCGCCAATCAGATCATTGTTGCCCTGAACATCGAAGCGGTTGCCGAAGCCCTGCTCTTCGCTTCGAAAGCCGGCGCGGATCCTGCCAAAGTTCGTGAGGCACTCATGGGTGGATTCGCATCGTCCAAAATCCTTGAGGTTCATGGCGAGCGCATGATCAAGCGGACATTCGATCCAGGTTTCCGGATCGAGCTCCACCAGAAGGACTTGAATCTCGCACTCGACGGCGCCCGCGCGCTGGGCGTGTCTCTCCCCAACACTGCACAGGCGCAAGAACTCTTCAATTCATGCTCGGCCCATGGCGGCGCGGAATGGGATCATTCAGCGATGGTTCGGGCTCTCGAAACGATGGCCAAGCACGAAGTGGCTTGATTGCTGCCGGAACGACAAGCATACGCCCCGGACTTGATCCGGGGCCCAGGGCGGCAAGGCACAATCACTGCTGATCGCCCTGGGTCCCGGATCAAGTCCGGGACGTAGAAATTTGGAATGGCCTTAATCGGAAAATCCGCGCCGCTCGCACTTAATAAACTGCACCTCGGGCGGCGACGGGCCATAGCGCCTCGACGAATGCATTTGCCGTGCCCAGGCCGCGCACACACACATAGGTGTCATATAGGTTCACAGTCGGATCGCAGTGGCCGGGAATGAACAGGATCTTCTCGCCGTACACCGGAGGCGCATTTGCACCTTCCAACGCAAGGACGCCGTGCTCGTCTGATGCCTTGGTATACTCGGCAGTGGGAAGCTCGTGCACGATCGGCATCCCGGAATCGACAGCAAGGGCCTTAAGGCCTGCATCCACAATTGCGCGCTGATCGGTTGGGCGGCTCATGACCGTCGCGCAGACAAAGAGTGCGTGCTCGAATTCGCCAAAGGGTGAACCGTCAGCACTCTCGTTCCTTGCATAATCGGCATCCATGAAGACATAGGATCCCGCCTGCAACTCATTGTAGACGCCACTTTCACCCTCGATGTCGAACGTGCCCGTTCCGGCCCCACCGACGATCTCACAGGCAAGCGCCTTCTGATGGAGCATCTCGATGGTTTGTTCGGTGAGGTGGATCGCACGCTCGATCGCGGCACGCCGATCCTCAGGGTCGCGAACATGTTGTGCTGCGCCGTAATAGGCTTGCAGGCCCTTGAACCGAAGAGAAGGAGCCTCTGCGACGAGACTGGCCAGCCGTGCCGCGGGCGCACCGGGAGCAGCGCCACAACGGCCTGCCCCGACATCGATCTCAACCAGAGCGTTCAGTTGGACACCAAACCGTTTCGCCACGTCATTGGCTTGACGTACGTTCTCCGCTGTGTCGATACAGAAGGCAACATCGGCGACACGTGCGAGTGCTGCCAGGCGCTCGAGTTTCCGCTGGCCCACGACTTCATTTGAAACAAGAACCGATTTGATTCCCCCTTGCACCATGATCTCGGCTTCGCTGACTTTCTGGCAGCAGACGCCGACAGCGCCGCGTTCGATCTGCTGACGGGCAATGATAGGGCTCTTGTGAGTCTTAGAATGCGCACGAAGGCTGGCTTTGCTTCCAGCAATGTAGCGTGCCATCCGATCGAGATTGCGTTCAAACGCATCCAGATCGATGACAAGCGATGGCGTATCGATGTCGGCCAAAGCCATTCCAGGTCTGGCTGGCGGTAGCATGGCACCTCCTCATTTCCCGCACCCTGTCGGATAGCCCATATCGTGCAACTGTGGGTAGGGCGTTAATTGCAGAACATCGGAACAGAATCTATCGCCCTGGACCATAATCCGGTAGTGTTCCGCGATCGTCGCAATTTCCCTATGCGGCTTTCTCCAAGCCTTTTTGCGAGCAATGGACTCATCATCTCATGCTGCCTGCGGAAACGATTGCCTTCATGGTCGCGGGGGCGGCACTGGCCGGCTTCGTAATGGGGCTTGTGGGCTTTGGCACCGGTCTCGCTGCCTTGGGTTTCTGGCTGCATGTGGTTGATCCGAGACTTGCAGTGCCGCTGGTTAGTATCTGCTCGTTGGCAACGACCGGCTTCACTTTGAGTGCCTATCGCTATGCCATCAGCTTCAAGCGGCTCGCGCCTTTTTTTCTTGGCGCAATTGCCGGCCTCCCTCTTGGGATCATGATGTTGACCCGACTTGATCCGGATCATTTCCGCTTGGCGATGGGTGGATTCCTGATCGTCTATACGCTCTTCCGCCTGTTTCTCCTCCCGAATCTCGTGCTTGCGAGAGCCGGCAGGCCAGCCGATCTTGCAGTCGGCGCCGGCAGCGGTGTCCTGGCCGGATTCGCTGCGATCCCAGGACCGCTGACGACGGTCTGGTGCGGACTGCGCGGCTGGACAAAGGACGAGCAAAGGGCTGTCTATCAGCCTTTCAATCAGGCCATCATTCTGATTGCCTTCATCGTCTATGCCTTCGATGGATTGGTGACGGCCGAACTCGGCCTGCTCGCACTCTATTGCGTCCCTGCCTCCCTCATTGGAATGATAATCGGTATGGCCGGCTACAAACGACTGGACGAGAAACAGTTTCAGCGTGTCATTCTGGTGTTGCTGCTTCTGTCCGGCATCACGCTGATCTTCAACCGATAACTGACGTTGGATGGTTTGGCATTCGCCGACAAAAACGCCTATCCGCCTGCTTGCTACGCACCCATTTCGCATGCACATCCGGCATGGCTGTTATGCAGCGCACCAATCTTTATTGCATCGCAACAATTTGAGGGCCATGTTCGACAAAACAGCAACGAATACGCGAATAGGAACAAGACGATGGCCCATATCGATGCCGCCCACTTGGGATCCACATCCGGACACTCGGGGCAAGACCGCCCAAACCTCTTCAAAAAGTTTGTTTCCGGTATTGGGCACTTGCTTGTGAGCCTCGATAAAGCGCTTCTCGCGACACATGATTATGACCGCCTTTCGCACCTTTCCGAAAAGCAGCTCGTCGCCCGTGGCCTGAACCGAGGCGATCTCACCAAAGTCATCTTCGAACGCCATTTCGAAACGCCCAAGATTCGGTAGGCCCCATCGGGTTCATCGACGACTCGCAATGATGATTTCCGATGCGAGTCCATAGGGCGCGACAATCTCTCGGGTTAGAATCGTCCACTCTTTGCCGCCTACCAGCTCAGCGAGGGCTACCGGACGGCAACCTCCGACACGTTTTGGAAACAGGCGCTGTACCGAAGACCAAAGTCCTGCGAGCGCACCAGATAACAGGCCAGACGGGCCTTTTGTCAGACTGGCTAGACATAAAACGCCGCCGGGAAGCAGGACGCGGTGCGCTTCCGCGAGGATATGTGCTGCTTGCAGGTCGGACATGAGATCAAGCACATATGCGCATATGAAACGGTCGACCGCGCCATCGGCAATCGGAAGGCTTTGTGTTGCGTCTGCCTGAATGAGCGAGGCCCGCACGCCTGTTCCCAGGTCAAGTCTGGACCGTGTGCGCGCGAGCATGGATCGGGCAATGTCCAGCCCGACATATCTTGCGCCCGGCACCAAATGGCCGGATACCAGCCGTTCCGCCAAGATGCCCGATCCACATCCGACTTCCAGAACTGAACGTGCCTGTTCGAAATCTCCTGCCCCGAGTAACCGTTCCAAGGCAGCATCTTCATACCATCCCTGATGATCCTGACGATCGGCGTTCTTCTCGTAGTAGAGTCGCGCTTCTTCAGAGGTGAGCGTCCGAGCCATCACTTCGTCCTTGTTCAGATTCCCGTCTCTCTCAGCGATTCTATCAGCTGCCCAAAACTGGTATAGGACCCGGGTGTTCGGAGCCGACAGGAACAGACATCGGAACGCTTATGTGCGGTATAGCAGGATTCATCGACCTCGAACGTCGTGACGGACAGGACCGCCTTGAACGGCTGGCGACCGCTATGGCCGGATCGCTCCGCCACCGGGGACCCGACGCTTACGGGATCTGGGCCGATGAGGAGTGCGGCGTGGCGCTGGCCCATACACGCCTTTCCATCATCGATCTGAGTGCCGCCGGCGCACAACCGATGACATCGCATTCCGGTCGGTTCGTCATGTCGTACAATGGCGAAGTCTATAATGCTGCCGATCTCAGGCCGGAGCTTGAATCAGCCGGCTATCGTTTCCGCGGCCATTCCGACACGGAAGTGATCGTCGAAGGCTTCGATCATTGGGGTATCGAGGAGACCATCAAACGTACCGTCGGTATGTTTGCACTCGCCGTCTGGGATCGCAAACGCCGGATCCTGACCCTTGCGCGTGACAGGCTTGGCATCAAGCCGCTCTACTGGGGAGAGCAATCCGGACGCGTCCTTTTTACCTCCGAACTCAAAGCCTTTCGGGTCCTGCCCGATTGGCAGCCGTCGCTCGATACGAATGCGCTCGCAGCTTACCTGCGTCACGCCTATGTCCCCGCGCCCCACTCCATCTTTCAGGGGATACACAAGCTCGGCGCCGGCGGCATCGTCGAAATCGAACCCGGTAGACCGTCGACGCCGAAGACCTACTGGTCACTGAAAGAGAAGGCTCAGGAAGGATTGGCAGATCCGCTTGACGTCTCGGACACAGAAGCCGTGGACGCTCTGGATGCCCTGCTTTCCGACGCCGTGCAAAAACGCATGGTGTCCGATGTTCCACTCGGAGCATTTCTCTCAGGCGGCGTGGATTCCTCTGCAGTCGTTGCACTGATGCAGAAAACGAGTGAGAGGCCGGTCAGCAGCTTCTCTATCGGATTCCATGAAGATGCATTCAACGAAGCCGTGCACGCCAAAGCCGTCGCGGAACATCTCGGCACAGACCACACCGAGCACTACGTTACCGCGGCCGAGACGCGGGATGTCATCCCTCGCTTGGCGCACATGTATGACGAGCCTTTTGCAGACTCATCCCAAATCCCGACATTCCTCGTGTCCGAAATGACTCGGCGCCACGCGACCGTCGCCCTCTCCGGCGATGGAGGTGACGAGCTCTTCGCGGGGTATAATCGATACGCCCAGTCCGACGTCTTCTCGCGCTACGTTGCGTCAACGCCTGCCAGCCTTCGCCGTATGGGCGCACGCGCGATCGAGTTCTTATCGCCGGCCGCTTGGGACCGGGTTTTCGCCATGGTCCCGGAACGCCACCGACCGCGCCTCGCCGGCGACAAGATGTACAAGATAGCGGCGATCCTGCCCGAGTCCGCCGATGGCTTTTATCCACGTCTGATCAGCCACTGGCCGAAACCCGAGCATGTGGTGACAGGCGCCCGTGAGCCTGAGAGCATCATTCGCGATCCCGACTTGAAAACGCGCTTTCCCGACGCGGTCCAACATATGCAGTTTCTGGATACGCTGACCTATCTTCCCGACGACATCCTCACGAAAGTGGACCGGGCAAGCATGGCCGTCGCACTGGAAGTCCGTGTGCCGATCCTCGATCATCGCGTTGTCGAGTTCAGCTGGCGCCTGCCTTCGCGCTTTCGCATCCGAGACGGAGAGCGAAAATGGATTCTGCGGCAACTCCTGTATCGTCACGTCCCGAAACAGCTGATTGAGCGCCCGAAAATGGGCTTTGGGATTCCCATTGACGGATGGTTGCGCGGCCCGTTGAGGGATTGGTGCGAAGCCCTACTCGATCCCAAGTCGCTGGCAGAAGACGAGTTGTTCGATCCAAGTCCGATACGAACGAAATGGGCCGAACACCTTTCGGGCCGCCGCAACTGGGAAGCAGCGCTGTGGACTGTGCTCATGTTCCAGGCGTGGCGCGAGGATCAGAAAACTGGGAACGTGGACGTCGAGCGCCCCGCGATGGCCAACGGCGCTGTCGGTCGCTGAAAATAGCGCACCACGCTTGTTCAGATCAGAGCATCAGCCGATTGGTTTTCATATCCTGACCGAGACCGTCGCGGGCAACATCGCGATCATCTCGCTCGATCTTCTGGCTCTCTTTCCAATAGGCCGTGATGCGTTGGCGAAACGACTTGGCGGGTTCGCCGAAGAGGCGGGCACCACGATGACGTGCCAGCGCTCTCAGTTCCTGCTGGCGCAAACGGCACCCTTCAAGGAATCGTGCCACCTCTTTTTCATCGGCTAATCCAGGCCCGTTCTCCCTGACAAGTTTGGCAAGAAAATAGAGATCATGGTCATCGCCGAGAAACTCCGAAAGCTCTCGTGCTGCCTCGACACGCACATGCATGACCTCTGGCCAGGCGCGAGACAGCAACTGCATATGCCGCCAGTGCTGCTGAACCCACTTTCGCCATTCGTGAAAATCCTCATCCACGTCATCGGCATAGGCTCGCTTTCGAGTCTGGCGACCGCGTTCGTAGCAATCCTGCAGACCGGCCATCAGATCATCCAGATCTCCGGAAATCTCCATCTCCGCATATGATGCCCGGGCGTTGGTCAGCGCTGCTACGGCATTTGGGCGCACATCGGCTGAAAGTGCTCTCTCGGCATGACGACGCTGCTCATACAGCCAGGATTTTATCCCTGTAACAGCCGGCACATTCCAGTCGAGACCGAACCGAATCTGGAGCTTTGTGATACATTCGATCATCGCCTGCTTGTCGCGAGCGCCCGCCAGCATATGCGAGATGTCGCGAAAACCGCTGTTCTGTTGCTTGAACGTTTGTTTGTCGATCGTGAAACGCGCCAGGCGAAGGAGCGAGCGCAAACGTTTGAAGCCTTTGCGCGCCTGATGAACCGACTTATGCTGTTGTTCTGCCAGGGAGAGTCTCGTCAACGCCAGATCGATTTGCGTCAACCCGATTCTGCGAATTTCCCGTGCCGGATGTCGATTTAGCTTGAACCGATACGCCATTAAACCCGCAACGCCGCTGGAAAGTGCCACAAATCTGCCACAGAGTTTCCCTTGCGAGAACCCTCACAGTCAATTGGCATTTCATCGCAGCTCATGACACGGCTACACCAAGACTGCGCTTTCGAAGCGCTCTAAGCATTTTTCATCCCCGGAGCGGAGAACTGGAGCGGTAATGAGCCGATTGGAACCAGAGCAGCTTGTGTCTCAATGGCTATCGGATCTGGACGATGCACTGTCATCGGCCGATCTGTCTGCTGCGATCGCGCTGTTTGAAGTTGAAGCCTATTGGCGTGACCTTCTTCCCTTTACCTGGAACATCACAACGTTGGAGGGTCAGGGCGCCATCCAGAAAATGTTGGATGCTCAACTGACAAAGATCGAGCCCAAGAATTGGGTTTGTGAAGGCAGCGCCAAGCAGGTCGATGGCGTGACCGAAGGTTGGTTCACCTTCGAGACCGACGTTGCCAGATGCAAAGGTCATATCAGGCTTAGGGGTGGCAAATGCTGGACTCTGCTAACCACCATGACGGAACTGAAGGGCTTTGAGGAAAAGGTGGGAAGGCGCCGATGGTCTGGCATCACGCACGGCGCCATCAAGAAACGCAAGAGCTGGTTGGAGCAGAAAACGCAAGAAGAGGCAGAGCTCGGATACACGAAACAGCCCTATTGTCTGATTGTCGGAGGCGGTCAAGGCGGAATCGCGCTTGGGGCGCGCATGAAGCAATTGGATGTCCCGACAATCATAATCGACAAGAATGAGCGACCCGGCGATGCCTGGCGCAACCGATACAAATCGCTCTGCCTGCATGATCCGGTCTGGTACGACCACATGCCCTACATCCCCTTTCCCGATCACTGGCCGGTGTTCTCACCGAAGGACAAGCTGGGTGACTGGCTTGAGATGTACACCAAGGTCATGGAGTTGAATTATTGGTCGAAGACAATCTGCAAACGAGCATCGTTCGATGGCGCTTCGGGCGAATGGACAGTCCAGATTGAAAGAGACGGAAGACAGCACACGTTAAGGCCGACGCATCTCGTTCTCGCAACAGGCATGTCTGGTCGACCTAGTATTCCACAGATACCCGGTGCCGCCAGTTTTGAAGGCGAACAGCACCACTCGAGCCAGCATCACGGACCTGATGCCTATGAAGGCAAGAACTGCGTTGTTGTCGGCTCGAATAATTCGGCCCACGACATTGCCGCAGCCCTCTGGGAAGTCGGCGCCAACGTCACAATGATCCAGAGATCATCAACGCTTGTCGCCAAGTCGGAAACGCTGATGAAACTGGCTGTGGGTCGACTCTATTCCGAAGAAGCCATCGAGAGAGGCATCGATCATCTAACGGCAGATCTCATGCATGCTTCCGTGCCCTACAGGCTCATGCCGGACTTTCAGAAGCCGGTTTTCGAGGAGATCGCCGAACACGACAGGGACTTCTACGACCGGCTCACCAAAGCGGGCTTTATGCTGGACTTCGGTGAGGACGGCTCCGGCCTTCACACCAAATATGTGCGCCGGGGGTCAGGCTACTACATCGACGTCGGTGCATCGGATCTCGTCGCCGATGGAGAAATAGGATTGAAGAGCGGCGTGGAGCCCGTCGAGATAAGGGCACATTCGGTTGTCTTGTCGGATGGAACGGAATTGGCAGCCGACCTGATCGTCTATGCCACCGGTTATGGCTCAATGAATGGTTGGGCTGCAGAAATCATTTCACAAGAGACCGCAGACAAGGTCGGCAAGTGTTGGGGTGTAGGATCGAATACGAAGTACGATCCTGGTCCTTGGGAAGGCGAGTTGCGCAACATGTGGAAGCCAACCCGGCAGGATGCTCTCTGGTTTCATGGAGGGAACCTGCAGCAGTCACGACACTATTCACGCTATCTGTCGCTACAGATCAAAGCCCGGATGGAAGGACTTTCGACGCCGGTGTACGGTGTACCGACGGTTCACCATCTACAATAGTTGATCCGGCATTTCGACAACCGACACCAATCCAGGATCCGATAGGAGATAGCGTGCCAGCGAGCCACTCATCTGCTGGACGACAAACCCTTCTGGGTGTCGGCTGGATGGTGCTGACCGGGTTCCTCTTCGTTTGTGTGACCGCGATTGTTCGCCACCTCGGCACAAGCATGCCGGCGATCGAAGCGGCGTTTATCCGCTATGCCATGGGGTTGTTGTTTGTCCTGCCCGTGTTGCTTCGCCTCCGCCGCCAAAGGCCGAAACCTGGGAGCATGCGTCTCTATGTCGTGCGCGGGCTGGTGCATGGCGGCTATATCATCTTGTGGTTCTATGCGATGGCTCGCATTCCGATCGCTGAAGTCACCGCGCTGGGATATCTGGCACCCATTTTCGTTGCTGTCGGTGCCGCCCTTTTCCTCGGGGAGAAACTTCACTACCGGCGCATTGCGGCAATCCTCGCCGGCTTCATCGGCATGTTGGTTATTGTCCGTCCGGGATTCACCGAGATTTCTCTTGGTCAGATGGCGATGATCGTCGGGGCGCCATTCATCGCAGCTTCGCTCCTTCTGGGAAAGCGGCTGAGCCGGGATGAAGACCCGTCAATGATCGTTGCGATGCTGTCTCTCTTCGTCACGCTGACGTTGCTTCCCGGCACAATTCTGCAATGGCGAACGCCCACCCTTGAGGAATTTCTCTGGCTTTCGCTTACGGCTGCATTCGCGACCGCTGCACACTATTGTCTGACAAAAGCATTGCAGGCGGCACCCATCACCGTGACGCAACCCATCTCATTTCTACAACTCGTCTGGGCATCGCTCGTCGGATTGGCTTTGTTCGACGAGGCACTGGACCCGTACATATTTATGGGCAGCGCCATCATCGTTGGTGCTGCAACTTACATTGCGCACCGCGAAAGGGTTGCAGCACGTTCCTGAAACGAAAGACGTTTAGCAACCGTTCAATCCGCATTCAGCCGCTGGAAATGAGAGATGGTCTGGCGCACACCTTCTTCAAGTCCGGTGAGCTGCAAATCACCGACCGTTCGCTGGAGCGCGGAACTGTCCAATTCACCAGATGCACCCGCGCGCTCTTCCGCATTGGGCGCATATTCGATATCGGCGTCCGGGACGACGGACTGGATTGCAGAAATCAGGTCATCAGTCGAGCGCGGCTTGGGCCCGGTATCGGCGACACCGGCACCTTGAAGCGGCGACAGTGCCGCGCGGACATAGAGATCTGCAAGATCTGACACGAATTCGAAGATCGTTTGAGATCGCCATGCCAACCGATAAGGCCTTCCGGCGGCAGCGGCCTTCATAGCGGCGGTGACAATCGCTGTATCACCATTGTCCCGTCCAACGCCATATACGATAGCGGGCCGCAATCCCAGCGACGCGACCCCATGATCGGAATGATAGAAGCGAGCGAGTTCCTCGCTGGTTGCCTTGCAGGCGCCATAGAGATTTGGAACCCGGTTGTCGGGCCCACGCGGCCGCGCCGCGGCCGAACTTGTATAAACAACGGATGCATTGCCAATTTGCCTTGCGGCCTCAAGGACGTTTGCATCGCCAAGCATATTGATCCGAACAGCAGCAGGCGGATCATTGCGGCACTCCGGCGTGAGGAGCGCGGCCAAGTGGATAATCGCGTCCGGCCGATGACGCTCGGCAAGCGCGAGGACCTTATCGGTTTCTGATACGTCCAGCTGTTCCCAAACGATGTTGGCCGGCACATCGCCTTCGCAAACCAATCTTAGCCGGTCGTCATTCGGTCTTCGGGCCGTGGCAACGACCGAAACATTTTCTCGCGCCAGTCGGTGGAGAATCCATGCTCCGATGAAACCAGATGCACCGGTTACAAGGACTGTCTCGGCCATGACCTGAATTCCCCCTCGGCGATCGTTCGCGCGTTCCGCTCTCCCCAGGCCGCTCAGTCAGCCAAGCGAAGCCAGTCGCGCATTGTCTGTTCCGGATCGTCAGCCGTGACGATGTCCGTAACGACCGCCAGTGAATCGGCGCCTGCAGCAAAGACCGCCGGAGCACGGGCAACGGTAATCCCACCGATGGCAACGAGCGGACAGGGGATCAGCCGCTTCCACTCCCCAATGCGATCAAGCCCCTGCGGATCCCATTTCATCTTCTTCAACTTGGTCTCGTATATGGGACCGAGCGCGACATAGTCGGGTTTTGCCGCCAATGCGATTTCGAGCTCTTCGTGGCTGTGCGTGCTGATTCCGAGTTTCAGGCCAGCGGTAGCGATAGCATCTCGGTTCGCGGCGGCGAGATCCTCCTGACCAAGGTGAATATAGGTTGCACCGAGTTCGATCGCCTCTTGCCAATAGTCGTTGACGATCAGCTCGGCACCATGGTCCGCGCAAACACTTAGGGATCGCGTGATCTGATCACGGATCTCTTGAGGCTCGGCATTCTTGAGGCGGAGTTGAATGGTCTTGACGCCAAGCGGGACAAGCCGGGCGATCCAGTCTGCATCCGGCATGACCGGGTAGATACTATGAAGCATTATCGAGCTCGAAGAAGGGCGTTCCTGCGACAGGCGTCGATGGTGATGCCATGTCGCGTGGTTCCATAAGACCGGCTTCGTGCGCGAGGCGGCCGGCCTCTATCGCATTGGCGAAGGCTTTGGCCATTGCGGCTGGCTGACCAGCCTTTGAGACTGCCGTGTTGAGAAGGATTGCGTCGTAGCCCATCTCCATGGCCCGCGCAGCATGAGATGGCGCACCGATTCCGGCGTCGACGACGAGCGGCATATCGGGGAAATATGCGCGCATCGTTTTCAGCGCTGTCGGATTGGCCAATCCTTGTCCGGAACCGATGGGCGCCCCCCAGGGCATCAGGACCCGGCAACCGGCCTCGACCAGACGTTCCGCCGCGCTCAGATCCTCGGTCGTGTAGGGAAAGACTTCGAACCCACTCTCCACCAGAATGCGTGCGGCTTCGACAAGTCCGAAGAGATCGGGCTGAAGCGTATCGTCATTGGCGATGACTTCGAGCTTGACCCATGACGTATCGAACAGCTCGCGGCCCATTTCCGCCGTCGTCACAGCTTCTTTGACCGTGCGGCATCCAGCCGTGTTGGGCAAAACGGCAACGCCAAGTGCCTTGATCAATTCCCAAAAACTTTGTCCGGCTTTGATCCCCGCCGACTCGCGCCGCAAGGATACGGTCACAATCTCAGCCTTTGAAGCCTCGACCGCATCGCCGAGTATCTGGGGCGACGGATATTGCGCAGTGCCGAGTAGCAGACGCGAGCTAAATTTCTGGCCATAGAACGCGACCATTATCCGCCCTGCCTCGGTGCGACGATTTCGATGCTGTCATTCTCGGCGAGCGCCTGCGCCAGGCGGCCGGGTGCGGGCACAAAGTCGCCGTTTACCGCGGTCGCGATCTTGGCGTCACCAAAGCCCAGCATCTCGCAGAGTTCAGCCAGCGTGCGGGCTTTCGTGTCGGTCTTTTCACCGTTCAACACTATGCGCACTAAAAACCTCCGGATGCACAGCACCCTCTTCAATATAGGCGGCAACCATCTCGGCCAGCACCGGCGCCAGCAAAAATCCGTGCCTGAAGAGACCGTTTACATAGATATTGTCGTTCTTGACAATAATCCGAGGCAGATTGTCGGAAAAGGCCGGTCGCAATCCGGCACCGATATCGACGATTTCGGCCTCGCCAAACGCCGGATGCACAGCATAAACCGTCGACAGGAGTTCGAGAGCCGCGCGCACTGTCGCAGGCCCCGGCGCCTCGCTTTCCAGCTGCGTCGCACCCACCATGTAAAGATTGTTTGCCCAGGGCACCACATAGATCGGAAAGCGGGGATGGAGGAGCCGGACGGTTCGCGTGAGATTGACGTCCGTACATCGGACAATCGCGCGTTCGCCGCGAACGCCGCGCAATCCGGTCAGTGATCCGCGAGCAGCCAGACCACTGCAGTCGATGACGCGTCTTCCAGGTTCGGTCTTTTCGTCCACACCGAATGCCACCTCGACACCCGCATCGCGCACGGCGCCGAGAAGGTGGTGAAGTGCAGCCTCTGGTTCCAAATGCGCTTCGCTTGGGAAATAGAGGGCGCTTCGAAAGCGACCTGCGAGATCCGGTTCCAGTTCGCCGATCGCCTCTTCGTCGATCCTCTCGTGGCCCTGGGTCATCCGCGCAAATCTGTCTAGCTCTCGTTTGTCACGAGGTTGCGCCATCACGAGGGTGCCGCGATTCACCACGCCAGGATAGACCTCACGCCAGTGTTCCATCGACTTGAGTCCGAGTTCACGAACGATTGGCTCTGCCTGTTCTTCCTCGCAGTATGGCGCCAGCATTGCGCCGGCATAGACACTGCTGGCATGGGTGAACGGATCTTGCGTGCGTTCCGTCAATCGAACGGAATGACCGCGGCGCGCCAGATGCAGCGCCTGCCAGAGTCCCGTGACACCGGCACCGCGGACAATGATGGGTTCGTTCGACACTTGGTCAGTCTCCGAGAGCGATACCTTCACGGCGGGGATCGGCTCCGCCCGTGATACCTTGATCCGTAACGACAATCACGTGGGTGCCGCTCGTCATCGATCGTAGATTGACGCTGTGACCGAGCCTTCTCAGGCCATCCGCGACCCTGTTCGATGTCCTGCCCGGTTCCATTGATACTGGTCCATTTCGGGTTCCGAAGTTTATCATTGCGGCAGCGGCTTGAGGTCCGAGTCCCCAATCGAGATGGGCAATCATTGTCTTCAGCACATAGAGGATAATGCTCGAGCCACCTGGTGAGCCAACGACCATTCGCACAGTACCATCGGCGTTGAACACGATGGTTGGCGCCATGGAGCTACGCGGTCGCTTACCGCCTTCGACCCGATTGACAATCGGGCGCCCGTTGGAATCACGCGGAAGGAAGGAAAAGTCGGTCAGTTCGTTGTTCAGCAGAAAACCGCGCACCATGAGCCCGGACCCGAAGCCGGATTCGATTGTCGTGGTCATCGACACGGCATTTCCGTCTTCATCGATTATCGAAATATGGCTGGTGCCACTGCTTTCGATCGTCGCATCACGACCGAACGCGCCTTGTCGCACACCCGGTGGTCGACCGGGAGCAGCGCGGCGCATTGCCTTCGAGCGATCGATAAGCGTTCGCCGTTTGGCAATGTAGCCCTTGTCCAGAAGACCTTTCGGCAGAGGCACGAAATCCGCATCCGCCATGTACCGGTCCCGGTCGGCATAGGCCAGTTTCTGCGCCTCCAGAATCAGATGCATTGCCGGTAGATTGAGTGGCGCCTTCCCGAGATCGAAGGGCTCGATCAATTTCAAGACCATGGCAACTGTCGGTCCGCCTGACGATGGTGGACCCATACCACAGACACGACGCTCGCGGTAAATGATGCACACAGGCGGACGTTCTTTCGGCTTGTAGCCGGCAAGGTCCTGCAGGGTCATGTCACCGAGGCTTCGTGGCGCACGGTTGACCGTGTCGACAATGTCAGCGGCGATCGGCCCTTGGTAGAAGGCCTGCGGGCCGTCATTGGCGATTGCTTCGAGTGTTGCTGCGAAGGCGGGATTCTTGAGCCGGCTCCCTATGGCGCGCGGCCGGGCTTTTGCATCGAAGAAATAGTTGCGTGCCGTCTTGCTGAACCGGCGCGCACCCCACCGCGACAGCAAATAGTTGAGCCGGGCCCCGACCGGGAATCCGTCTCTAGCCAGCTTGATTGCAGGCTGGAAGAGATCCGCCCAAGGCAACTTTCCGTGCCGCTCATGTGCCTTGGCCAGCATGGCAATGAGCCCCGGGACACCAACCGAACGCCCGCTGAAAACGGCCTGCGGGAAGCGCATCGGTCGCCCGCCGTCGATCAGAAACCGATCCGGCTTGGCAGCCGCAGGCGCCGTCTCGCGCCCGTCATAGGTCGTCAGCGCCTTGGATGCGGCATTCCAATGAAGCAGGAATGCGCCGCCGCCGATACCGGACGACTGCGGTTCGACCAGATTGAGGACCAATTGGACGGCGATGGCGGCATCGACTGCGCTGCCACCCTGCCTGAGGATGGCACGGCCTGCCTGTGAGGCGAGCGGATGCGCCGCGACGACCATGTGTTTTATGGCTAGGACGCGGGATTTTTCTGCGATGCCGGACGCGCCTTCGGGCTTGTGGCGGGCCGGTTGCGCATGCACGGTCGCTGTAGCGACGAGCCACAGGACGAAGCAGATGATCCACGCAAGTCTAGGATCAGTACAGGGGTATGATGACGGCTTCAAGAATCTGATCATGCTCGGGACAATAGGGACTTTGGCGTTCGTGACTAGTCCCATCACCTATCACTTTGCGGCCAACCGCTGCAGGGTTCGAATGGTCGTGGGCATCGGCTGGCAACTTGAGGTTCAGTTACGGCAAAAATGTTGCAGAACAGCAACAATTTGTGTGAATGGCAGCAGTGATTTGGAAAAAATAGATTGGTGGATTTCGCATAACATCAATGTATTTTTTGACTGTTATAATATTGCAACAATCAAAATTACTGCACTGTGTAAATTATTGTTTTTCAAAATAATTTTTCGAATTATTTTCCGCGTTTCGCCAGATTTTGTGCGATAATCAAGAGTGATACGCCCTCAAATCATTATCCTTTATTTATATTGGCCGCATATTTCGGTGATTTAGCATTCTTTTGAAATTATAGTATTAGACATCTTTTGCGTCCGCACATCTGTGGCTTAATTGGTTGGTCAGTATTGGAGTGAGACATGTTTGCGTACTTGTCACTTCGTCGCAGCAAAATGATTTTTACACTGTGTACGGCAGGGCTTGTTGTAGCCGCTTGTGCCCGCAGTGAGATCCGACTTCATGCCGTATCTTACAATAAGGCAATCTCCGATTACGGGAATAAGCAGGTCCTTCTCAACGCAGTCCGCGCGAGCAAGCGGTTCCCGATGTATTTCTCGAAAGTCGGCGACATGACTGGTAACGGCATGCTTTCAGGCAGTGTCCAAACGCAATTTCCGTTTCGTGTTGAGGACGGCAGCCATGTTGTCTTGCCGAATTTCAATATCAACCCACAAGCATCGGCAGACTCCGGCTTATCATCTGTCAAAATCGGCAACCTAAATACAAAAGAATTTCAGAAAGGCCTTTTTACCGAAATTACGCCGGAGTTATTTCAGATATATCATGAAAACAGTTGGACACGGCAAGTTTTGTTTACAATGTTTATACACAAAATAAGCGTCAGTTATAATATGAACAATAGGATACAATCATCTTATTACCAAAAATGTATGAATGATGATTTTTACAAGCCGCTCTGCAGACAAATTTCCAACGATGTTGGCCACTATAAAGCGACTTGTTCAGGCAAGCTTATTGGTCTCAGGTATTTCAACACTGGCAAGGATCGTTGCGACTACCTAAAATTTCAGATCTTTTTGAGGAAAATCTGGGTGCTGAACCCGCGGTTTGAAAAGGATACGCGCGGCACAAAGTCGAAGATGGCGAATGCTGGTAAGATGCAGGCTAGTGCAATGGGCGGTTCGGAACGGATACTCTTTAAGGGATTGAACTTCGAAGCGAAAAAAGTAACTCAAACCACGCATGACGGTGAAGTTGTGAAAAGCGTGGTTTATGCTGAACCGAAGAAGGTACCTGCGGCACCGCTCGTCCTGAAGATCAAACTCGATACTGAAGAAGTCACGTTTGCAAATGCAAACGATCCGGCGAATTCAGCACGACGCGACGAGCTTAAAGTAGACCTGCGATCACCGCATGCGATGATCAAATATGTCGGTGAGCTGATTAATGCGCAGCTCCATGTGGAAGACAGGTTTGTGCCTGAGATCGTCGTCGGTCCAGAGGCGATGCCCGTTCCACTGTTTGAGATCAGACGTAGTCCTATCGGAAAGATCATTTCGGGCGCAGTCAGTGTCAAGCATGAAGCACGGACATATTATGTGCCACGTCCAAGGTATGGAAAGCAGGTAGAAGCTCGCTCGTTGCAGGTCCTGGATCTCATCAATCAGGTCATCATCCATCAGACCACTCAGGAAGATTTGCCTAAGACGTCGACGGTTCAGCTGATCTCATCTAACTAGGAACTTCATTGCCACCCGGCATTCGATCGCCGGGGATTGCGAAAAGGATTCGAATAGCGTGCTGACGATGGAAAAATTGGGCATTGGAGTGTTGTTGCTCGGCATTGTGTGGAGCATCGCAGCCCGAGCTGAGACGTCCCTTTACAATGACCACTTCCATAACACGACCGGTCAGTTGAAACTGGATGGTGAGGCAAAGGACGTCGATCTCTACACCGATGCTTATGGCAATTTGACCGGGACGGTTGGTGACGACGAGGTCGATATTTCGATCGTTCCATTCGGTGTCTGGTCCGGGACGATAGGTGCAAAGAAGGTGGACCTGTTCTCAGATAGCTTCGGCAATACCACCGGCACAATCGGCGACGCGAAGGTCGACTGCTATACTGACACATTCCGCAATACCTCATGTAAATAGGAGGCTCCGATCCCTCAGTGAAAATCCCGTGACTTCGGAATGACGCGGACGTTGCGGGGGTGGCGGCGTGGGTTCCAGGAGCCGGGCTCGGGCCGAACGACCTCGTCGGCATGAGCAAGGGGAGCGGCCAGCAATTCGGCGCGTTCGGTCAGGCTTGTAAGCCAATCGCTTCGATCTTCGAGACGGTTTGCGATGACGTGGATGATGTCCTCATGGCGCTGAATACGCCCCTGGATGAAGATCAAACGGGCGCCCATAACAACCTTTCTGAATTTTTCGAGCGCTTTCGGCCAGACAACGGCGTTGGCGATGCCTGTCTCATCCTCCAGGGTCATGAACACCACGCCCTTGGCGGAGCCTGGTCGCTGGCGAACGAGAATGACGCCTGCGACACGCACAAAGGAACCATTCTTGAGGCGTCCGACATCGCCGCACGATGCCACTTTTTCTGCATCGAGCTGCGCGCGCAGAAACGACATGGGATGGGCTTTGAGTGAGAGACGCAGGGTTTGATAGTCAGTGACCACATGCTCCGACAAGGGCATGGCTGGAAGCTGCACATCCGCCTCAAGACCCATATCGCGCATTCTTGCGTGCTCGAACAATGGGAGCACCGGGCTTTCGGCAAGCGCTCTGACTTCCCAAAGCGCCTGACGCCGGTCGAGCCCCATGGAACGGAACGCATCTGCCGCAGCCAGTCGCTCAAGCACCGCGCGCGAGACGCCCGATTGGCGCCAAAGGGTATGCACATCGGTGAAAGCCAGCGTTGAATTCCCCTCACCCTCCCGCTGCCGATGGCAGCGGGTCCCTCCCTCTCCCAAGGGAGAGGGTTTGCAGGCGGTGATCTCCCTCTCCCTGGGGAGAGGGAGGGGCCCGCTGCCGTTGGCAGTGGGAGGGTGAGAGGATCCGCTCGATTCCTCATCTCCGCGAGCCGCGACAATTTTCTCCGCGTCGTCTTCACGCAAGCCATCCACCTGACGGAAACCGAGCCGCAAAGCCCAGTCTCCCTTTTCACCAGGCTCCAAAGTGCAATCCCAATGGCTGCGATTGACGTCGACGGCGCGCGCCTCGACACCATGCTCACGGGCGCACCGCACGATCTGCGCCGGGGCATAGAAACCCATGGGCTGGGAGTTCAGAAGACCGCAGGCGAAGATAGCCGGATAGTGGCATTTCAACCAGGAAGACACATAAACGAGGTGGGCAAAGCTCGCTGCGTGGCTCTCGGGAAATCCATATTCGCCGAACCCTTTGATCTGATTGAAGCAGCGGGTCGCGAAGTCTGGATCGTAGCCGCGCGCGATCATGCCGTTGATCATCTTGTGCTCCAGCCGCTCGATCGTCCCGCGGCGGCGGAAGGTCGCCATGGCATGGCGGAGTTGATTGACTTCGTCGGCCGTGAACTTGGCCGCCACCATGGCGAGACGCATGGCCTGTTCCTGAAAAAGCGGCACGCCCTTGGTCTTGGCAAGCACCTGGCGAAGCTCGTCGGCCGGCCCGTGCTCAGGCGCGGGCGACGGATAATCCTCCGGCTCCAAACCATCGCGGCGGCGTAGATAGGGATGAACCATGTCCCCCTGGATGGGCCCGGGTCGAACGATGGCGACTTCGATGACCAGATCGTAGAAATTGCGCGGTTTGAGGCGCGGCAGCATGTTCATCTGCGCCCGGCTTTCGACCTGGAAAACGCCGAGGGAATCCGCATTGCACAGCATGTCGTAAACCTCGGAGTCGTCCGCGGGCACAGAGGCAAGCGACAATGACCGTCCGTAATGGGCCTCCAGAAGGGCGAAGCATTTGCGGATGCAGGTCAGCATTCCGAGGGCAAGCACATCGACCTTCAGCAGACCCAATGCGTCGAGATCGTCCTTGTCCCACTCGATGACGGTGCGGTCTTCCATGGCTGCATTGGCGATCGGTACAACCTCGGACAAAGGCCCACGGGTGAGCACAAAGCCGCCGACATGTTGGGAGAGGTGACGCGGAAAACCGATCAGCTCATCGGTAAGTTCCAGAGTGCGGGCAATGAGAGGATCGGTCGGGTCGACCCCCGCCTGCCGCACATAGGTCTCGGGCAATCCATCGGAGCGGGACCCCCAGACCGTGCCGGCCAGTGCTGCCACCGTATCCTCGGCCAGTCCCATGACCTTACCAACTTCGCGCAGTGCCGAGCGTGACCGATAGGAGATCACGGTCGCCGCAAGGCCGGCCCGCTCGCGGCCATAGCGGGCATAGATGTACTGGATCACCTCCTCGCGCCGCTCATGCTCGAAATCGACATCGATATCGGGCGGCTCCTTGCGCTCCGGAGAAATGAAGCGCTCGAACAGAACATCGATCTCGTCCGGATTCACATTAGTGATGCGCAGGCAATAGCAGACGGCGGAGTTGGCCGCCGATCCGCGGCCCTGGCAGAGAATGTCGTGTGAGCGCGCATAAGCAACGATGTCGTAAACCGTGAGAAAATAGGGCGCATAATTCAGGTCTTTGATAAGCGCCAATTCCCGGGAAATAGTGTCGGCAATCTTCGGCGGCACACCATCGGGAAAACGCCAGTGCGCACCTTCCCAGGTTATGGCCTCAAGATGTTCCTGAGGGGTCTTGCCTGCCGGCACCGGTTCGTCCGGATACTCGTAAACCAGCTCATCGAGAGAGAAATTACAGGCCTCGGCAATCTCACACGTGCGGACAATCGCCCCCTCATGCCCGGCAAAGAGCCGCGCCATCTGTGCACCGCTCTTCAGATGACGCTCCGCATTGGCTTCAAGCCGCAGCCCCGCTTCATGGATCGTGCACTTCTCACGTACGCAGGTCAGCACATCCTGAAGCGCCCGCCGGTCGGCCTTGTGATAGAGCACATCGTTGGTGGCAATCAGAGGCATACCGGCGCGAGCGCCAAGTCTCGCAAGACATGAGATCCGTGCTTTGTCATCGCCTCGATAGCCATGGGACGCTGCAAGATGGAGCGGCGCTCCGGGGAGCGCCTCGCGGACCTCATAGAGCGCGGTTTCGAACAGGTCTGATGCAACCGGCATGAAATCTGCTGGCGGGACGGCAGCAAAGATCTGTCCTTCCGCATGCACCTCAAGATCGTTCAGGTACAGCAGACACTGGCCCTTCTCCGCACGGCGCTGTCCGAGCGTGAGGAGCTTGCTGAGACGCCCGTATGCGGCCCGGTCTGTGGGGTAGACCAGAAGGCTCGGCCCGTCCTGCAAATCGAGCCGGGCTCCGACGATAATCTTGAGCCCCACCTCCTTGGCAGCGATATGCGCTCGAACCACGCCGGCAAGGGTGTTGCGGTCGGTAACGGCGAGAGCCTCATGACCCAGCGCCTTGGCCGTCGCAACGAGCTCCTCGGCATGACTGCCGCCGCGCAGGAACGAGAAGTTCGTCGTTACCTGGAGTTCTGCGTAGGGGATGTTTTGTTGGAGCATTGCGGCTGGCTCTGGTCTCAAATGGAATCGAGCAAATAAACCGGTGTCGTCCGGCGGGATGTTGCCGTGTTGTTGGATTTGGGTTTGTTTCGCTCACGGCTATTCCACGCCAAAGGCGTGGGCCTCCGCGGGGGCGGCCTGACCGGCCGGCGCGCGGTCGCGCTTGCCGCGCCACTAAGGCGCGGTTGTCTCGGACCCACTGCAGATCGCGCTATGTTTCTCCAGCCATACGGCACGATCTCGCGTGGAGCCAAGAATAACCGAGCGACCAGCGAGGCAAGGCCAAGCGGCCGCCGCCCGGTCAGGGCGCCCCCGCGGAGGCCCGCGCACCAGCGCGGAATAGCCGTGAGCGAAACAAACCCAAATCCAACAACAGCCAAACCCCACCGGACAGCACCGGCAAAACAGCACCAACCCGCGTTAAACCGCGCGACCATCACCCGAACACCCCGTGCAGATACCATTTCGGCATCTCACCCTCCGCCTGCCCCTCATAGAGCCCATCGCGAAAGACCCAGTAGCGGCGACCTGCATCGTCTTCCACGCGGTAATAGTCGCGTGGCCGGGAAGCCGTAGCGCCAATCTCACGCCACCATTCAGGTGTGATCCGCTCAGGCCCCTCGGCTTTGAGAATGCGGTGCATAATGCGGCGCCATTTGAACCGAGCCGGCGGCCCTTCGGGGATCTCGGCCATGACATCGATCGGCTCGGGCGGCACGAAGAGCAGAGAAGGTCTTGCGGCAGTAATCCCTGTTTCGGTTAGCGCATCGACAGGAGCTTCTGCATCCAGAGCCGGCACATGACGTTCGGCCCTTTCGGGGATGTAGCTTTCGCATGGCGCGGTCCGAATGACGCGGGCTGCAGCAAGTCTGTTGGCAAGGCGGTCGATCAGAGGCTCCGGCGAGACCGCACCTGCACCATCCGCCAAACTTTCCTGCCCAGCTCCAAGTCTCTCCGTGGCCGTTGCCGAAAGCGTCAGACAGTCGATGCCAAAGCCCGCATCGATCGTGACGACCTTCTCCATCAGAAGACGCATGAAATGGGCCGGGGTCCGGCTCGGCGCGCTGAGGCCGGCTTCAACACGCGCGGCTGTCCCGTCGCACCGATAGGCGGTGAACAGGATCTCCCGGGCACCGCGCAGATCTTCGGCCAGCTTCGTACAGAGATCATCGACCAGTTGGCGAAGCGTTCCTTCGAAGGCCTCGCTCGATATCAAAGGCTCCGGGAAGGCCAGGCGCACGGCATAGATCGTCGGCGGGATGAGCGGTGCACGCGGTTCCGACCGGACACCCAGAGCTTGATCGAGGCGCAGGAGAACAGCGTCGACAGCCTTTCGGGAGCGAAACCGGCTTTGCAAATTCGCGCGGGGAAGCTTGGCGAGCTGGCCGATCCGGTAGAGACCGAGACGCTTCAAAAGCGTGACAGTGTCCGGCGACAGCCGTAGCCCCTCGACGGGAACGGCAAAAAGCCGGGCCTCAACATCGCGCTCTTTCGAGAAGGGTGTTTTGTCGAAACGCGCCAGAGCCCATGCAGCCGCAAGCGTGTCTGCAAGACCGATCCGGACTGTGATCCTGAGTGCACCGAACCGTGCCCGGATATCTTCGAGCATGCCGGTCTCTCCCCTGAAGAGATGGGCAACGCCCGTCGCATCGATCCAAAGACCGTCAATGCCATCGACATTGAGCGCAGGGCTATAACGGCCGCACCAGTGGGCAAGCGACAGAAGGGCCTCGGCATCCCGCTCGGGAGCGGCCGGTTCTGATAAAAGATCCGGAATCCTTGCCCGGGCATCGGCGAGTCCCAGGCCCGGATGCAGCCCTTCCCGCCGGGCGGCGGCGTTCAAGGCCGTGATCGTCAGACCGCGCGGTCCGGACTCCACCAGTGCGAATGGCGCCTCATCCGGCAATGGCGGCCGGGCGCCCCGCTGCGCTGCCCGCTGTAGCCGCTCGATCGGCCAATGGGGCAGCCAGACGGAAATCATACGCTTCATCACTCCACTCCACGGTCCAGGTGAGGCCGTGCGGCCCCCATCGACAGCGCTCGAGGGTCACGTGCCAGGCGGCAGGCCCCGGAGCACGTGCATCGAAGGCGTGCGGACGGCTTGGAGCGGCCGCGATGCGCCAGCGGGTCAATGCCGGACCGACACCGCTTGTCTGATGACTCGAAATCAGGAGACAGGGCGTTTCGTGCGCCGCAGCCGCCAGAGCCAATCGACGCTCACTCGTTGTCGACAGCAGGGAGACATGACCGAGAACGGCCGCAAGCGCCTGCGATTTGACGCCTTCTTCCAGGGCCCAGGCCAACTCCTGTGGGCGCCGGGTCCGAACCATGAGAAGAGCACCGGGATCAAGTCCGAGCGCTCTCAGTCCCGGACCGTAGGGAAGGCCGAACTCATGCCCTGCCGCATCCGTCGTTCCCCAAAGAAAGAGATTTTTCCCGGAGCCACCCAGGCCAGCCATCCGCCTGGCGATCAGCGCTTTCGCAAAGCCGAGAGCGGCCCAGCTATCCTGATAGGTCTCGGGCCGCACTTCATGCAGACCGCCTGGGGAGAGGCCGTTCCAGGGCAAAGCGCTATCGATTTCGGGAAGACCGAATGTCCAGTTGTTCGTTTGTGTATCGGACGGAACAGCGGCCGGTCTCGCCTGGCTTGTTTGCTTCCCGGTCAGGCCTTCGGCCTTCCTTGCCTCTTCTGAAGGCAGAGTGAGAGGAACCACATTGGAGGTGACGCAGGCAGAGCGGTGGCGGCCCGTGTCGGGGTGCACGGGGGGTCGTGTGAATGACACGGGGGTCTGCTCAATGACGCGAATGCGGGAACGCAATCCATCGAGCAGAACTTGGCGCTTACCCGCTCCGCCTGCGATCTCCTTGCGCTCGACAGGCACCGGTGACTTGTTGCGGCTTTCAACGCCGCCGGTGAACCTCTCGAACGCCACTCTATTCTCCTTTTGTTCTTATTTTGTTCTAATTGCGAATCGGAAGTTTTGTCAAGGATTGAAGACGATGGCTCGTGGCTGTTTTTTAGTCGCTCAGGGCTGCCTGCAATTCTATGGAGGTATGATGGGATTTGCCGGTGCAGTCCGGCGTGATCGGGCCGTGGTTTTGAGATCTCGGTTTATTTCGCTCGCGGCTATTCCGCGCTGATGCGCGGGCCTCCGCGGGGGCGGCCCCGGATCAGGTCCGGGACAGGCTCTGACCGGCCGGCGCGCGGTCGCGCTTGCCGCGCCACTAAGGCGCGGTTATCTCGGACACATCGGAAATCGTGCCGTATAGCACCAGCCATACAGCGCGATCTCGCATGGAGCCAAGAATAACCGAGCGACCAGCGAGGCAAGGCCAAGCGGCCGCCGCCCGGTCAGGGCGCCCCCGCGGAGGCCCGTGCCGCAGGCACGGAATAGCCGTGAGCGAATTAAACTCAGATCTAGCCACCCGGCACGATCCAACCGGACACCACCAGCGACTTGGCAAGAAGCCCCTAGTCGAACAACGCCCTCGCTGCATCATCCGGCGTAGTCTCAGCCGCTAGAATGGCATCGGAAAGCGCATCGACTTTCGAATCCCCACCATCCCTGATCCGCTTCGCAATCAGATCGGCAGCAGCCCAGGCAAGCAACTTTCGCGCTCGTCTTCTGCGCCGCTCTAGCGCCGTCTCCGATCGTTCCGACGCAATCCGCTCAATCTCACCCGCAAGATCATCGACACCCTCTCCCGACGTCGCAATCGTCTTGATCACCTGTTTGGCACCTGACGTCGCCTTCAGCGCAAGCGCACTTTCAAGCTCGCGTGCCGTCTTATCCGCGTCCGGACGATCGGCCTTGTTTACGATAAGAATGTCGGCAATTTCCAATACACCCGCCTTAATTGCCTGAATGTCATCGCCAAGCCCTGGCGCAGCAACAACAATCCGAATGTCGGCCACATCGGCCACATCGACTTCCGATTGCCCGGCGCCAACCGTCTCGATAACAACGACATCTTTTCCGGCACCATCGAAGGCATCGATGATCCGGACGGCCGCAGGCGTCAAACCGCCCAATGCACCGCGCGACGCAAGAGAGCGCACGAAGACGCCGTCATCCATATCGTGCTGGGACATTCGCAACCGATCGCCAAGGATGGCACCGCCAGAAATCGGACTCGATGGGTCGACCGCGATCACACCCACCGTCTTTCCGGCCTTGCGAAACGCAGCGACGGTTGCGCCAACAAGCGTCGACTTCCCAACGCCAGGTGCGCCCGTAAAGCCAACCACAATGGCATTGCCAAGATCAGGCGCCATTGCCTGGATCAGCTCTCCGGCAATGGGCGACAGCCGTTCAAGTTCGGTGACCACGCGCGAGAGAGCACCGATATCCCCATCGCGCATACGCGCCAACAATTCCGGCACGGGTCCAAGCGGCTTGGTGGCGACCTGCGTCATGGCACAATGAGCGGCTGCCCGTCGCCATACACATCGCGTAACCGCCCACAGATCTCACCATGAGTGACACCGGCCCCCACGGCTTCGACAACCTCCGCGAAGACATTGCAATCATCGCTCTCCGCCGCACGGGCCAGTTCATCGAGCGCACGCGTGACCGCCTGTCCGTCGCGATCGGCCTTGAACCTGGCGAGGGTTGCAAGCTGCGCCTCGACCACATGGTCTGGCGGCGGGCGCAGCGGCTCGATCGCCATCCCGTCATCGCCATCATCGCGGAACTTGTTGACGCCGACGATGGTCTCTTCGCCGCTCTCGACCTTCTCCTGAAAGGCCAGGGCCGAGCGGCCGACCATATGCTGGACGCGGCCTGAGTCGACAGCCTCATACATTCCGCCAGCCTCGTCGATCTCGGCAATAACCTCTTCGATCCTCGCCTCCATCTCATTAGTCAACGTCTCCACATAGTAGGAGCCGCCGAGAGGATCGATGACGTCTGTGAGATGCGCTTCGCCTTTCAGGATCTCCTGCGTGGCGATCGCGATCCGCGCTGCCTTTTCCGTCGGCACACTCAACACCTCGTCAAAGGCATCGGTATGAAGCGACTGAAGGCCGCCGAAAATCCCAGCCATCGCCTGGACCGACACGCGGGCAATATTGTTGAGCGGCTGCTCGCGCGTCAGATCGACACCGGAGGTTTGACCGTGAAACTTGAAGCGCCATGCCTTCGGGTTCTTCGCGCCGAGGCGCTCGCGGACGATACGCTGCCAGATCCGCCGGCCCGCCCGGAATTTCGCAACCTCCTCGAAGAATGAGATCGAGATATCGAAGAAGAAGGTGAAGCGCGGCAGGAAGACATCAGGATCCATGCCGCGCGCGATACAATCTTCTGCATATTGAATGGCACTCGAGAGCGTCAAACCCATTGCTTCGGCCGGCGTCGCACCGCCCTGCTGCATATGCTGACCAACGACCGACAAGGGGTTCCAGCCCGGCAGATGCTCGTTGGCAAAAACAATATGGTCGACAAGGATGCGGCGAGCACCCGGCAGCGCCAGCCTGAAGAACATGTGATTGCACACGAAGTGCGAAAGATAATCGCTCTGGTTCGACGTACCGCTGATGCGATCCCAGGAGACGCCCCGCTTCTTGGCCACGGCCAGCAACAACGCCAGCAGGGTGAACGGCGACGGATCGTTCAGGGCTGTTGAGAATTC
Source organism: Methyloligellaceae bacterium (assembly GCA_965227905.1). Lineage (GTDB taxonomy): Bacteria > Pseudomonadota > Alphaproteobacteria > Rhizobiales > Methyloligellaceae > CBDDHT01. Next base: position 6,165,973 of record OZ245780.1, read on the forward strand.
ACCAATGGCGATATCCCGATAACAAACCTCCATGTCGTCGGTCGTGTTGACCATGGTCCCGCAGGTCCCGAGCAGGAGCGGGTCGACCTCATCGCAATCGAAGCCACGATAGACCGAGTTGCACGGAATCAGACTACTGGCATTACCGCCATGGGCGATGATCGTCTTGAGCCGGTCGTTGTAGTCCGCCGGTCTCCCCATGCCGACGAGTTGGCGCTGCGACCAGGTCCGCCCTCGGTGCATGGTCGGATAGATCCCGCGCGTCATCGGCGTCTGGCCGGGAAAGCCGAGATCATCCATATATTGGCTGCTATCCCAATCGTCAGGCGTATAGAGCGGCTGGACCTCGACGCCCGACCGGTTTTGCGGATTCGCCTTGTTGTCGATCTGCCGGTCATAATCCGCACGCCATTCGGCGCGAGAGGTCTCAAATCCAGGCAGTGGCAACTGGATTGCGCTTTCGGTCATTGGCTCAACTCCCCTGAACGTGCCTGGCGTGCGTCTTCCGCGAACTTCGCAACAGACCCCACAATCTCTTCCCGCATGGCGCCTGGATGAAAAATCCGGGAAACACCCGCTTCCAAAAGCTCGGCTTCATCGGGCTCCGGCACGATGCCGCCGACGACGACCCGCACATGGCCAAGACCTGCTTCGCCGAGTGCCGCAATCAGTTTCGGAACCAACCGATGATCCGTGGCAAGCGAGCTCACTCCGATCACGTCCACATCCTCTTCCAGGGCAAGTCGGACAACTTGCGCGATGTCCTGCCAGGGCGGCGTGTAGACCACCTCCATGCCGGCATCGCGAAGGAATGCAGCGACGATGCGCGAGCCGCGATCATGGCCATCAAGCCCGATCTTGGTGACCATCACCTTCGCTGGATAGGTATCAGTGAGTGCCATCGATTTAGCTCCCTTGCTTGGCGCTGTGGCCAGTACGCAGACCTTCGACAAGTTGGTGCGCGATCACCGCCGGCGATGTCGCCCCCTCGCGATACCAGACCAAGCTCCAATTCAGCGCGCCAAGGATTGTGAGACGAAAAACCCGGCGATCCGTTTCCGGTGCGAGGTCGAGCGCGTCGACATACTGGCGAAACCGCTTTTCATAATCTTCGCGCAGTCGCGCCATGGCATCCGCGACCTCCTCGACGTCGGAAGGAAGCACCCGGATCACGACCCGCCCATAGCCGCCGGCTTGAAGCAGAGTCTCCAAGTGACGACGACAGGCCGTCTCCAGCCTCTTCCATGGATCTGGATCGGTGTCGCCGACGTCTTCAAGGCAGGCGCTCATGCGTGCGACGCCAGCCTCATAGACCGCGAGCAACAATTGGCTTTTCGAAGGAAAATGCGCGTAGACAGCGCCCGGGGTCACGCCCAGATGGCGTGCAATGTCTCGGATCGAGGTCGCGTGATAGCCCTTTTCGGCGAAGAGTTCGGCAGCCGCATCGAGAAACCGCTCGCGCGCGCCATCAATGACGATTTGTGAATCAGGCTTCAGCATACTGGCTGCCTCTAAATGAACGTTCGTTTAGTAGCGTGATTTCACATCGATTGTCAAGACGGGCCGATCTCTCGCTCCGAACATTCCATGATGACAACGGTGCATCACCAACAATAATGTTCGCATCGTCATTATCGATTGGTGCAATGCAAGGGACGCCGCTATTTTCCTGCCCGAAATGACAGCAAGGAGATCCGCGCAGATGGAAGCCCCTGACATATTGAAACGGGAAATCGGCACACTGGTGTTCGACCAGTACGGCACGATCGTCGATATGCAGGCCGGACTGACGGAGGCCGTCGGGACATTCCTGAAGGACAAGGGCTGGGACGGAGAAGCGCACCGGTTCGTCACGTGGTGGCGCCGCACCCACTTCGAGAACTCCATGATCGATGCCTTGTGCGATCGCGGGCATACGCCCTACCGGCAGATCGGCCACCGCGCGGTGTCCTTCGTCATGGACCGATGCGGGATCGCCTACAGCCAGGAAGACGTCTGCTGGCTCGTCTCGGAGATCGAGAAACTCAAACCGTTTCCGGATGTCATCGCAGCACTCGAAAAACTTCGTGGTGCGGGGTTTCGCCTGGCGATCCTCTCCAATGGCGACCGGGACATGCTCGAGGCCGCCAAGCCGCATATCGGCTTTCCCTTCGACCATGTGATCTCCGTCCAGGAGGCCGGATATTTCAAGCCGCACTGGAAGACCTATGCGAGTGCAGAGGACATCACGGGGGAGGAGCGCTCGAGCTGTCTGTTCGTCGCCAATCATGCCTTCGACTGCATCGGCGCAAAGGCCTTCGGTATGCGCACGGCATTCATAGATCGGAGGAAGCGCCCCTTTGGCGAAACACCCCATCAACCGGATATCATCGTCGCGAATTTTGCCGAACTCGCGGAAAGTCTCTGCTAGGTGTTCCCACAGAATCCAACAATCCGAACGTCATCCCGGACCGTGTGGGGCGCGAGTCCCATCTCGAGATCCGGGATCCAGCGTTACAAGCGGCGAAGCGTTGTTCAACGCGTAGCCTCCTTGGATAAGGAGCCTGCGGCACTTCTTGCGCTGGATCCCGGATCGGCGTTCCAGCTTCGCTGTCACTTGTCCTGGATGACGAATGGTTGTTCATATGATTTGTATCCGGGCCACCCGCTCCCCCGGCCCAACCACCCAATAAGGACACCCTCGGGGTGGTTGGGCCGGGGGAGCGGGTGGCCCGGATAGCTCAACAAAACAAGGATCAAAAAACCATGGATGCCGTCGCCGACTCCGATGCCCAGGTACATCCCTGGCAACCGGACATTATGGATGCCTTCGTGGAAGGCGCCATCGACCATGTCTCTTATGTACCTGATGCCGGCCATCGTGGGTTGATCAATCTGTGCTCCGCGCGTGACGATATGGGAACGTCGGTCTTGACCACCGAGGAAGAAGGCGTAGCGCTGGCCGCCGGTCTCTGGCTTGGCGGCAAACGAAGCGCCTTGCTGATGCAGTCGAGCGGCGTCGGCAACTGCGTCAACATGTTTACGCTGATCGAGAATTGCCGCTTTCCCTTCGTCATGCTGGCGACCATGCGCGGCGAATGGGGCGAATTCGTTCCTTGGCAGATTGCCATGGGCAAACGGACGCCGGATGTCTTGAACATCATGGGCTTCGATGTCTTTCGGGCGAACGAGCACGCTGAAGTCCGCGAGACCGTCTCGGCCGCCATCGACCAAGCTTATAACGCCAACCGTGCCGTGGCGGTGCTGCTTTCCCAACGCCTCATCGGCACCAAGAAATTCATCAAGTGAGGGCCGGTATCATGGACAGACGCGAAATCGTCAGGACGCTTCTAGAAGATCGCGGCGACCTTCTCGTGGTGGGGGGCCTCGGCTCCGCCGTCTACGATATGAGTGCGGCCGGCGACAATGATCGCAATTTCTATCTCTGGGGTGCCATGGGATCAGCGGCAATGATCGGCCTCGGCCTTGCGCTCTCCCAGCCCGAGACGCCTGTCCTGGTTCTGACCGGCGACGGCGAGATGCTCATGGGCCTTGGTGCATTTGCGTCCATCGCCCAGCATGCGCCGAAAAATCTGACCATCTGCGTGCTCGACAATGAGCAATATGCCGAGACGGGCCTGCAGACGACGGCAACAGGACTCGGCGTCAATCTGGCAGAAGTCGCGGCCGCTTGCGGGATCGACGAGACGAAGACGATCGAAGATATGAATCCGGTCGCCGATCTCAGATCGCGAATTCACGCCATGTCGGGCACCCTTGTGACAGTGATTAAGATCGATGCCGGTGAGAAACCGCGCTCTCTTCCGTTGCGCGACGGCGTGGCGATCAAGCAGCGCTTTCGGAAAGCCGTGCTCGGCGCAGACGCGCCGGCTTGATGGTGTGAAATCCTGGCCGCCCTCTCCCCCGGCCCAACCACCCAATAAGGGTACCCTCGGGGTGGTTGGGCCGGGGGAGAGGGCGGCCAGGCCCCTAGACTAAAAACTTTTCCGGCTCGGACCCCTAGGCAAAAGACAGACCACCCATGAACCTCCGCGGTATCGACCTCAACCTGCTTGTTGCGTTCGATGCCCTGATGCGGACACGTCATGTCACGCGGGCAGGTCAGTTGCTCGGCATTGGACAGCCGGGCATGAGCGCGACCCTGGCGCGACTGCGCGAGTTGTTCGGCGACGATCTTCTCATCAAGCAGGGCGGGGAGATGATGCCGACGGCGCGAGCCCTTGAGCTGGAGCCGCAAGTCCGTGCGATGTTGCGGCAGGTCGAGAGGATCGTCGAAGACGAGCAGGCTTTCGAACCCGCGACAGCCAAACGTACCTTCCGCCTGCGCCTTTCCGACCTTCTCCTGTTTCTCTTCATGCCGGGCCTCATGGCGCAGGCGGAACGCGAGGCCCCCGGGGTCAGGCTTGAGGCCCTGCATCTTTCACCCGACGCCACGATCGATGCGATCGAGTGCAACGATATCGACCTCGCCATCAGCACGCGTCTCGACATCCCGAAATCGATTGAGGCGGAGCCGCTGTTTGAAGACAGGCTTGTTTGTGTCGCAAGAGAAGGCCACCCCGCTGCCAAAGTCTTTGCAGACGCCGAAGCCTTCGCCGCCCTGCCTCAGATCCGCGTCAGTCAGGGACCGCTGGACGACCGATTCGTCGATCGGCAATTGGCCGCCGCGGGCTTCGAGCGGAATGTGGTTCTGAGTGTGCCGCACTGGCTGACGGTGCCGAGCATCGTGAAGCAAACCGACCTCATTGCCGTGATGCCGATCTCCATCGCCAACAGCCTCGTTCCGGCAAACAGGCTGATGCAACATGCCGTGCCCGTCGGCGGCGATCCGTTCGAGTGGGCGCTCTACTGGCATCGCCGGCACACGGCAGATTTCGGCCATCAATGGGTTCGTGAGGGCGTGCGTCGCGAGGCGGCTGATGTTGGTGCTGGTTGAGGTCGTTAGGGTGGAGCCTCGAGCCTGTCCCCTCACCCAACCCTCTCCCCAGGGAGAGGGCTATGTTCATTGATAGATTGCGGCTTCGTCCCTTCTCCCTGGGGAGAAGGCTAGGATGAGGGGTCTGGTCCCGCATTGCTGAATTCATCAGGCACGGCACGCGCAAGCGGGACACGACTGGAGCAGATCCATCACAAAAAAAGCCCCGGCTGAGAGGCCGGGGCAGGGGTACTGTTTCAGTCTGGGAGGGAAATCGGGAATATCGGGCCGGCGCTTACGCCGCGTGATGACGAGGGCGAATATCGCGCTGCGGCAGGTCTCTGATCTGAACGGAACGAATTGCGGTCTTCGAGATGAAAATCTTGGCGCCGTCGCTCTTTTCGAACTCGAAAAAGCCGTGCGGGCCGTTGAGGAGCTCTCCGATCGTCCGGGCAACGGGCACAACCAACTGACCATCCAGGGCCGTTCCGTCGGCCATGACGATGGAGACGGCGCGCCGTGCGGACTCGTGCAACTTCTGAGGGGTGTGGCGATACATAGGGAGCAATCCTCTTGTTTCAAATCGAGACATTGATTTCGCTGCGATTAATCCCTCGCAAGAAACGTGCGCAATTCCGATATAGCTCTATGATGCGCCGCGGGAATCGATGGAGGGGCCGATGGGGCCGGTACATTTGACGCTTGACGAGGTTCGCGATCTGGCGCGCCGCTGCCTGGAAGCCAATGGCTGCGACAGCACGAACGCCCGTGCCGTCGCGGCGACCATCAAACGCGCCGAGGCGGACGGCTCCGCCGGCCACGGTCTCCTGCGCCTGCCCGGTTATGTGGCGTCGCTGAGGTCCGGCAAAGTCAAGGGCGACGCCCGCCCGCGCGTCTCGCAAAGCGCGCCAAGCGTTCTGCGTGTCGACGGGCATGGCGGCTTCGCGCCGCTGGCCCTGAAACGCATGCATGACGATCTGGTCGCGCTCACCCGCTCCCAGGGGATCGCGGCGGCAGCCCTTGTCGACACCTATCATTTCGCGGCGCTGTGGATCGAGATCGAGGCCTTGGCCCGCGAGGGTCTGATCGCGATTGCGGTCACCGCGTCGAAACCTGCCGTCGCGCCTACCGGTGCCACACGCGCCATTTACGGCACGAACCCAATCGCCTTTGGCTGGCCGCGGCCTGGCGAGGACCCGATGGTCTTCGATCTGGCAACGGCGGCAATGGCCCGCGGCGAAATCATGATTGCCGCGCGTGACGGCCACGAGGTTCCGGAAGGTGTCGGCCTTGGCGCCGATGGCCAGCCAACAACCAATCCCGCCCGTATCCTGGACGGCGTCCAGTTGCCTTTCGGCGGTTACAAGGGTGCCGCACTTGCGCTCATGGTCGAACTGCTGGCCGGCGGTCTCATCGGCGAGGCGTTCAGCTATGAAGCCGGCATGAACGACAACAAGGATGGCGGACCCGCACGGGGCGGCGAGCTGATCATTGCGCTGGACCCGGCTGCCTTCGGCGATGCCGACGGCTGGCAAGGTCACGCCGAGCGTTTCTTTGCCGAGCTTGGATCATTCGATGGGACACGCCTGCCGGGCGACCGCCGCTACGAGAACCGGGCGCGTACACCAGACGAGGGCATCGATGTGCCCGAGACATTGCACAGGCAGATTGTGTCTTTGTGCGATGGATCGTGACACTTGCAAGGGAATTGTTTCACCGGAGCCTCATGCGGGCCACGCCCACTCAATTCGTCATCCCAGCGGAGGCTGGGATCCAGGGCGGATGCCATCATTCGTCGTTGCCGCGCTGGATTCCAGCCTCCGCTGGAATGACGATCGTTTCTACCATCTCTGATGATTGATTGAGCCGGAGAAGAGCCAGCCCCCAGGACATTCGGGTGAACCGCTCAAACCCTACCGGAATGCCAGCGTCGAATAAGCCCGTGACACGGCAGCAGCAGTAGGCCCGGATCCGAGTTCGGGGCCAAGCTGGCTCTGTAGATTGGAGATCGACGCCTGCAGTTCCTCGACGCGGCGGGTCTCGGCAACGGTCAGCTCAAGTTTCACGCCCGTATGATTGTTGATCAACTCGACCACATCGTCATAGGTCCGCTGAGCCGCCGGTGAAAGATCGGTCGGCGAGTTGAGCGGATTGATTTCTTCCAGCTGCCGCGAGACGGTCTGGAACTGCGATGTCAGCAATCGGCGGCCCGGGTTTTCAGCGATCTGCTCCTCAAGGCCGGCCTTCAGACGTTCCAGCCTGTCGACACGTTTCTGCTTGATCGTGTCGAGCACCGGTTCGAGCAGTCCGACTTTCAGCGCGTTGTATTCCGCGAGTGTCTCGTCGGCTTCGACATTGACGACCGGCTTACCGATGATCTCGTCGGCCTCGGCGATGGCTTCGGTACGGTCGTCGATTTCATCCTGCCGCGCCGTTCCGTCGAGAGACTTCTTCTCGACCGCGCGCACAATATCCTCGAGTTCGGAGAGGCGTAACTTTTCAGCTTGCGAGAGAGTCGGCTTGTAGCCGCGCAGAACATTGATCTCGCGCCGTTGCGCAGTGATGATCACCTCGGCGGATTGCTGAGCAGGCGTGCGAATGCTCGTCTCCCCGGCCGTAAAGACCGAGTCGGCGGATGTCGCCCCGAAAATCGCAGACGCTGTCGAACCGATTTCCATCACTCAGAACCAAACAAGAACGCGGCAAAGTTGCCGATTCGTACCATAACCCGGAGATCTTAGCGGATTGCTAATTTGGGGTGAGAAAATGGGACGGTCTGGGAAGTGGCATCCAAGTAAAGAAGCAACGTCCCGGACCTGATCCGGGACCCAGGGCGAAAGAAACAGAACTGCTCGGAGCCCTGGGCCCCGGATCAAGTCCGGGGCGTTCAGATTGGTGTTTCGTTTCACGTTTTCAGTGCCCCCGAGAAACATGCTGCGGGCACAGACCGGGTACCACGCACATCACCCCTCCATCGTCATTGCCGGACTTGATCCGGCAATCCATACGGACGCGCCCTACGGACAGATTGCATGGATGCCCGGATCAAGTCCGGGTATGACGAAAAGCGGATGAAGATTTGAAAAATATCTTTCTAAAACAGATATTTAATTTAATTACTTTCAGTAAGCAATTTGAAAATCATCCCACCCATCGCTCGAATTCCGAAAGGATCGGGTCCACGAACACATCTCGCGCCCGCAGCGGCCGCGACAAGGACAACCCCTCAAGCGAGCGCGCCCGCGAGATCGCCACATAGGCCTGACCTGACGCAAACGCCCCGCCGCCGAGATCCACCCGGACGTCGTCCAGCGACAGCCCCTGCGCCTTATGGATCGTCGCGGCCCAGGCAAGGATCAGCGGGATCTGCTTGTAGGACCCCACGACATTCGACATCACCTTGGCGTCCGTCTCGTTCCACTCGTAGCGAATATTCTCCCACGCGGCGCGACCGATCTCGACTTCCGATCCGTCCCGGTCCAGCGCGACCCACACGGTATCAGGCTCAAGCCGCGTTACGGTCCCCATAGATCCGTTCACCCAGCGCCCTTCCCCATCGTTCTTCACGGCCATGACCCGCGCACCGGCTTTCAGCACCAGCGTCTCGGGCACCGGCAGCCGGTCACGTTTGTGATCGAACTTGTCCTTCACCGTGCCGATATAGGTCGTCTCGGGCGTGGTCAGCCCCTTCAGCCCCAACTCGTTGTAATGATGCGCCCGCGCATTGGTGCCACAGAGAAGCATCGGCACCGCGTCCCGATGGTCGCCAAGGCATCGCGCGTTGATATCGGCGAGGGCCTGCTCGGCATGTTCCGGATCTTCGCTGTCGCGCAGCGCCCCAAGCATATCGATGAACTCAGGATCAGACTGGCGGTAGATCGTCTCGAGGCGCAGGAACAGAGTGTCGAGGTCCTTGAACGCCTGCGCGCTGAACGCATAGGGCGAGCCATAGCCCATGCGCCCGAGCATCTCGGCTTCGCCGCGGGGCGTCACGGGCGGGAGCTGCAAAAAGTCCCCGACGAACACCATCTGCACACCACCGAACGGCATCGGGTTGCCGCGCGCCTTGCGCAGCACGACGTCGATCGCATCGATGATATCCACCCGAACCATCGAGACCTCGTCGATGATGATCCGATCGATCTCCCGCCACAGCCGCCGCGCGCGGTGTCCTTCCAGGTCCGCCGGGGTCAGCAACCGCGAGGGGAGGCGGAAGAAGGAATGAATCGTCTGCCCGCCGGCATTGAGAGCTGCAACGCCGGTAGGGGCAAGGACGACCTGGCGTTTGGTTGCGTGGAGCTGGCGCAGGTAATGGACGAGGGTCGTCTTGCCGGTGCCCGCACGGCCGAGGACGAAGATGGCTGGCGCGTCACTGTCGACAGCGGCCAGGACTTCGGCAACGCCGGGCGATGTGGCGTAGTCAGGCGGGAAGGTCTCTGTCTGCGACGCCTGCGGCGGTGTGCCGGCCAGGATGGACGCGGTGAATTCGCCGAGACGTTTTGGTGTGGTGGAGGATGAGTCGGGTTTGTTAACCATCCTGTCTTCTAACTGCTCGCGAGGATTTTTCCATGTTCGATTTCATCCGAGATCACAGTTATCCGCGAGTCCAACAGCCTTCCACCGCTCTCGCATTCGTCATTGCTGGACTAGATCAGGAAATCCAGGCGGCAGGGCCTGAAACCTACGAGGCTCATGATGGAGTCGGCCTTGGCATCCATGCGAACAGCCTGGATACCCAAGTCGAACCTGCGCAAGAAGATAGTAGGGCAGCATCAAACCATAATGCATTGATTTCAAATATAAAATACAGATAATTGATAACGGTAATTAATATGTTGCAATTGTGTGTGGCCCAACTTCTCGTCGTTGCCGGACACAATCCAGCAATCCAATCCACGCAACCAAACGAGCGCCACGAATACTGGAACAAGATATCCCGACGCTGAGAAAAAAGCACCACTCACGGTTTGAACCGCTCCACGATTCGGCATCCATGCCGCTGTACATTGTGGTCCACGGACATCTCGAAAGTTGCCAGCATCTGTCGGTATGTACAGGCACGAAACAAAACCGAAGCGCCTGTCACAAGAGCCGCGAATTGCTCAACTTCCTTAGAGTGCATCTCGCAGGTGTTTCGGTCGACCGGTCTTCCGCCAGCCCAAGCCTGAGGTTCAGCATAAAGATAAACCAACGCCGCCTTCTTGTTGCACCGTCCGGCTTCGGTCACCAATCCAAAAGCATGTTTGACCAGTTGGACGGCGTCCAGCCTCTGGAACTTCAGCGCGCCGTCCCGCAACCGATCCCGCATGCGCTCGATCGGCTCCATGTGTTCGCCCCAGACTGGACGCCAATAGGCTTCCGAAAACGTACCTTTCGCCTTGCTGCGAAACGGCTCATACCGTTTCGATTCGATTCCAATGATGTGCGTTTGCGTCTCGACGAAGGCAACAAGCCAGGGGTGTGTGCCACCTGACCAAGGGAAGCGAACGCACTCTTCGAGTGTGATGCGATTTGCGGGCCAACCGAAATCTTCCGTGTTCGGGATAGGCGGCAGACGCTCCGGCTTGTCTAAGAACCATCCGAAAGTGTTGACCGCTAGGGCGGCAGAGGACTCCGGGCTCGCAAGTTTTCCAGATTCAATCTCATTGCCGGGCGATCGATTCAGTGCGGCCAATACATCGTCCAAAGGCAGATCGTCGAAGAACATGTCTTTCACGGTGAAACTATGGCCCAACCGAACAACAAGCAATGTGAACCACAATGACTTGCGACTGACCGTACCTAGAGTGTCAATTCACAAACAGGGTTCAAATGCGGTGCATCACATACACGCATATCAAATTTTCTACACTTGTCGTAACATCAAGTGACAATCGATCAAAACCGCAAGACGAAGTAAAAGTCATGAAATATTTAATCTCATGCGATAGCTAAGGATCGAATTGAACGAATGCGCATTGATCTGCCAGACTATCTCGTTTCAGGCGAAATCGCCCGCCTTATTCCGGTCGCCGCCGCAAGCCAAAAGGAAAAACACGCGGCATCGGTATTGCTGGCAACGCTCTCAATTGTTCAGCCTTTTGCACGCGACGTGTTGGCGATGTTCAACCGGCGTGTCGGCCCAATGACTCGGGTCAAAGCGTTTACAGAGGTCGTGTTCAAGAAGAACAAAATTGACGATTCAAACGACCGTCCCGACGGACTACTAGTGGTCGAAACTTCCAGAAGTGAATGGAAAGCATTGATTGAGGCCAAGATCGGCCCGAGCCGAATCGAGCCTGATCAAATCGCACGATATGTCCAATTGGCGCGCGATAACGGAATTGACGCGGTTATCTCGATTTCGAACGAATTGACTGCAATCCCAGAGCAGACACCCTATGACTTCTCCTCCCGTTCAAACGGTTCTGTTGCGCTCTATCATTTGTCATGGATGAGGCTTGTTACGCAGGCGACCCTGCTCTCAGGAAGTGACGAATCCTTCGATACCGAACAATACTATCTACTAAAAGAAATGCTGCGCTACTTTTCCCATGCGAGCGTTGATGTTCGCGGGTTCCATCAGATGAACCCGGAATGGAGTGCATTGACATCGAAAATACATGCTGGTGCGCTGATCTCGGACAGTGATCACGACGTCGTCAACACCGTGAAAGGCTGGCATCAAGAGCAACAGGATATCTGCCTGATTCTAAGTCGGAAGCTTTCAGTACCTGTCAATCTTCGCCTGAAAAAGTCGCACAAAGATAGCCAAAGTAAGAGGATTACCGATGAAGCTGTCGAGCTTGCAAGCACGAAAAAACTAAAAGCGGCGTTCAATGTCCCAAATCTATCGGGACCGATTGAAGTCATCGCCGACATACTGAGACGAAATGTACTCTGCCGGATGTCAGTCGATGCCCCTGAGGACAGGCAAAGGTACACGTCTCGGCTCAATTGGCTGCTACGTCAGTTGCCAAACGATTGCGACGCGGCTTTGGCAATAAATATTCTTTGGAAAGGTGGTGGAGAGACATTCGGCCATGTGGCCGAGTTGAGAGAATTTCCCGAGACTGCCGATATCGGCCGACCAGGCGCCTTGCCGAAAGGGTTCGTGATCAGTTTGGCGACGGATCTGGAGCGCAAGTTTTTCGGACCAAAAACCTTCATAGATGGCCTCGAAGCTGCGGTTCCACGTTTTTACGACAATGCCGCGAGGCACATCCAAGCTTGGCAAGCGCAACCACCTCGTGGACCGGTGGGCGATAGCGATGAAACATTGGCAGAGACTGTCGATCGAATTCCCGAAACTGCCAAAACGACCAGTAAGATAATCCGGCGCGGGCAGATCGGAGACCGCTCTTTCGCTATATTTGCTGATGGGTCGATCGAGGTCGAAACACCTCATGGAACAAAATGGTTCGAGGACATTTCTGCTCTGCGATCGTTCACCGGAGTTGGTGCATAGGATCAATTTCCGGTCGAGTTGATGCCACCAATTACTATGTCCCCTGCCAATAACCCATGCCCAAAACAAAATATATCACCAGCAAATCCCCGTTTTTCCCCGAATAACCTGTTTACCGCTTCGTAAAGTCCCTCGGCGTACAATGTCTCGTCGGCAGTCCTGCAGACACAGCAGGTATGCACCGCCAAACAGCTAAAGGGATCAGTGCCTGTTCCGATAAACGGGCCCGCCACATGTCAGACCCGCTCCAGGTTCTCAAGGAACTTGCCTACCTCGCGCACGAATATAAGAGCGACGAGAGTCGGCGTGATTTGCTGCGCCGGGTCACGGACGTGTTTCTTGCCAGTCCCGGCGCCTATACCGAGCAGCAAAACCAGTATTTCGGCGAGATCCTGGAGACGATTGCCTATGATCTCGAAACGCAGATGCGCGAAGCGCTTGCCGTGCGCATCGCCGATGAAGAACATATTCCGCGCAATCTGGTGCACCGGCTCGCGGCCGATGACATCTCTGTCGCGCGCCCCGTTCTCGAGCGAAGCCCGGCGCTGTCCCAGGACGATCTGATCGACCTGTCGCAGAACAGCAGCCAGGAACATCTCCTCGCGGTCACAAAACGATCGGACGTCGGCCAGCGGCTCTCGGCTGTTCTTGTCCGGCACGGCAAGGACCCGGTCGTCGATAGCCTGCTGCGAAACGAAGATGCCGACATCGCCGCCTCGACCATGCGCGATGTGGCCACCCGCGCGGTAACGTCCGAAACGTTGCAATCCGCGCTGATCGAGCGGGAAGATGTGCCGCGCGACGTTCTTGTCGGCCTGCTTGACTATGTCTCCGACGGGCTCAAGCAATCGCTCTTTGCGCAGATCAGCGACACCGATCGGGCCTGCCTCGACGATATCGTCAAGAAGATGAAGCAGGAGGTTCAGGATAGCGACGAGACGCGGGCGGAACGCTATATCACCGATCTGATCCGGCGCGGTGCGTTGAACGAGCAGATGCTGCTCCGCTTCGTGTTCGAAGAAAAGCCGATGGAGTTTCTCCTCACCCTCGGGCATCTGCTGGGCATCGACCAACAGGTCGTCAGCAAGCTGGTCTCTGAGAATTCCGGCCAGGCGCTTGCCATCGCCTGCCGGGCCTGCGGAATCAGTGCCGGCGCCTTCAAGGACATGGCGCTCAGCCCGATGACAAGCATTCCATCCGATGTTCGTCAGATCATGCCGCTCATTCGCGTCTACCGTCGCCTTTCCGAAGGCAATGCCCAGCGCGCCATGCGCTATTGGAAAATGCGAAACTTTGCCGGCGCGCGGCTGTCGACCGGCGCAGCGGTATCGATACCAGGACGCCTGAAGAGCGCGCCATTCAGGGCGAGCGCCGTAGCGGCCGGGACCGGCGCAAGGACGCTGCCTTCGCGGCCATGCGCGCGGCAGCAGCCGCGGCGGCGGCCGAGCAGGCCTAGAGGCGGTCTTCGCAGCCTTCGGTTCTCAAGATCTTTCCCCTCACCCAACCCTCTCCCCAGGGATAGGGCCAAAAGTCACCTGCCTTTGCTGCACA